>QYQK01000028.1 GCA_007280935.1 Opitutales bacterium
CGGGCTTCCTCGAGTTCGCCCCGCAGGAAGGCGTTGCCGCCGCCGGTGTGACGTCGTCCGAAGAGCAGGCGCGATTTGTCCTGGGCGAACGTGTGGAGCGCGGCCTTCTCATTGGCATGTGCGTAGCCGCTGCCATAGGGCTGGCCGTTGCGGTAGAGTTCGATGTGGCCGTCGGTTTGATAGACGATCGCCAGGTGGATGAGTTCACCGGGTTTCGAGGTCTCGGCCGGACCGTTCACGTTCTGCGTGCGTACGCCGTTGTTACTGCCAGCCATCCATTTCGCCTTCTGTCTCTCGGCGAAGACGAGCGAGTCGAAGATGCCGCCTCCGATGGATTCGACCGTGATCACTCCGCCACCGCGTTGGTCAAGGGTGGATAACGCAACCCAGGCTTCGAGGGTCTTGGCGGTCAAGTTCTCGGGGGTGGGGCCAGTCTCGGCGAAGGCCTTGTCTCCATCGAGGATGAGACGTCCATTCTTGATGACGGCGCCACTGTTCAGTTTAGCGTCGAGCTTGCCGACGAGGTCTCGGCCGTCCTGCTCGAAGGTCCACCAATGGCTTGGCGCTGGGCCGGCACCTTTGTCAGCCTTGAGGCGACGACGAAAGTCATCAGCGGTGAGCGCGGCATCGAGTTTGTTCAGTTCGGTTTGCAGTTGAACGCGTTCGACGGCGTTGGCACGAAGGCATTTGATCGCCTGGGGGATGTCCTCCGCTTGTTGGCGCCATTGCGAGGCGAGTTCTTTGCGAATGGCTTGCTTGAGTTCAGTAAGGCGTTCCCGGTTTTTATTTAATTTATCGGGCGAGTCGACGGTGACCTGTCCTGGGCGAGTAGAAGCAAAGATGCCGTAAAAGGCGTAGAAGTCGGCCTGGCTGATGGCGTCAAACTTATGATCGTGGCAACGTGCGCAGGAGACCGTGAGTCCGAGGAATGTCTTGCTCACCACGTCGATTTGATTGTCCACGTTGCGAACCTGTTCATCGATGGTGTCCACCGGCTGGAAGCCGTGTTCGATCATGCGGAAGTGTCCCGTACCGAGTGCCGACTCATTGAGTTTATCTTCGGTGTTGATGCGTGGAGATTTAAGCAGGTCCCCGGCAATCTGTTCGCGGATAAATTGATCGTAGGGGACGTCGGTGTTGAAGGCGCGGATGAGGTAGTCGCGGTAGCGCCAGGCCTGAGGAATGGCCGGATCGCCTTCGCTGCCGTGCGTGTCGGCGTAGCGGACGAGGTCCATCCAGTGTCGGGCGAAGTGTTCGCCGTAGCGAGGCGAGGCCAATAGGCGGTCGACGACCTTGATGAAAGCATCGGGTGAGGCATCGGCTTCAAAGACAGCGATCTCGGCAGGAGAGGGCGGCAGGCCCGTCAGCACGTAGGTCGCGCGGCGGATGAGCGTGGCCTTGTCGGCTTGAACGGAAGGTGTGATGCCGGCGGCGACAATCTTCGCGTCGAGGAAGCGGTCGATTGGGCTGGCGGATTTTCCGGCAGGAACGGGGGGCACTACGACCGGCTGGAAACTCCACCAGTTTTTACGGACCGTGAGGAGGTCGGACCAGGTCGCCGTGATGGAATCGTCCGGGACCTTCGTACGCGGATCGGGCGCGCCGCGATTAATCCACTGGACGAAGTCCGCGACAATCTTCGCGTCGAGCTTCGGACGCTTCTTCGGCATCTGTAGGGTTTCATGGCTGTAATCCATGGATTGAATCAGGATACTCTTCTTGGCGTCGCCTGGGACGATGGCCGCGCCTTCTTCGCCGCCCTTGAGCAGGCCGTCGCGATAATCGAGGCGCAGGTCGCCTTTCTGCTTCTTAGCGTCGTGGCATTCGTAGCACTCCGCCACGAGCACCGGACGGATCTTCGACTCAAAGAATTCTATATCCTCCGGCTTAAGTGGGGCGGCCGGTAGGGATGCGCTGACGAAGGCGATGATGGCGAGGAAGCGGCGCATCAGGAAAGAAAAGCACGCGAGATGCGGTTAGCCTGTTCGCGGATGAATTGGCCGCGCTCGGCCATGGTGGCAGCCGGAAAGCGGCTGGAAGGGCCAGCAATAGTTACCGCCCCGATGGCATATCCATGTTGGTCTAGGATGGGCGCCGCGACGCAATGGATACCGTCGAAATGTTCGCCTTTGTCGAAAGCGTAACCTTGGGTGCGGATACGTTCAATTTCCGTGGCGAGGTCGCGCTTCGTGACGATCGTCTTTTCGGTGTGCTTCTCGAGCTTCAGGCACGAGAGGAGGGCGTCTTGCTCGGCATCGGGGAGGAAAGCAATCATGGCTTTGCCCGGCGCCGTGCAGTGGAGCGGCGCATGGCAGCCTAGGTCGACGATGTATTTGAAAGGATGGAGCGAAGCGAGTTGGTCGATCATGACGCAGCGGTCATCGGCCAGGCAGCAGAGCTGGGTCGTTTCGCCCGTGTGCTGTTGGATGGCACGCATGGCCTCGGCGGCGGCGGCGACGAGGCTGCGGGATTTGCCACGCGGTTGGCTGAGCAGGAGAAGTTTACGGGTAAGTGTGTAGCGACGAGAAACCTCATCGCGACGCAGGTAGCCGGCTTCTTCGAGGGTGCCCGTGATGCGGTGAGCCGAAGCGGGGGAGAGGTCGAGAGCCGCGGTTAATTCGGAAAGGGTCAGTCCCTCTGGGCGATGGGCGAGGATTTCCAGCATCGCCAAACCTCTTTCGAGCGCAGGGACGCCGGAGGAGCCAGTATCATTCGCCGCAACGATGGGTCGCTTAGGGGAAGGTATTTTCATATATGAAAACTATTCCAAGTATGGAATAATTGATTCAGCCCAAGTCAAGTTCTGTTCCTGATTCTGACAAGTCGCCTCCCTGGGGTGTTCCGTTTAGTTTAAGTCTTATTTCTTGGTCGGAGCTGCGGGGGCGGTCGGGCCAGTCTTTTCCAGCCAGGCAGCAATCTTTGGGAATTCCGTTTCCGGAAAGGCATGTCCGCTCCCTTTGATCTCATCGGCGGCCGTGTCGGCTCCGAAAGATTTGAGTTCGCGGGCCAGCTTGGCACTGGTGCGACGATTGGGACTTTTCTCGCCCCAACAGGCAAAGGCATGTTTCCCGGTCAAATCGGGTAAGATTCCGATGGACGTGTAATCCGTACCGCCGCCATCGGCTAAGATGAAAACCCCAAAGTAGTCTGTCATGGGGGGCTTATTGCCCGAAACCCGGAGCATACCATCGATGGCGTGCGCCCCGTTACTGAATCCGGCGAGGATGGAGCGCGTGCGATCGATGTTCGGGATGATTTTCGAGATTTCGTCCAGCATCGTGCGGTGGTAATTCCAGATGCGGGAAAAATCTCCGACCATGTTCGCCTGCCTCGGATTATTGGCGCCTTGCGGATAGGGCAGGCCGACGAGGATGAAATCTCCCGCCGGCAAGAATGAGCGGTTCGGGGTGTTGCCGCCGTCAGCACCCGCGAGCCAGGCGACCAGCGGGTATGGTTTGTCGGTCTTATACCCTAAGGGCAGGGTCACGTTACCGGCGGCATATTTTCCGTAACGATCCGGGGAGAGTTCGGGAAAGTCGAATTTGAGCGAAGCCCCGGGCGCGATTTTTAATTTTAATAAAGAGCGCGGCACCGGCGGCGCGGGCGTTTCGGGCGTCTGGGTTTCCGTCTTCACGGTGTTCGTCTCGGCAGCGCCTAAGGTCGCCGCTAAGCCGCACAGGCAGATGAGACGAAGGAAGCGCACCGGATTACTCCAAGATCTGGATATGGTTGATGCTGGTGAACTGGCGGTGATCGGTGAACTGACGGACGAGCTGCTTCTGGGCGTCGATCTCGAAGATTTGAGCGGTGGCGCCGAGGTGGCCGTGGCCGAGCCAGTTCATCACGAGGGTATTACCGTTGGCGAGGCGTTCGACCGAACTCGACAAGAAGAGAGGGTTATCCTTGATCTCGTTGCGTCCGACATTCCAGACGGTCTTGCCACTGCGGTCGATTTCGACGACCCCGGCGCCTTCGCCGAGAGCGATTAGCCAATTACCATTGGCCAGTTCGCGGACGTCATGGACATCGCCTTCGACGGGTTGGGTGCGGAGAAGTTTCCCGTCCGCGGAAAGTTCGAGGACTGCACGGTCGCCCTTGGCGCTCACGAGGTAGCGTCCGTTAGCCGTCTTACGGCAGCCGCGCATCTGTTCGTGGGTGCGGATGGTCGGCGTCAACGGGACCTTGATCTCCTTGGCAATCTTGCCGTCGCGTCCGATCTCGAGGAGGCGGCCCGGTCCGCATTCGACCACGAGAACGCGTCCGTCGGCGAGCGGCTGGCAGCCTTGGATCTCGGTCTTGGCGTCCGCGACATATTCCCAAGCGACAGACTGGTCGGGTTTCACTTCCTTGGCGCCATGGACGTGGCTGAAGAGCACGTTGCCATTAGGCAGGAGCCAGGAATCCTGCGGGTGTTCGGCAGGCGTCGACCATTCGATGCGGCCATCGGCTGACACAATGGCGACCTTACCGCCGACGTAATCGCTGACCAGCAGGCGACGGCCGAAGGGCTTCGGGTCGAGGCTCTTGATCGGGCCGGAGACACGGCTGCCCATGGCGTTGCGGTTGTTCTTGGCGTCTGGGGGCATCGGGGGTTCCCAGCCTTTGGGGGCGCCCGAAAGAATCACCGGCTTGAAGGTGTTGTCGCCCACGCGGAGGTTGTCGGCAATGACGCCGTTTTGCGAGTGGCGCCAGCAATGGATGGCTTCGCCGTCGCTCTTGATGACGTTGCCGATGACCTCGTAGCCATCGAGGTTGAAGTTCGGTTCGATGGAGGTCGTCTTGGTCTCCATGTAATTGAAGTTGCAGCGGAAGTTGCGCAGGTTGCCGCGGAAGGAGGGGTGTCCGAGCAGATAGCCGCTGCCGTTCGGATTGATCGTGCGCGTGAACTGTACCGTGATGTTCTCGGCGTCGAAGGATTCGCCCGGGCCGACCTTGCCGCCGGGCAGGAACTTCCCCGTGTGTTCGCCGTAGGCCATCACCGAGCGGTTCGTATCGGTCATCGTGATACCATCGACGAGCACATTGCGGACTCGTCCGTGGGCGAGTACACAGGCGTTGATATTCTTCACGAGGAAGCCCGGCTGGACGTTGTGGGAGGCGTTCATGTCGATCGTACCCTTGCCGGTAATGCGGACGCCGGAGATGACGTCGGGCTGGCGGCCGTGGCCGATGCGGATGCCGTAGGCCTCGGGGCCGTCGTAGCTGACATACCAGACGCTGCGGACGTTGTGGCCGGTCTTGCTGCCGAACTTAACCTTCACGCCGTGGCTGAGTTCCTGCCAATCACCCGTGATCGGGGTGCGCTTGTGGGAGGTGTCGCTGAACTTGTCACCCCAGGCGAAGGTGTCGGGCTTGCCGTCCTTGCCTTCGCCGTCGGTGATGATCGTGAATTCACGGACGCCGCTCAAGTCGTAATCGCCGCCGATCTCGAGGTCATCGAGTTTCTTGCCAGCGTCCTGGTCGGTCGTGATCTCGCCGGACTTCTCCAATTTACAGAAGTCATCGGCCAGCTTGAGCGTCGCGCCGGCCATGAGTTCGATCTCGATGGACTTGTCGACGTAGAGAATCGCACGGTGCTTCGTGAGGCCGTGCTGATGCAAGCCAGGCAGGAAGGTCAACTTATCGCCCGGCGCGGCCGCATCGAGGATCGCCTGCGGGTCTTCACTTGGCTTGATCTTGTATTCAGCCGCGAAGAGGGAAGTCGCAAGGAGGAGCGTGAGGAGGCGCAGCATAGGAGGACTTGAGGGCTAGAGGACCGGAGGACCCGAGGCAAGTTGGCACAAAGGCCCCCATCCATCCTTTCCTCGGATCCTCAGGCCCTCGGGGCCTCTTACTTTACTACCACCCAGACGTTGCGGTAGACGACGGGGTTGCCGTGGCCTTGCAGGTAGAAGGGGCCGGGGGCGGGGACTTCGGTCTTGAAGCCGCCACCGGGGGTCGCGCCCTTGAGCTCGAGGCTGTCGTGGACGGTGACGCCATTGTGGCGTACGGTGACGACGGCGTTGGCGGTCTTCTTGCCGTCCTGGTCGAACTTGGCGGCGGTGAACTCGATGTCATACGTCTGCCACTGCAGAGGCGGGAAGCACATGTTCACGCTAGGGGCGCTATTCTTGTAGATGCCGCCGCACTCGTTATCGAGGCCCTTGAGGCCGAAGCTGTCGAGGACCTGGACTTCGTAGCGATGCTGCAGGTAGACGCCGCTGTTGGCGCGACCCTGGCCGCGGCCGAGAGGCTTGAAGGGCAGGAAGAATTCGAGGTGCAGTTTGAAGTCAGTGAAGGGCTGCTTGGTCTTCGTGTTGGCCTCGAGGAAGCCGCGCGGGTCGATCTTGCCGTCGACGAAAGCGTCGGCGTTCTTGCCGTCAAAAAGGATGGTAGCGTCCTTTGGGGCGACGAGGCCTTCGGTCGGGCTGTGGCGGATGATCCGCTTCAGATCGAAGCCCGTGCTCTTAATCGTCAGCACGCCGTCGCCGAGGGTTGCGGAATTGATGTTGTCCTTGAACAGGACCGACGTGCCCTCGCGCTTGCCTTCCACTTCGATCTTCGGCGTGCCATCCCAGCCGGCGCCAGGTAGGCCGCCTTTAAAGAGCACGAGACGAAACTCGTCTTGGCCGAGGGCGATGATGTTCGCGCCCATCTTGGCATTGGCGTATTCACCCTGGAGCTTGTAGTCCGAGTTGACGACCGCTGCTTCGGCTTCCGTCAGGTAGACGGGCGGCTCGGGGGCCTTCGGGGCGGCCGGGGCTTTGGCTTTCGGCGCGTCGGCGGCGAAAAGGGAGGTCGCTAGCAGCAGGGCGAGGAGACGCATGGGGGTATGCGAGGAATGGATGGCCTGAGGGCCGGAGGCAAGGCAGGGCTTACTTGGGTTCGCTGGTCTGGCGGAGGTAGAGGAAGAGGCTACGGACATCCGGTTCTTCGAGCCCATTGAGAAGGCCTTCGGGCATGAGCGAGTTCGGGCTGACGACGCGGGTTTTGATCTGGTCTTTGGCGATGACCACGGGTGCCGGGGCGCCCGGGACCTTTAGGGTCAGGGTCGACTCGTTCTCGGCACCGATGATGCCAGCCTGGAGGGAGCCATCCTTCAGCGTGATGTAGACGAGCTGATAGTCCTTCCCGATCACGGCGTTCGGATCGATGATGTTCTGCAACATATATTCGAGGTCGGTGTAGCCGCCGGTCAAGTGGGGGCCGATCTCGCCGCCGGTGCCGAAGAGCTGGTGGCAGGCTGCGCAAGAAGCCCGGAAGAGATCGCGGCCGCGTTTGACGTCGGAGCGCAGGATCGCGTCGGTGCCGAGGAACTTCTTGAAGTTCGCAATGGCCTTGGTCTTCGCTTCGGAGCTGGCGTTGACCGTACCCCAGTTCTTCTCGAGCCAAGCGTTCATCTTGGCGTCGTTGAAACCCCGGATCTTGCTGGCGAGCGGCGCGCTCAGGACATTCTTCTTGAATTTACCGGCGTCGATCGCGGCGAGCAGCGCGCGGGAGCTGTCGGCGCGTCCGGCGAGGGTATTGAGGGAGAGAGGGCGGACGCCTTTGTCTTCGTCGACGATGAATTGAACTAGGAGCGGCGCGATGCGAGGGTCGTCAAACTGTCCGAGTGCGGTGATGGCCGGACCGCGCAAGGTGCCGGCCTTAGCGAGGTCGAGAATCGCCGGAAGCGATACCAGGTCGCGGATCTGCGCGAGGTTGGCGAGGACACGGGCGCGCTCTGGCACGGGTGCCTTGGGGTTGAGAAGCGTGGCGCGCAGTTGATCCAACGCCGAGGCGTTGCCAAAGGTCACCGCGATCTGGCGGGCGCTGCTGCGGACCTCATTCGAGGGGTGCTTGGCGAGTTCGGCATAAACCTTGGGCCACGTGGCGGGTTCCTTGAGGCGATTCTGTCCGACGAGGCCGTCCTTGATGCCGTTGAGCAGGGTGGCGCGGAGCTTGTCATCGGCGGTCAGCAAAGACTGGCTCAGGAGCTCGAGCTGTTCGCCCTTAGAACCGGGTTCGACTGCGGCGGTCGCGAGACGACGCGCGGTGAAGTTAGCGAGTTTGCCGAAGGGAGTTTTTTGGGCGAGGGCGAGTCCGCGCGTCGGGTCGGCGGCGACGGCCGGTTCGAGGGCATACCAGAGTAGGAACGGGATGTTCTGGTCAGCGACGTCTTCGGTACGCTGTGCAAGGGGTTCGAGCCAGCTCCAGCGGTCAGCCAGCGGTAGGCGCTGGACAGCGGAGGCGATGCGACGACGCACGACGGCGGAGGGGTCTTTCTGGCTGAGCTGGACGACACGGTCGAACAGGCTCTGCGAAGGCTTGCCGCCTTCGGTGGCGCAGGTGATGGCCCAGCCGCGCACGGCGTCGCTCTTGGCTTCGAGCGTGCGGAGCAGGGTGGCCTCGGTGAGAGCGCCTTGGGCGTGCAGCGTCCAGAGGGCGCGGAGCTGACGGGTGTCGTCGGGGTTCTCGAAGAGGATCTTCTCGAGCGCGGCGGTCGTGGCCGCGTTGGCGCCGCGTTCCTGCAGGAGTCGACGGGCGTGGCGCACGTACCAATCGTTGGCATTGAGGTGATGGGCGACCAGTTCGGCGTCGGAAAGCTTGGCGAGGTCGACCTTCACGGGCTTCACGGCATCGGTAACGATTTTATACATGCGGCCGTTGGAGCGATCGGAGAATTCCCTCTGCTGGTGGCAGGGGACCTTGTCGTACCAGTCATTGATGAAGACGCCGCCGTCCGGACCGTATTGCGGGGAGAGGCCGCGGAACCAGCGGTCGGAGCTCACGCCGAAATCGACCTTCTTCTCACTGCGGTAGCCGCTGCCCGTCGGGATCATCGTCTCGCAGCGCAGCTTGTTCATGTGGATATCGTGGAAGAAGAACTGGTCGCGCCATTCGGCGGGGAAGGCGCCGCCAAGGTAGACCATCGCCCCAGCGTAGGCGGCTTTCTCATAGCGGCCCCAAGCGATGGTCTTGATGTCATCGTAAGTATGGACGTCCGGGTGCGTGCCGGCCTGGCGCTGGTAGCGGGCGCCCTGGATGGCGTGCCACATGTGCGGGATGACGCAGGCCTCGAAGAAAGCTTCGCCGTGGTCGTTCCAATCCACGCCCCACTGGTTGCTGCCGCCTTCACTCCAGCGTTCGAAGACCTTGCGCGTCGGGTGAAAGCGCCAGACAGCGCCTTCGACGAGGGTCCGTTCGCTGGCCGGCGTGCCGGGCTTGCCGACGAGGGAGCGATTGAAGATGCCATGCGTTCCGTAAAGCCAACCATCCGGACCCCAGATGAAGTCGTTCAACGTCTCGTGGGTGTCGTTGCTCAGCCAGCCATCGAGCATGATCTGCGCTTCGCCAGCCGGCTTCGGTTCATCCCATTCCTTGACCGGAATAAAAAGTAGGTTGGGCGGAGAGCCGAGCCAGACGCCGCCGAAGCCCACGGCGATACCGCTCGTGAAGGTGGCCTTGTCCCAGAAGACCGTCTGCTTGTCGAAGGTGCCGGTACCCTTGGTGTCTTCGAGGATGAGGATGCGATCCTTGGCTACGCCGGGGCTGGTCGGATAATTGGTGTTCTCGACAATCCACAGGCGGCCGCGGTCATCGATCGTGTAGGCGATGGGCTGGACGACATGGGGCTCACCGACGACCAGCTCGACGCGGAAGCCCTCAGGGACCTTCAGGGCCGCGGCGGTGCCGGCTGGAGAGAGCGCTGGCTCGCTGGCTATTGGACGGCCTTTGTCGTTGAGCGGTTCGTAGGCCGCGTGGACGAGGCTAGCGCAAAGGGCAAGTGCGAGAAGGGGGCGCATGGGGATGGATGAGACTGCTCACAGTGACGAGGAGGTCGCAAATCCATAAAGTGTCAGAATTACGACCCATGTCGTTTCGGTCACATTGATATTATAAATGAGGGAACGTGAGGCCAATCCATATGGAGGACTGCGTTGAGGACTGAGAGGAGGGCTGAATGAAGGTCTGAGTTGATGACTACGTCGATGGCAGAGGACTGAATCGATGACAGAATCGAAACCCCCTCCACCCGAAGTATTGCCTCCACTTTTGCACAGTGTCTTTGTCTTCCTTGCCAACTGGCCCACTGGTCAAAGGGTCAACTAGTGTGCCTTTGTCTGATCAACCGAGCCTCTGAGCCTCAGGTCCTCGTATCCAACCCGTGCCCCCGTGTCACCGTGCCCCCATGTCCCCTCGCGTCTACGCGATGATATCGCGTACGACGCGGCCATGCACATCAGTCAGGCGATAATCGCGGCCTTGGAAGCGATAGGTGAGGCGTTCGTGGTCGAAGCCCAGCAGGTGCATGATGGTGGCCTGCAGGTCATGGACGTGGACCTTGTCCTTGACGCCGCCGAAGCCCATCTCGTC
>QYQK01000080.1 GCA_007280935.1 Opitutales bacterium
CCGGCGCTTTACAACTTGGCCGTCGATAGCCTGCTGCCCGCCGATTTTCACCTGATTGGCTTCGGCCGTAAGCCCATCGCCGATGCCGATTTCCGCACCCAGTCTGCCGCCGATATCACCAAATTTTCCCGCCGTGACTTCCGCGCGGATATCTGGAAGCGAATCGAAAATCATTCGGCCTACCAGTCCGGTGGCTATGACGAGCCGGCGGCCTACGAATCGCTCAAGCTCAAGATTGCTGCAGCCGAAAAACAAGCCGGCCGGCCTTTGCAGCTGGTGTTTTACGTCTCGACCCCTCCGACGGTCTTTGAGGCCATCTTGGAAAACCTTGGCCGCTCGGGCCTGGCGGCTCGCGGGGTAGGGACGGCGCTCGAGAGCAAGGTCATCATCGAAAAGCCTTTCGGTAAGGATCTTAAATCAGCGGTGCAGCTTAACAGTGTCGCGGCGCGCAACTTCCGCGAATCGCAGGTTTTCCGTATCGATCACTACCTCGGCAAGGAAACCGTCCAGGATTTATTAGTCTTACGTTTCGCAAATCCTATCTTTGAGCCGCTGTGGAATCGTCGCCATGTCGACCACGTTCAGATTACCGTCGCCGAAGAGTTGGGCGTCGGCACCCGCGGCGGTTATTATGACGGCAGCGGCGCCACGCGCGACATGCTGCAGAACCATACCATGCAGTTGCTGGCCTTGGTCGCGATGGATCAGCCCCGTTCGCTCTCGGCCGAACATATCCGCGACGAAAAAGTAAAACTGCTCGAAGCCGTCCAACCCCTGCGGCTGGGAGTGGGCGGCGATGCCGTCCGCGCCCAATACGGCGAAGGTCTTTCCGGCGGCGAAAAGGTACCGGCTTACCTCACGGAGAAAGATATCCCGACTGATTCCGCGACGGAGACTTTCTGCGCCTTGCGTCTTTCCATCGAGAATAGCCGCTGGTCCGGTGTGCCGTTCTATATGCGCTCCGGCAAGCGCCTCGCGCGGCGCGTCTCCGAAATTGCGATTCAGTTCAAGCAGCCCGAGTCGGGCCTGTTCGCGGGCGACGCCCGTTACGACCTCGCGCCGAATCGCCTCGTCATCCAGATTCAGCCCGACGAAGGCACGACGCTCGTTCTGAACTCCAAGGTGCCCGGGCTCGAGCCGCGCACGCAACCCGTCCGCCTGAGTTTCCGCTACGCCACGACCTACGGTTCCAACACGCCCGAAGCGTACGAGCGCCTGATCCTCGACGCCGTGGTGGGCGACCGCACGCTTTTCATCCGCGGCGACGAGACCGAGGCCTCTTGGCGCCTCTTCACGCCTTTGCTCGAAAGTTGGCAGAAGCAGGGGCGCGTGGGCGTCGAAACTTACGCCGCCGGTTCTTGGGGGCCGGCTGGCGCCGATACCCTCCTGGCCGCCCACGGTCACGCCTGGCGCAACGCGGGTCGATAATTTTAATATGGCTCACCCAGTCATCGCTGCGCTGCCGGGCTTTGCCGTCAAAGTCTCGGCAGCGTTGCCTTCGTTAGACAAGGCTTGGGCTAACGAGGGAGACGAAGCGCCCCGGGCGTCGCAGATGAATCTCGTGCTCATGTTTGGCGCCCGCGTTACGGCCGCCGATGCGCAAGCCCGCTTCGACGAAGCCATCCTTTTTGCGCAACGTTATCCCTGCCGGTTGGTGATCTTAGCCGCGCGTCCTCCAGCAGAAGCCGAAGCGGCGTTGGAGGCCAAGGTCAACGTCGTCTGTTTCTTCGACCCTTCCCGCCGCGGCAAACGTTGCTGTGAGGCCTTGTTGCTTGCCCATGGCCGCCCGACGACCGAACTCGAATCGCTCGTGTCTACTTGGTTGGAAGGCGATCTGCCGACCCACTTGTGGGTCCACGGTGCGACCGCGGAGGAGATGAAGCCATGGCTGGCTTGGACGAGCTGTTGCCGCCGGGTGGTTGCCGATCGTTCGCTCAGCGGCGACGAATTTTTCAAATTAGCTTTTCCGGTGCCTGCGTCGGTTCGTGATTTATCGGTCGCGCGCTGCTTACCCGTGCGTCAAGCCTTGGGGCAATACCTGGCCGCCCACGCTCCGACTGAACTCGTGCGCGGCTTGCGGGCGGTAGCGCTCTCGCATGGCAAGAGCATGCGCGGCGAGGCCGTCGGGCTCCTCTCTTGGATGCGCGAATGCCTTACCCATTGCGCTGGCCTCTCGCGGGCGCATCTGAGTTCAACCTTCACGTTGAGTGAGACGCCACCGCCGGGCGAAAATTTCGTTGCGGAGTGGTCCTATGAAGATGGCGCGCGTTTTTCGTGGGAGCATTCTGATCAAGGTACCCGCGCGACAATCAGCTTCACGCGCAGCCACGATGCGCGCCCCGTCACGCAACGCGTCGCCTTGATGGGACCCGCCGAGGCGTTGTCGGAAGCGGTATTCTTCTGAGCGGGCGCGGTGCTGTCCCTACCTCGCTTCCGTCAGTTTTCGCGAATCAACCTCGGCCGAAGCCGTTTTCCTTGAACCAAGCGACCATCAGAGCGAAAGCCTTGGCCCGGTGGCTGATGACGTCCTTTTGCTTCGGGCTTAATTCGCCAAAAGTTTTTTCCTCATTGGCCGGGACGAAGAGCGAGTCGTAACCGAAACCTTGCGTACCGACTTCGGCTTCCAAGATTTTTCCCCAACACTGACCGACGAACTTTTCATCCTCATGGTTAGGCCCGAGGAGGATGAGGTGGCACTCGAAGCGGGCACCGCGTTTGTGCGCGGGAGCTTTTTTCATCGCTTCCAGCAGCTTGGCCCGATTCTGAGCGTCCGTCGCGCCGTTGCCCGCATAGACGGCGGAATCGACGCCCGGTCCGCCTTGCAGCGCATCACAACATAGGCCGCTGTCATCCGCAAGTACCCAGGTTTTGGGCGGGACGATCCGTCGCAGGGCTTCGACTTTCAAACGACAGTTGCCCGTGAACGTTCCGGTATTCTCGTCCACATACGGCATACCGCCCAGGTCTTTCGCCGAACGCACTTTTACTTTTAAGCCCGCTTTGGCGAAGAGACGGTTAAACTCCTCCACTTTGTGGTTATTGCCGGTCGCCAGAAAGAGTTCCATGCGGGCAATGTGAGCAGGCGGGAGGGAGAATGCAAGGGAGAGGGGTAGGGGGAGCTTGGGAGTATTGAGTATGGAGTATCGAGTATAGGGAGAGGCAGTCGCTTCAGGTGGCGGGTGGCAGCCTCAGGTGGCAGGTGGCGGGGATAAATTTTCAGGTCTCGGCCGTCGGGTATCAGGTTCGGGTATTCAGGTTCAGGTGCGGGTGCCGGGATTATTTCCTGCCACCCGCCACCTGGGGCCGCCACCTGCCACCCGAATCTTTAAATGCCTTTCCTACCCCTATCCCTACCCCGAGCCCTACCCCTAAATGGATTGTTTCCCGTCCCATCCTCAGCCAAGGTGTCATTCCTGGCAGCCATCGGCCTTCATGGTTCACCTGCCATTTTTAGCCCACCATGTCCCTCCGTTGCCTCATCACCGCCGGCCCCACGCGCGAGTTCTTCGACCCGGTACGCTTCGTGAGCAATCCGTCGACGGGCAAGATGGGTTTTGCTTTGGCGGCGGCGGCCCAGCAAGCCGGGTGGACGGTAGATCTCGTGGCGGGCCCCGTGGCGTTCCCCGAACCAGCGGGCGTCTTATTTTATCCGGTCGTCACCGCGGCCGAGATGTTGCGTCAGACGGATGCGCTCTTCGCCGCCTGCGATATTTTAATTATGACCGCAGCCGTCAGCGATTGGCGACCCAAGGTCCGCCACCCCGAGAAGCTGAAGAAGCAGGGGCAGGCGCTGACGGTGGAGTTCGAGCCCGTCCCGGATATCTTGGCCACTTTGGCCGCCCAGCGTCGCCCGGGGCAGTTGCTGATCGGTTTCGCTGCCGAGACCGAAGACGTCGAAGCGAACGCGCGCGCCAAGCTTGACCGAAAGAAAATCGATTTCATCGCGGCGAATTCGGTTGCCGGACCGGACGGGGCTTTTGGCGCCGAAACCAATCGCCTGATCGTCTTGGGCGCTGAGGGGTTCCGTCAGGTCTTGGGGCCGGCGACCAAGACGGTTCTCGCTCAGCAACTCATCGCCCTCTTGCTTCAGCACCTCACCGTGCGTGTCCGCTGAGATGTCGCACCGTCCTTTTAGTTCTTTGGCCCGCGTCTTAGGTCGGATCGACGACCTGGATGCCCAGAACCTCGCGATCCTGGCCCGCCGCCTCGAGCGCGAGCGCGCTTTGATGGAAACGGTCTTGGACACTTTGCGCGAAGGGGTGCTTGTTATGGCTCATGACGGCTCGATCGAATATGCCAACACGGCCGCGGTGCAATTATTGGGCGTGAGTGGCGAGCTGATCAACGGCGCCGAACTTCGCCGGATTTCTCCCGATATCGCCTTGGCTTTGGAATTGCCGGAATCCGTGGGTGCTTTGACGCGTGAGCTTGAAGTGCGTTATCCCGAGCCCCGTCTGCTCCGTTTGCATCTGACGCGGGTCGGCGATGCCCAAGGGGCCGAACGCGCCCGTCGCGTCGCCGTGCTGAGCGATGTCACCAAAGAGCGCGTGCAAACCGAAGACCGTATCGAAAGCGAGCGCATCGACTCCATCGTCACCTTGGCGGCCGGCGTCGCCCATGAGGTCGGCAATCCGCTCAACGCCATCGGGATTCATCTGCAACTCCTACAACGCGAAGCCGCGAAGCTCGGCGATTCGCCGGCCGCGGTTAAAGTCCGTAAGGCGGCAGAGGTCTGTCAGGGTGAGATCGCCCGCCTGGACGGCATCGTGCGCGATTTTCTGGGCGCCGTCCGGCAAACCCCGCCCAACCTGGCCGATACCGACCTGGTCGCATTGGTGGCCGAAGCGATGAATCTCTTGCGCGACCAGATGGAACAGCTCGGCGTCCGGGTCTCGGTCGATGTGCCCGAAGAAATCCCGCTGATCTTGGGCGACCGTAATCAGATTAAACAGGCCTTGTTCAACGTGATGAAGAATGCTCTCGAGGCCATGGATCGTGGGGGCGACATCCATGTCCGCCTGACGTCGGACGACGAATGGGTGGTTCTCGCGATCGCCGATACCGGCGTCGGCATCCCCGCCGACAAACTCACCCGCGTGTTCGACGCCTACTATACCACAAAGGCCTCGGGCGGCGGCATCGGCATGCTGGTTTTATTAAGAATATTACGCGCCCATGGCGGCACGGTCGACATTCAGAGCACGCCGGACGTGGGAACCACCGTGACCTTGCGTTTCCCGCTGAAGAACCGGCGGGTGCGCACCTTGGACGCACCGCGGACTTGAAACCTTCGCCTCGTTAGGTTGACTACTTTTTATCCCCTTATGCTCCGCCTCAGCCTTTTACTTCTACTTAGCCCCGCCTTGCTCTTGGCCCAAGACAAGGAACTGCCGCTGGTCCTGCCTAAATCCGTGGCCATGGGGACGCCTCGCCCTTTCAAAATTTCTAACCTCGAGCCGGTTAGCAAAGGTCCGCGGGTTTTACCCAAGGTTCCCGCTGCCGCGCAAAACCTGGCGAAGGGTTGCGTTGTGACGTCGAGCGCCAAGGAAGCGAATGCGGGTGACTTCTCCTACCTAACCGACGGCGACAAGGGCGGCGAAGAAGGCTTTGAAGTCGAACTTCCTCGCGGAGCGCAATGGATGCAGATTGATCTGGCCAAGTCAGGTGAGATTCACGCCATCGCCTTGTGGCACTTCCACCGCGAACGTCGGGTCTACCTCGACGTCGTCGTCCAGCTTTCGAACGATTCGCAGTTCAAGAAGGACGTCGTGACGATCTATAACAACGATGCCGAGAATGAGCTCGGGCTCGGGAAGGGCTCCGATTATTCTTATTATGAATCGAACGAGGGCCGGGTCATGCCGGTATCCGCCGTCAAGGCGCGTTACGTCCGTTTCTACTCCAAGGGTAATTCGGCGGCTCCTTCGAACGATTATGTCGAAGCGGAAGTCTGGGGCGTGCTGGCCAAGTAAGCCTTCGACTGACTTTGCTTGAATCGCCCGGGGTTATCTTCATCTTGCAGGGCGTGAAGGTCATCCGAGCTAAGTCCGCGGGGTTTTGTTGGGGTGTCGAGCGTGCCATCGATATCGCCCGCGAGTATGCCCAGAAAGGTCGTCATCCCGTTTACACGGATGGTCCGTTGATTCATAACCGCCAGATGATGGAAGTGCTTACGGGCGAAGGCATCCGCGAAGTGGGCGATTACCGCAGCCAAGCCCAGCTCGAAGTCTCGAAGTCCACCGACGCCGACGCCGTCATGGTCGTCCGCGCACACGGCATCTCGCCCGAGCGCCGCGCATACCTGAAGTCGCTCGGTATGGAATTCCGCGACGCCACCTGCCCCGACGTCGGCATTATCGCCGGCAAGGTGCGCATGCATGCGCGCAAGGGTTATGCCACCGTCATTTTTGGCGACCCGAAGCACCCCGAGGTCATCGGCCTCCTTGGCTATGCCGAAGGGCTGGGGCATGTCATCACATCCGTGGCTGAAATCGATGCGCTTCCGGAACTAGGAGCGCAGGTCTGCATGGTCTCGCAATCGACGATGTTCACCGATGAGTTTGAGAAACTCGCTGATCATTTGAAAAAGCGCGTTCCGGCCGCTCTGATTTTTGATACCATCTGCGGGGCGACCAAAGATCGGCAGGCCGACGTGGTCGAGCTTCGCCGTCAGGGGTGCGAGGCGATCGTCGTCATCGGCGGAAGACATTCGGCCAATACCGTGAAGCTGGCCAAACTGGTGGAACTCCAAGGGTTGCCTTGCTTCCATGTGGAAACTGCCGCGGAACTCGATTTTAAGGCGGTCGCGCGGTATCAAGTGGTCGGGGTGACGGCCGGTGCCTCGACCCCCGCTTTCCTAATTGACGAGGTCTGCCAACGCTTAGAAGCCTTGGCTTAAGCCCGATTGGAGCGTCGGAATGTGGGGTCGTTCCAATTGTTACACATAATTGTTATAGAGATATTTCGCGACGACTTGCGTCCGGGGTCTCGGCGGGTAAAGTAAGCGTCGTCATGATAATCCCTCTATTCCTCTGTTTAGTCGTAGGAGTTATGCTCGCCGGCTTTGCTGCCATTGGCATGTACAACGGCCTCATCGAGCTCCGTAATCTGTTCCGCAACGCCTTCGCCCAAGTCGACGTGCAGCTTAAGCGCCGCCACGACCTAATCCCGAATCTCGTCGCCTCGGCCAAAGGTTACATGGCGCACGAAAGCGGCACGCTTACGGCAGTAATCGAGGCCCGCGCCAAGGCCACGCAGGCCAATGTTCACTTTGCCGGTAACCCTGGCGATCCAGCGGCGATGAATGACGTCATCAAGGCGGAATCCGGTCTGAGCAGCGCCTTAGGTCGCCTGATGGTGGTATCGGAACAATACCCGGACCTGAAGGCGGACGCGACCATGCGCAGCCTGATGGAAGAATTGGCCTCAACCGAAAATCGAATCGCTTTCGCGCGTCAGGCTTACAACGACGCCGTGCTGTTTTATAATACCGGCCGTGAGACCTTCCCGCAAGTATTCATCGCCAATGCTTTCGGTTTCACCGTCGCCGAGTTCTTTAAGGTCGAAAGCGAAGCCGAGCGCGAAGCTCCGAAAGTTTCTTTCTAAGCTGAAGTCGGCCCATGGCGGCGACGATGAATTTCTTCCGGGCGCAGGACGAGGCCCGCGGGCGCACGACCAAGCTGGTCGTGCTCCTCGTTTTGGCGATATTCGTGCTGACCGGTTCGTTGTATGTGATTGCCGTGTTGGTCACGCATGGCAGCACGAGCGGAGCACGTGGGCATCAGGCACTGCAACAGCTGAGGGGCCCTTACGACTGGCTCCAGCCTAAGCTCTTCTTCCTGACAACGGGTCTCGCCCTGACGGTGATTGTCGGCGGAAGCCTGCTCCGAATCGCGGAACTAGCCAAAGGAGGTAGCGCGACGGCGGAACGTCTCGGCGGCCGTCTGGTCGCAGCTAACACCATCGACCTCGCGGAACGGAAGTATCTCAATGTGGTGCAGGAGATGGCCCTCGCGGCTGGTTTGCCCGTACCGCTTTGTTACGTGATCGACTGCGATCAAACAATTAATGCTTTCGCGGCCGGCAATACGCCGCAGGACGCCGCGATTGGCGTGACGCGTGGCGCCCTCGTGAACCTCAGTCGTGATGAACTGCAGGGCGTCATCGCCCATGAATTCAGCCACATCGGCAACGGTGATATCAAGCTGAGTTTGCGCATCATCGGCGCGGTCGCCGGGCTGACTGCGCTGGCGCAGTTGGGTTATATTTTTATAAG
The DNA here is from genome assembly GCA_007280935.1 of Opitutales bacterium. GTDB lineage: Bacteria > Verrucomicrobiota > Verrucomicrobiia > Opitutales > UBA953 > UBA953. Next base: position 8,276 of record QYQK01000080.1, read on the forward strand.
ATTAGGACTCTCTTCGAGTTCCGATCGGAAAAATAGCGCTTGGCCGCTCGCGGTGGCGGGCTTGGTCGTCGTTCTTATCGGCGGCGGTGGGGTGTTTTTCGCCCGTCTTATTCAGGCCTCCGTCTCGCGTCAGCGCGAATACCTCGCCGACGCTTCGGCGGTGCAGTTTACGCGTAATCCGCTCGGACTGTCTTCGGCTCTGAAAAAAGTAGCCGGTCTTTCGGGGGCCAGCCGTGAGACTACGACCGCGGATCTGGAGTCGCAGCATCTCTTTTTCGCTTCCTCGGGTGGATTCCTGAACTTCCTTTTCTCCACGCACCCGCCGATCGGTGATCGGATCAAGCGCATCGATCCCGCCTTCGATGGTATCATTCCAGACGTTGTCCCGCCCCAGGTCGCCACGTCCGAAGCTACCGCGGGTTTCGCGCCTGCATCGCACGCTGTTCCACCGCCTTTACCGTCAGCTTCAAGCGCCCTGCCGACCGATTTGCAGATTCAGGATGCCGTCGGTTTTCGCGGGACGATTCCGTCCGCCCTTCGCGCCGCTTCACAGGATTCCGTCTGCGCCATGGGCATGGTGCTCGGTCTAATTTTACGTCGTAATACCAGTTTGCGCACCGCCCAACTGGAGCAGGCCCGTAGTCTTGCCGGTGGCGAAGTCGCCCGTGAGGCCGAAAAATTCGAACCCCTTCTTCGCGCCTTGCCGGCAGGTTTGCGCCTGCCGCTACTCGACCTCTCGATGCCGGCGTTGCGCCTGCTTTCGGCTGAGCAACAGGCCTTGTTCCGCCTCGCCATCGAAAAAGTCGGCTACGATGCGGAGGACGGCCTCATGGTGTTGCTCATCCAGGCGTCCATGCGCCGATATCTTTCGACGATGAAGGATCCCCAGAGCCGTGCAGGCGATCTCGCGGCTGCTTATGCCCTCGTGCTTACGGCGGTCGTCCAGACTTCGAGTGAAGTTCCTGCGGCGCAGGCTGAGGCTTATCGGTTGGGTGCTGGCGTGCTTGGATTGTCTGGCCTGAGTTCGACCATGATTGCCGCCGAACAGGTGAATCTGCAGAAGGTCGACGAAGCTTTGGGCGTGATCGCTGGGCAAGCGGTCTTCGATCGTCGCAAGTTCGTGCGGGCGTGCGGCGCCGCGATGCTCAACGACGGCAAGGCCGAGCCGGCGGAGATCGAGATTGTGCGCGCCGTCGCCGATTCCCTCGGGATTAGTTTTGCGACAGGGCTGAAGGCCTGATCCGCGGCTTCGCCGCGTGCAAAAGTGCGAAGGTGCAAAAGTGCAAAAGTGAGAGCGAAGTAAGCCTATGGGCGTGTTTCACCTGTGCACCTTTGCACAGGGGCGTTAGCCCCGTTTGCACCTTTGCACGGACGGCTTCGCCGTCCTTTATGAGATCAACGACTCGCCGGTCATCTCGGCCGGCTTCGGCAGGCCCATGAGGGCGAGTAGGGTCGGGGCGACGTCGGCCAGGCGGCCGGTGGGTCGGGTGTGGAGATTCTTGCAGCCGGCACCGTAGAGGATGACTTCGACGGGGCTGAGCGTGTGGCGCGTATGCGCGCAGTTCTCTTCCGGCTCCCACATCTGGTCGGCGTTCCCGTGGTCGGCCGTGACGAGGGCTTTGCCGCCGACCTGGTCGATGGCGGCGAGGAGGACGCCGAGCCCGCTGTCGACCGCTTCGCAGGCCTTGCAGACCGCGGCGAGGTCGCCGGTGTGGCCGACCATGTCCGGGTTGGCGTAGTTGACGACGATGAGGCCGAACTTGCCGGAGAGGATCGCGGCCTTGGCCATCTCGGTGACGTGCGAAGCCGACATCTCGGGCTTCTGATTGTAGGTGGAGACTTCCTTCGGGCTCTGCGCCATGCCGCGCTCTTCGCCGGCGAAGGGTTCTTCGCGGTAGTCGTTGAAGAAGAAGGTCACGTGCGGGAACTTCTCGGTTTCGGCCGTGCGGAACTGCGCGATGCCTTGCTTGGCGACCCACTCGCCGAGGATGTTGACCATCTTGGCGGGCTTATCGAAGACGACGTTGGGGCAGAGGCCCTTCTCGTAGTTGGTGAGGGTGGCGTAGAAGATCTTGAGCAGCTTCGTGCGGGGGAAACCCTTGAATTCCGGATCAGTGAAGGCGCGGGTGATCTCGCGCGGACGGTCGCCGCGGAAGTTGAAGAACAGCACCGAGTCGCCGTCCTGGATGTAAGCCGTACCCTTGATGCGGGTGGCAGGAACAAACTCATCGCCTGTGGTATTCGAGTCGGTGGGTTTATCGTAATAGGCCTGCACAGCTTCAGCGCCCGAAGTGGCTTCCGGGGCGGGGGCGCCGGTGAGGGCGTCGTAAGCGGTCTTCACGCGTTCCCAGCGGTTGTCACGATCCATGGCCCAGAAGCGGCCGCTGACGCTGGCGACCTTGCCGAGGCCAATTTTCGCGAGTTCGGCTTCGAGCTGCTTGAGGTAGCCGAGGCCGGAAGTGGGTGGGCTATCGCGGCCATCCATGAAGGCATGGATGTAGACCTTGGAGAGGCCTTCCTCCTTCAGGAGGCGCAGGAGGGCGTAGAGGTGGGGCAGGGTGGAGTGGACGCCGGCTTCCGAGCAGAGGCCCATCAGGTGGACGGCGCCGCCGGTGGCCTTGACGTTCTCGACCAGGCCACGGAAGGCCTTGATCTGGCGCATAGCGGCCGGATCGGTGAGGCCCTTATCAATGCGGACGATCTCTTGGTCGACGATGCGACCTGCGCCGATGTTCTGGTGGCCGACTTCGGAATTACCCATGATGCCGACCGGCAGGCCGACATCGAGTCCGTGGGCCATGATCTCGGTGCGGGGCCAATCCTTGGTCAGGCCGCGCGAGACCGGGATGTTCGCCAGCTTCACGGCGTTGAACTTATCGTGCTTAGGGTTGTGGTTTTCGCCCCAACCGTCGCGGATCACCAGAAGTACGGGTTTCATAAATAGATAGGAGGAAGAGATAGGGTGAGTTAGGGCAGGGAGGCAAGAAGCAGGTGAACCCGCTCAGGTGCAAAGGTGCAAATCGGGGCCACGGCCCCTGTGCAAAAGTGCAAAAGTCTGTCTTGGGGTAGGGGCGCCACTGCGTGGCGTCCGTTCGCCAGTGTTCGCTGGGAGGCGTCTTAGCCTGCTGTTCTCCGACTGGGGGGCAACGGACGCGACGCAGTCGCGCCCCTACCTTCCCACATTTGCACCTTTGCACGTTTGCACCTTTGCACTTACGGATTGGCCATGCCCCGTATCCTCCTCGCTCTGCTCGGAATGACGTTTTGCGCCGTCGCCTCGGCCGCCACGGTCGAGAAGCTCACGATCGACGGCAAGGCCGTGACGGTGAAGGTCCCGGAGAAAGCCGCGCCCGGTAAGCCGTGGCTTTGGGTCGGCGAGTTCGGTGGCCACCTGAAGACACTCGAGGATGGCCTCGTCGCTCAGGGCTGGCACATCGTGTACGTCGGCGTGAGCAACCAGTTCGGCTCGGCCCGCTCGATGGCGACCTGGGAAAAGGCCTACGAAGAATTCCACGGTAAGCGTGGCTTCTCCGCCAAGCCCGCGCTCCTCGGCATCTCGCGTGGCGGACTTTACGTCAACGCCTGGACGCGTCTGCACCCGGATCGCGTCAGCGTGCTCTACCTCGACAACGGCGTGTGCGACATCCGTTCTTGGCCGGGCGGCGTCGCCCTCACGCACCAGAGCAAAGGCAGCGCTAAGGATTGGGCGTTGTATAAGACCGAGTTTGGTTATCCGAACGATGACGAAGCCAAAGCCAAGTCGCTACAGGCCGCCGAAGGCCTCCTGCCCGCCATCAAGGCCGGCGTGTTTCTGATTTCTTGTCACGGTACCGCCGACAAGACTGTGCCCTTCGAAGACAACGCTGCGCACGTCATCAAACTCTGGCAGGACAACGGCGGCCGCGTGAAGGTGTTTCCCAAGGATGGCGGCGACCATCATCCGCACGGCCTGCCCGATCCGAAGCCCCTCATCGAGGTCCTGACGGCGGAGGTGAGGTGAACAGGTAGGGGCGCGACTGCGTCGCGTCCGTTCGCGGACGGAGATACGGATGTCAATCGGGTCAACGGTGAGCTCGGAGAGCCCGCCCTACCCGAGGCAGACAAATCATCTCGGGTCCCAGGTCTCGGCCATCGGGTATCAGTTACGGGTTGTCGGGTTCGGGTACGGGTGCAGGCCCCGAACCTGAACCTGGTGCTGAACACCTGAACCCGGGACCTGACGGCCGAGACCCGAGACCTGAGAATGCATCACCCAGCCACCTGCCAACTGAGAATGAATGCAACTAGGACAGCGCGCGGTGCTGCCCCTACCCAGAGACAGCGGATACGATGTCATCGCATCCCTACCTGTTCACGCTTCGACCCAGCGACCCTTTTCCTTGATGAGGTCAACGAGGCGTTCGACGGCTTCTTCCTGGGGGACGTTGAACTTAATCGGGGTCTTGCCGACGTAGAGGTTGATCTTGCCGGGAGCGCCGCCGACGTAGCCGAAATCAGCGTCGGCCATCTCGCCCGGTCCGTTCACGATGCAGCCCATGACGGCAATGGTGACAGACTTAAGGTGGCTGGTGCGCTCCTTGATTTTGAGGGTCGTCGACTGGATGTCGAAGAGGGTGCGGCCGCAGCTCGGGCAAGCGACATACTCGGTCTTGGTCTGGCGCATGCGCGCGCCCTGCAGGATGTCATAGGCCAGCGTGAGCGACTTGGCCGAAGAGTTCGGCGTCTCGCACGAAAGGAAATCGCCGTAGCCATCGACGAGCAGGCCGCCGGCGAAGATTGAGGCCTCGATCAGGCGCGACTGGAAGCCAGCGTCGAGGAGCGTGGCGTTGGCGATAGTCGCACGAATCCAAAGCGGTGCTTTGAGTTGAGCAACCGCAGCGCAACGGACGAGTTCACGGTAAGTGCCGGTGGCGTGCAGGCCATCCTGCGGCTGCGAAGAGGTGAGGATCAAGTGACCGGCAGGAATCGCGGAGAGTTCCTTCGTGAGCGCGGCGAGCGTCGGGCTATCGAGATCGACGGCGAGGATTGCGTC
>QYQK01000016.1 GCA_007280935.1 Opitutales bacterium
AGCGTTTGTGCTCGGACAACAAAAAGGGCCCCGTTGCCGGGGCCCTTAGATTTAACCTCTAATCCTAAGATTAGTAGTTAAAGCGAACAGCAACACTCTTGGCGTTGGCGTTCTGAAAGTCAGAAGCACCGAAAGCGACGGAGAACTGTTTGTTGATGTTGTAGGATACTTCGTAGCTCCATTCGTTGCCAGAATTCTCAGCGTGAGAATAACCAACACCGAGTTCGAGGCCGGCGTAGACTTCGCTCAGGCTGCGGCGAAGGTTAACATTGACCCCATCGGTGGTGCCGCTGGTGATCCCAACCGTTGCATCAATGCCATTGGTGACGTTTTTGAAAACGTAGCCGACGTTGATGTCGCCACCTTGGTTGCCGACTTGGGCAAGCGTAACCAAGACGTTTGAACCGCCAATGAGGTTCGCAACGCTGATTATACGGTTCGTCGAGCCACTGGTGTTTTGGGAAACAGTGACGCGGTTGTAGATAAGACCGGCTGGAGCGGCGCTCTGGGCAGAGGCTGCGGCGGCTAAGGTCGTGAGGGTGATGATAGGTAGGATATGCTTCATAGCGGTGACAGTATTGCTACAGGTCTGAGACAAAAACAAGCAAATTGTGGTAGATTTACAACAACCCCGGTTTTACTCACATTATGCACCGCTATTCACAAGGGTATGTGAATAAGACTGGGGGTCGTTGATAGTCATACACTAGGGGCAGACGCTCCAAACACATCCCGGCCACGATAGAGGCTAAAAGCGCCGGCTCTGACTCGGCTGACCGGCTGATCTTTACCCCCTAAATAGGGAAGAAACGGCTTTAAATCATCAAATTGCCCTATTTTGCCTAATATATGCATAACCTCTTCCAAGGACCCCTATCCCCCATTTTCAATCGAGGCTCGAAGCCCTTGATACACCCACCCGAACCACCTTGGCCGCAGGGTTAGACCAACAAAAAACCCGCTGGGCGAACCAGGCGGGTTTTGGGGGAAAGCTCGGTTTGAGCCTTACTTGCGACGGAACTTCGAATTGAACTTCTCGACGCGACCGGCGGAGTCCACGAAGCGCTTCTCGCCGGTGTAGGCGGGGTGCGAATCCATGGTGACTTCGCGACGAACGACGAAGAATTCAACCCCATCGATCAACTTAGTCTCTTTGGACTTCATGGTCGAACGGGCTGGAAACTCGCGGTTTGTGGAGACATCCACAAAGACGACGTTGTTGTATTCAGGATGGCCTGCCTTCTTCATATAAATAGGGGGTTAGAGTGTGATTAGCCCTGGCGTGCTTTGTAGCGAGGGTGAGTCTTGTTGATCACGTAGATACGGCCTTTACGGCGGACTACTTGGCAATTCGGGTGACGCTTCTTGAGCGACTTGAGAGAGGAGGAGACTTTCATGGTCAGGAGAGCCGTAATGGGAACGACAGGTCGGCCAACAAAGTTAACCCACGCCCAAGTGTCAACGGGATTTCCTAGGCTTGTGAGAGTCTCTGCGAAGGCTTTGAATAGCGGCATGGAAACTCGCGTGCGCCCCGCCACCCTCGCCGACGCCCAAGCGATCAACGCCATCCATAATCACTACGTCCGGACCTGCACCTGCACCTGGCAAACTATCGAAGAAACCGAGGAAAATAGGCTTAAATGGTTAAAATCAAGGGACCAAGCCCACCCGGTCATTGTAGCTGAAAGCGACCATCAGGTCGTCGGCTGGGGGTCGATTTCAACCTATAATACCCGGACGGGTTGGTCAGCGACCGTGGAAGACTCGGTTTTCGTCCATCACGCGCACCAGGGCCAAGGTCTGGGTAAGCTGATTTTGGGAGACCTACTGCTTCGAGCCGAGCAATTGGGCCATAAATCCGTGATTGCCCGTATTTCAGGCGAACAAGTTGGGAGCTTGCGTCTCCATGCCTCGCTTGGCTTCGAACCGGCAGGGCTGTTAAAGGCCGTCGGGCGAAAGTTCGAGCAAGACCTGGACTGCGTTTACCTCCTAAAATCGCTGCGAAAGCCCTGACCTTGACAGGGGGGAAGCGAACCCTTTGCTCAGACCCTCGATTGTTCGCTCAGGTGGTGGAATGGCAGACACGCTAGATTCAGGTTCTAGTGCCCATAAAGCGTAAGGGTTCAAGTCCCTTCCTGAGCACCATCGTTCTTCGGCCCCGGATCTTCCGGGGCCGCCCTGGGACTGGCGGCTCCAATCATTGTAGTTGAATTACAACTACGTTATAAAAACTACCGCGGAACTTATCCCTAGGTAAACAAACCCACCCACCTGACGAAGCCCTAGGGTGTTTAACTAATAACTATTATTGTGCCAAACCCGAGATAAGATTAGACCAGAACCGTCCTCGCATGGCCGACCTTTCCACCCTCCCCGAACTTCTGCCTTGGCCTTACCTGGTCTGCAGCCGCGAAGGCTTGGTCCTTTTCGCCAACCAGCACGTCGAGCGCGCGATCGGGCTCAAGATTGCTAAAGACGCGAAGATCGACGAGATTTTCCAAGAGTTAGAAAGCGGCCGGCCGATCTCATCATTAGTGAAGACCGCGGCCCGCTGGTCCGCTTGGAGCGGGCTATTGGAATTACGCCACCCCGAGAAAGGCCGGCCGACGCTCGCGACCAAGGTCATCCTTCAGCCTGACCCGAAATTACCGAATCAAGTCTGGGTCATCTTTGTCGACGACGCCCAACTCAACGGCGTCCCCCTCCTCACCCCGCGCTCGAGCGTCAGCCTCGCACGCACGCTCATCGAGAACTCGCCCGACTTCATCATCTTCCGCGACCTTCAAGGGCGTATCCTGCACACCAGCCGAAGCTTCGACGACTTCTTAGCCCTGCCCTACCGCGGCTTTTTATCCGACCTAAAACTGAAAGATATCCTCGATCAAGTCACGTTTGAGCAGTTTGAAAAGTTCGATGAGGAGGTGACGCGCACCGGCCAGAGCATGCGCCACGCCGTGATGCACTTCGCCACCCACGATGGCCGCTCTCGTCTGGTCCGGGTCGTTCACGAGCGTATCAAAGGCGGCGGCGGCTTGCCTGCGGGCCTGCTCACCTTCGCCAGCAATGTGACCGAAACGGTCGACGAGCATAATCGCCTGCGTCTCGCCCTCGACAAGGCCGAGGAAGTCGCGGCGGCCAAATGGCAATTCGTGGCCAACGTGACCCACGAGATTCGCAACCCGCTCAACGCCATCCAAGGCCTTTGCGAAACCGGCCTGGAAAACCCTGGCTCCGCCTACGACGATATCCTGCAGAAAATCCAGCAGTGCGCCGGCGAACTCGAAGACACCGTGCGCGACATCCTGGACTTCTCCCGCCTCGACCGAGGTAACGTCACCATCGAGAACATCCCCTTCAATCCCATTCGGGCCTTCGAAGAAGTCGCCGCGCAATTCCAACACCAAGCGCGCCGCAAAGGCATCGAGCTGGCAGCGTTATGTCAGGTAGATGCGCCGCAATCGGTCATGGGAGACCCCGTCAAATTCCGCCGAATCATCGCCAACCTCGTCGGCAACGCCGTGAAATTCACCCAACAGGGCCACGTCCACGCTTTTCTGGAATTCGAAAATCGCGACGGAAGGCTGCGCGCGCAACTACAAGTGAGCGATACCGGCATCGGCATCCCCACTGATCGGCTGGAAAGCATCTTCGAACCCTTCACCCAAGCAGACGCCTCGACGACGCGACGCTTTGGCGGCACCGGTCTCGGCCTAACCATCGTACGTAGCCTCGCCCAAGCCATGGATGGTTTCGTCAAGGTCAAGAGCGAGCCCGGCAGCGGCAGCACTTTTACGGCGACCGTCCAGCTCGACCTTAACCCGGCGTTCAGCCCCCTCCCCAACCCGAACCTAAGCCAACAACGGCTCCTGATTGTTGGCGGCGACTTCACCATCCGACGCTGGCTCAACCACACGCTCACGCACTGGGGGGCGAACTGTATCGAAATCGAAAATAACGAGGCCATTGAAGGCACCTGGAACGAAGCCGCTGCGCAAGGCACCCCCTTCACCTGCGCCCTCATTGACTTACCCGACGACGTCAACCCGCGCCTCCCGGCCATTCCCCGTGAATTGACCATCCTCATGACCGCGCCGGAATTAGAACTACGCCGCCATGCCCAACTTTACAAACCCCTCACGCTGACGGCGCTCGCCGCAAAATTTGTCGCCGAACTCCCTCTACACAGTGATGATAGCACCGTACTTCGCCCGAACGGTCCGCGCCGTCGCTTGCGCATTCTCGTCGCCGAGGATAATGAAGTGAACCGCGAAGTCGCCGTCGCGCGGCTCCGGCGTGCCGGCCATGAGGTCAATGCCGCTGTCGACGGCGAGGCCGCGCTGGAGCTCTGGCGGGCCAAGGATTTTGACGTGGCCATCCTCGACATCCAAATGCCTCTGCACGACGGCATCGATGTCGCCACAACCATCCGGGCCGAGGAGCGGGATCGCAACCGGCGCCACACTTTCCTGCTCGCCCTGACGGCGATGACCCAAGAAACCGATCGGGCCCGCTGTGAAATCGCCGGCTTCGACGCCTACCTGGCCAAACCCGTCCGCGGCACCGAACTCCTCGAAAAATTGGAGGTCTTCGCCAGCCAAAATATAACGATAAACAAGGCTGAAGCTGACGATTTCAGCCAAGCCATTCATCAGGCCGAAGCCGAGGAGGCGGAAGACCTGCGCTGCGCCGCCCGATCTTACGTGCGCCATGCCCAAGACATGATTCACCAGCTGGAGGTCGCCAGAGATGCTGGTAATCTCGAATTACTAAGCCGGGAAGCCCACGGAATCAAAGGCATGCTCTCGCTGATGTCCTGTGCCAGCCTCGCCCGCCTGGCTAACTCGATTGAAGTGGACCCCGGGCAAGCGGAGGACGGCGTTCGTATAAATGAGCTCATCGTCGGCTTGCGGAATCTGCTCGAGACCTTACAGTCTCGATCAGACCTAAGCCCACATGGCTAAGCCGAAAACTAAGCTCGAAAATAAGCCCCAGACGGTTGTCGCCCCCGCTCCCAAGTGGAACGTGGTCGTTCTGAACGATCCGATCAATTATCAAAGTTATGTCGTCATCGCTTTCGTCAGCGTCTTGCGCATCACCAGTCCGGAAGCCAAAAAACTCATGCGGACCATCCATCAAAACGGGCGCACCACCGTCTGGACAGGCGAACGCGAACGCGCGGAGATGCTCGCTTTGGAGTTACAGCAATGGCACCTGAACGCCCTGCTCGAAAAAGATGCCTGAACTACGCCTCAGCATGACGGCCGAAGCCCGGACCGTCCTGACCGATCTGCTTAAACTGATCGCGCCGGCGGCGGCCCGCGTCAGCGTGAACCGAGCCCAAATTCCCGATAACGACCTAGAAATCGCCGGCTTCTGGACGGAGAACCTTTCCGCCCACGCCACCGAAGAAGCCCGCCTGCTGGCCCACGCTTTTGCCCAAGCCAAAGGCGACCCGGCCGTAATCATATTACGAGACGAGGCCCAAGCCTGTGCCTTCTTACGGGCGCTCTCCGCCGTCCGTTTCGCCCTGCGCGACCTCGTCTTCGCCGATATCTCGGACGACCAGCTGGAAGACCCCAGCGACCTGGACGACGACGAAAGCCTGCCGACCGAAAAGCGTCACGCCCTCGCCTGCTACGCCTGCTTCGGCCAGTTGCAACAGTCGTTAATCCGGCAGCTTGATCCTGAAGCTTTTAATTAAAACAAGAAAGCGGTTGAAGGCGCACCTTGCCTCGTCAACAACTGAACCGTGTTACAGGGCCTGAACGGACTACTTCAAGATCTCATCCGACTGCTTAAAAAAGCCGTCGCCCTTCCCCGTCCCGCCCTCTTTCCGATTGGACGCGTGGGCAAAGAGATGGATGGGCCGACCGTCAAGGCCGACCTGATTGCTGGACTGAGCGTGGCCTTGCTGGCCTTTCCGATGTCGATGGCTTTCGCGATGAAAGCGGGCCTGCCGGTCTGGTGCGGGCTCGTCGGCTGCGGGGTGGCCGCTTTTGTGGCGCCAATTTTCAGCGGCTCGGCCAACCTCTCCGCCGGCCCGACCAATGCCTCCGCCGCCTTGCTCCTCGGCGCCTTTGCAACCTTAGGCGCGATCTCACCCGAACAACGGGCGGCGGCCTTGCCGACCTTGGTGCTGATGGCTGGCATCTTCCTCTTGCTATCCTCATGGCTACGCCTGGGAGGCTTTGCTGATTTCGTACCGCGCACAGTCATCTCCGCCTACATCGCCGCCGCCGCGCTCCGCGTCATCGCCCTGCAATTACCCACCGCGCTTGGCATGCCCGGCGACCACAGCGGCGAATCGATCTTCGAAGTCACCTGGGCTGCCGTAAAAATGGGCCGACATCTTCTCATCAACGTCGATTTCTATTTGGCCATCGTCACCGGGATAACTTACTTCCTACTACGCAAACCTTACGGTGCGGGCAAAGCCATCGTGGGCGCCATCACCGTAGCCACCATCGGCGCCGCCCTAGGTCAATCGGTCATCCATAACCAAGGCTCCCATGCCGACCTCGTCCATTATGTCGGCGATGCGGCGCGTTCCGCCGCCGTGCTCCACCTACCCGAATTTTCTGCGCACACTTTATCCACGCTCTTCTCCCCAGCCCTCGCCCTCGCGGTGCTGGTCATCATCGAAGGGACGGCCAATGCCCGGGCTTCGGCCCTAAAAACGGGGCGCGCTTCCGATTTGCACCAAGAAGTCTTCGGGCTCGGGATGGCCAACCTCGCCTGCGCCTTCTCGGGTGGCATGGCCGCCTCGGGCTCAATCAGCCGCTCGGCCCTCAATGTCGCCAGCGGCGCCCGCACGGCTTACGCATCGTTGTTCTGCGGCCTGATCATCCTCGCGGCCGGCTTGCTGATCAGCAGCTGGGTCGCCCTCGTGCCGCTCTCATGCTTGGCAATCCTGGTCATCCTGGCGGAAATCGAATTGGCCAATTTTGCGGTGATCAAATTAATTTTAAAATCCGGCGTCCAAGACCGCACGGTCTTCCTCGCGACTTTCATCACCGCCCTCATCGCCCCGCTCGACGTGGCGATCTTCTTCGGTACCGGCATCGCCGTGGCCTTCTACCTGCGCAAGACTTCGAAGCCCGAAGTTGTTGAATATGACTTCTCCGAAGCCGGCGAAATCAAGGTACGTCCCAAGGGCCAAGGGACAACGGGTATTTCCATCCTGCACGTCGAAGGTAGCCTGCACTTCGGCGCGACCCAAGCCTTCCACGAGCATCTGCGCCGCGCTTCATCGGATCCGAATCTGAAAGTGATGGTGGTAAAGTTCCGCGAGGCCATCCACCTCGACGCCAATGGCGTCCTTTTATTGCGCGATTTATCCGAGACGCTGAAAGCGGCGCAGCGCCATCTGATCCTTTGCGAAGCTAAGCCCGAGACCATGGCGATCTTCCAGAATGCCGGGTTGGTCGAAACCATCGGAGTGGAGAACGTCATCCCCTGGGACGAAACAAACCCCACGGCCGCGCTGGCCAAAGCCGTCCGGCGGGCCCGCGAACTGGCAGGAGGTGGCGAAGCCGTCCTGCACATCGTCACCGCCCCGCACCCCGAGCTACCCCGACCCGCCTCGGCGACCGGCGAAGATTGGCAGATTTAGGCAACTGCCGCCTTTTTTCGGGCAAGTATAACAGCCCCTTGAGGGTTTTATGGAGGTTTATGAATTATGGCTTGAAGCCTGCCCTCCAACTCCCCCTTTTGGGGAGGTGTCCGCGTTGATTCGGACCTCACTTTCCTAGAACCATGAGCACCTACAGCGAAATCCAACAACACCTCGGCACTGAAGCCGAAAATCTTCTCGGGTTCAAGAACCCGAAGATTTCAAAGGATGCGATCCACCAGCCGCGCGCTGATTGGGTTGAACACGCCTTTACCGCCTCGGACCGCAACAATCGGGTCCTGGCCAACCTCCAGCGCCTCTACGGCTCTGGTCGCCTCGCTAACACGGGCTACGTTTCCATCCTACCGGTCGACCAAGGCATCGAACACTCCGCCGGCGCTTCGTTCGCCAAGAACCCCATCTACTTCGACGGCGAAAATATCGTGAAGCTCGCCATCGAAGGCGGTTGCAACGCGGTCTGCTCGACTTTCGGCGTCCTCAGCAGCGTCTCCCGTCGCTACGCCCACAAGATCCCCTTCATGGTGAAGATCAACCACAACCAGTTGCTCACCTATCCCAACGTCGGCGACCAAGTGATGTACGGCACGATCAAGCAAGCCGCCGACATGGGCTGCGCGGCCGTCGGTGCGACGATCTACTTCGGCTCCCCCGAGACCAACCGCCAGATTATCGAAGTCTCCCACGCCTTCCAAGCCGCCCACGAAATGGGTATGGCGACGGTCCTCTGGTGCTACACCCGTAACAGCGCCTTCAAACAGAAGGACAAAGATTACCACGTGTCCGCCGACCTTACTGGTCAGGCCAACCACCTCGGCGTCACCATCTGCGCCGACATCATCAAGCAGAAGCTTCCGGAAAACAACGGCGGCTACCTGGCCATCCAGGCCACGGAATCTTCTTACGGCAAGATCGACAAGCGCATGTACACCGATCTCTCAACCGATCACCCGATCGACCTCACGCGTTACCAGGTCGCCAATTGCTACATGGGTCGCATCGGCCTGATTAACTCCGGCGGTCCTTCCGGCAACAATGACTTCGCCGAAGCCGTCAAGACGGCCGTCATCAATAAGCGTGCCGGCGGTCAAGGCCTCATCTCCGGTCGTAAGGCGTTCCAACGCCCGATCGCCGAAGGTGCTAAGCTCTTGCACACGATCCAAGACGTCTACCTCAACAAAGAAGTCACCATCGCCTAAGGCGACCGTCATCTCCTGACCAAAGCCCCGGCGACCCCGGGGCTTTTTGTTGGATGCATCGGCCGCCCCGATTATTGATATTACTTTTTTCAATACCCGGGGCACGTTTTCCGGCTTTCACCCACGACCTCGGTCGCTAAACTGTCCGTATGTCCCTCCCTCAAGGCTTCCGCGAATGGCTGGCGAAAGAATCCCAGCTCTGGCAAGAACAAGGCGTCCTGCAACCCGGACAACGGGACCAGATCCTCTCCCGCTATCCGGAGGAAGAAGGCGGCATAGGCCGCATGGCCTTCGTGCTGCGTACCTTCGGCGTGCTCCTGCTGGGCGCCGCCCTCCTTCTTGTCATTGGACATAACTGGGATGACCTTTCGCGCTCGGGGCGCTTGGCCACGGTTCTCGGCGGTCTCATCGGCCTCCAAGGCATCGGGCTTTGGTATCTCCGCCGCGACTCCCGCCAAGGTTCGGTGCTCGGCGCCCTAGCCGGCTGCATCATGTTCGGCGCCGCTATCGCCCTGACGGGCCAGATCTACCACCTGGATGCGCATCAGCCGGACGCGTTCCTGGCCTGGTGCGTCGGCTCCCTGCCCTTCGCCATCCTGCTCGATTCAAGCCTGCTCTACGTGGGCAGCCTGCTCCTCGCGTGCTGCTGGCTCGGAGCGGAGACCACCCATTCCTTCGGTAGTTCCTGGCATGGCCTCACCTCCGACCCTCGCCCGCTGTTCTTCCTACTGATCGCACCGGCCGCCGTCGCGGCCTACCGCCGCTTCCGACCGCTCCTCGCCGGGGCCGTCGCCTGGTCCCTGGTGTTCGCCTGGATCTCGCGTGAAGACCTGAGTGCGCAATACATGATGCTCCCGCTGATCATCGCCTCGTTGCACGCGGTCGGCGATGCCCGCGCCCGCGGCTGGCGCTTCATCGGCGGGGTAGGCGCCACGATTGCCACCATCGCGATCGGCCAGATCCGCAACCCGATGACGAGCCACCTCTTCCGCACCGATAGCCTCGCCTGCTGGCTCATCCTCGGTGGCGCGGCCGTGGCGCTCGGCTTGGCCATCCGCTCCCGCCAATTCCTCCGCATCTGGCCCGCGGGCATCGCGCTGGCGATCTTGCTGATCGGCCTCGGCTATGAACTGGCCGGCAAAGGTCATGATGTCTTCCAGGTGTTGATGATCGCCACAGGCAATGTCGCCACGCTCATCCTTTCGGTCTGGCTCATCCGCCTCGGACTCACCGAAGGGCGCATGCGCCCCTACGTCTACGGCTCGCTGGTCTTCCTGACCTGGCTGATCGTCCGCTACGTCGACATCAGCAAGGACCTCGGGATGCTCACGATGGCGGGCTTCTTCGCCCTCCTCGGCGTCATCCTCTTCGTGCTGGCCCGCGTCTGGAAGACGCAGCGCGAACCTTATCAGCCTGAAGTGAGCCCGGACTATCGCCCAGCCTGGCTCGAATCCGCCATCGCGGTCGTCACGCCACGACGCCGCACCTTGCTCTGGACCGCGGTCGTACTCCAGGTCTCGACCATCGGCTGGATGGTCTGGCGTCATCAGCAACCTGGCGACTCCGGCGAACGGATCGTGCTCCGCTGTCGCCCAGTCGACCCGCGCGACCTTCTAAAAGGTGAGTATGTTATCCTTAACTACGACTTCAGCACCGCCACCGAGGTGCAACAACGCTCACTGATTGCTGAATATAAGAAATTGCACCCGAATCCCCAGACAGACGGTGCGGATTTCCAGCTTGGGAATCTTCCAGCCGACACCGCCGTATACGTTCCTCTCACACGTCAAGCCGATGGAACGGGCGTGGCCGAAAAACCGACGTTCATCAGACCCAGCCAAGGACTCTACCTCAAGGGCCTTACCCGCTACAGGCAACTCCGCTTCGGCATCGAGGCCTTTTATGTGAAGGAAGGAAAAGGCAGACAGTGGGAAGACTTAGCCCGCAAAGGCGAACTCGCGGCCGAGATCGGCGTGATGCCCGACGGTCGCGCTGGACTCATTTCCCTCAAGGCCATGCCGAAAGCCGGGGCGTCTCCCCCGCCTCACTAAGCGGGTAGATAATCCAGTCACATCGCCAGAAGAAAAAGGCCCGATCCTCTCGCGAGTTCCGGGCCTTTGCTTTGATACCCGAAAGCTTACTTCGTCGGGACGAGGTCGGATTCAGTCAGCATGGGCTTGCCGACTTCGCCGCGCAACGCCTTGACCTGCTCCGGCTTTACGGCCGAGGCGGAGTTGCCGAAACTATTGCGCACATAGGTCAGGACGGCGGCGATCTGCTCGTCGGTCTGTTGCGCTTGCGGGGGCATGGGCACAGGCGTGACGTAATCCTTACCCGAAACTTTGATCGGCCCCTGCAACCCGCGGAGCTGGATGCGAATCAGGTTTTCCGCCGGACCATTGACCCAATTCGACAGGGCCAAGGGCGGCGCGATTACCGTGCCTTCGGCGTTGGGCCCGTGGCAGGCCATGCAGAGCATGAAGCCCTGTTTGCCAGCCGCCATCACGGCTGGATCGACCCCAGCGGCGGCTGCGACCGGCTTAATCGTCGAAATATCCAAAAGCTTAGGTTCGGCTGGCAAGGTGGGTTTTGCAGCCTTTGCGCCCTTAGCCACCTTGGCTTCCTTATCCAAGGTAGAGAGCCAAGCGACCAAATCGCGGACTTCATTAAGCGAAAGCACGGCATCCAAAATAGGCATGCCCGAAACCGGGGCAGTCATGGACTTAATATCTTTGCGCGCGACCCGCCAGCGGTTACCCGCGACATCGATGTCCACGAACTCCGGCGCATCCTTGAGCAACGCGCCCACCAAGGCCCCGCCATTCGCGAGCTCGATATTCACCGAACCATAGCCTGCGACGACCACGGCCCCGGAGTTGACGATTGATTCGAGCAAGTAGCGACGATCACCACGCTTGGCCACGCCGACGAGATTCGGACCGGCTTCACCGCCGGCGGCATGGGAGTCATCCGAAGCGCGGTGACAGCGCAGACACTGGCCCGCGGGCAAGGCCTGGAAGAGCGCGAAGCCATTCTTGGCATCGCCGCCTTCGAGGGCCGGCATCCATCTGGAAAGTTTGTCCGCACCCTCGGCCAAGGCTTTCTGCGTCGCGGCGAGCGCGGCTACGACGGCGGGTTCGGCCCGAAGAGACGCCGCGGCGAGCAGTTCAATAGCGGCGGGGGAAATCCCTTTGGCTTTTTCGAGGGATTTAAGGTTCTCAACAAAGAGTACTTCGGCTCCGACAGCCTGCAATTTCCCAAGGGCCTTCCATGCCCCTTGCTGACGGGCCGCCGAAGGCGCCGTCACCGCCTTCGCAAGCTCGATGAGGCCTTGCGCCGGATTCAGGTGTGCCAAGGCGCCGACGGCCACCATGGCCACGTCGTCCTGCGTATCCTTGGCATACTTACCGGCGACCTCGGTGAAATCAGCAGGCTTACGTTCAAGCCATAACTCCAAAGCTTTCGCCCGAGCGGATCCGCTCAACTTGACGTTAGCGACCAGGCTCGAAAGGAGTTCGTTCGAGAGCGAAGCGACTTCGAGTTTATACAGTTCGACGAGTTCCAAGGAGGCGCGGAGAATATCCGAATCACCCTTCAGCAAAGCGGGAAGACCGGCACTCAAACTGGCCCGGAGTTCCTTGGCATCGCGTGAGGGTAGTGGAGCCCAATGACCCGTAGACTGATCAACGGGATAAGGAATAGACCACTGGGCAAGCAGGCGCAGGGCTTCGGCACGGGCCTCGACTGGAAGTTTTTCGTTCACGGCAATCGCAACCACGCGGGCGGCATTCTGCTCTCCGCCAAGCCGGAAAGCGCTATGCGTCAGGCGACGGAGCATGAACGTCGTCCATTCCCGAGTCTCCAGATGGTCAATCAAAGCGGCGACAGCCGGCCGGCCCGCTTCGAGGCCTAAATCGTGGATAGCACGGATGGCCTCATCGGCGACCAACACCGAGCGGTCGGCAACGAAGCGTGACACGGAAGCATCAAGGCGACGGCGGAGAGCAATCACGACCGCCAGACGGATAGATTCATTGGCATCTTGGGCGACGGCCTCCAACGAGGCGGAGTTCTGACAGATTAAGTCGATCGCAAAAGACCCAGCGTGACGAAGTACGGGATCTTTATCCGCATTCTCTTTCAGCATCGTAAGGATTTCGGGAAGAGTCTTATCGGCACCAAGTCGACCCGCGGCGATGGCGGCGAAAGAACGGACGCGCAGAGACGGATCGAGAATCAATTTACCGAGCGGAAGGTCGTTACCCTTCAGCGGGGCTTCTTCGAGCGCCCGAACGGCCTGTGCACGGACTTCGGCGTCAGCATGGGCAAGCAAAGGCACGAGACGCTGCGCCGCGGCGGCACGCTCGGCGAGCGGTGCCACGGGCGTAGGCTTGCCACTGAAAGCTTCGCCGGGGGCGATGGCGGCACCACGACGGGCTAGGATGCCAAGACCCCAGACGCCATG
>QYQK01000047.1 GCA_007280935.1 Opitutales bacterium
GAGCAATTCCTTGGCGGTGATTTCTTTGCGCTCCGGGGCGGCAGCTTCGACGGGAGCAACCACGGGGGCGGCAGCGTCGGCGGCAGGGGCAGCAGCATCAGCCGCAGGGGCTTTTGGCTTACGTACCTTGGGAGTCTTGGGGGCTTCTTCGCTCATCGTTAAATAATATTAGGAGATAAATTTTACTTCGCGGGAGCAGCGGCGACGCCGACCGTCTTACGCTTACCCTTACGAGTACGAGCGTTGGTACGGGTACGTTGACCACGGACCGGGAGACCACGGAAGTGGCGCAAGCCGCGGTAGCACTTGATAGCCTGAAGGCGCTTCAGGTTTTGCGCAATATCGCGGCGCAAATCGCCTTCACACTTGTAACCCATGCGCACAATGTACTCGACGATCTTATTAAGCTGTTCCTCCGAAAGATTTTGGGCCCGCATGGCAGGATCAAAGCCTAAAGCTTCGCAAATCTCTGTGGCACGGCAGGGGCCGATACCATAGATATAGCGGAGAGAAATCTCTACTTTCTTGTTGTTGGGAATGTCTACGCCGAGGATTCGAGGCATGGTGTCCGTGCTGGTTGGAAGGTGGGAAAGAGGTCGGAACTTGAAGGTTCGTGGTGGATTTGGAAGCAAAAAATGCGGTTAAGGCAGAGTTAAAATTTCGACCCCTGTTTCAGTCACTAAAACGGTGTGTTCGAAGTGAGCCGAAGGCTTGCCGTCGGCGGTCCGGGCCGTCCAACCATCGGCGGCCATAACAATCTTATGGGTGCCTAAATTTACCATGGGTTCAATGGCTAAAGCCATTCCAGGCAATAACTTAGGTCCAGTACCCGCTTTGCCATAATTAGGAATTTGGGGCTCTTCGTGCATCTTGCGCCCTACCCCGTGCCCAACGAAGTCACGAACGATGCCATAGCCGCCGGGGGCCAAGGCCGCCTGGATGGCCGCAGAGATGTCCCCGACCCTGCTTCCGGGTCGAACCGCTGCGATTCCTGCCATCAGCGCTTTTTCGGTGTCCTGACACAGCTGGCGGGCATCCGGGGCTACTTTGCCCACGAGGAGAGTCCGGGCATTATCTCCGATAAAGCCCTCACGCCGGACAACCACATCGAGAGAGACCAAATCTCCTTCGCGGATAATCCGATCCGGGGCGCCGATACCGTGCACGATTTCATCGTTTAAAGAAATGCAGACGTGGCCGGGGTAACTGAGTCGCCCCACCACATAACCCAAACAGGCACTCTCACACCCGTGCCGCAGCATCAAGCCGCGGGCTGCGGCATCCAGGCCGGCCGTAGAAATACCTGGGACAACCAAATCGGCAAGGTCGTGCAGGACGCGGGCGGCCGCCGTACAAGCGGCACGCATACGGCTGACATCATCGCCCGACTTCAGATCAATCATCCGACGAGGCTCAGCGAGCAAGAGGACCCCAATGATTCAAGGCCCAGGCTAAGGTACCGAGAATAAAAAGGATGAGGCAGGTCTTTTCCAGCGAACCCAAAGCACTTGCTTCAGATTCAGCCCGGAGGCCCGCTGCGGGGACGGCGACTCCGCCAATCCGTCCCTTCTTCAGGAAGCCCTCGTAGTTGCGTTGCAATAAATAGGTCTCCACTTGGCGCATCGAATCCAACATGACGCCAACGGTGATCAAGCCCCCGGTGCCACCCAGAAAAGTAGCCAAGCGCATCGGGAAATTAAGCTGCAAGATGAATAGGTCGGGCATCAAGGCGATGATGAGCAGGAACAAGGAGCCAGCCAACGTGAGACGGGTCATCACGAAGTCGAGGAACTGGGCCGTATGCTCTCCAGGACGAACGCCGAGGATGTAACCGTTATTTTTCTTAAGATCGTCTGCGATTTGCACCGGACGGAACATGATGCTGATCCAGAAGTAGCTGAAACCAAAGATCAGAATCGCGTAAACGGTGTAGTAAAAACCATTGTTACGAGAAAAGAAATCTGCCCAGGTACGGAGAAAAGCGAGTTGCGGCGACAAGGTGCTCAAAGGATTGAGCAGCATCGGAGGGAAGCTCATGATGGCACCCGCGAAAATGACCGGCATGACGCCTGCGTAATTCACCTTCAGCGGCAAATAATTGGTCTGGGCACCGTACATCTTCCGACCAACCATGCGCTGGGCATATTGGATGGGAATCTTACGGACCGCTTGGTTAATCGCCACCATCGCAGCAGTCACGAGTACGAAGAGCAATGCCATCCCGGCGGCCTTTTCCCAGCCATGGGAATTGGCGGCGGCATCTCCGATTTTGCCACCGAAAGTCAAACCGACGAAAGAAGTAATCGCTCCAGGAATATCGGCCAAGATGCCAATGGTGATCAGGACGGACGTGCCATTACCGATGCCGCGCTGGGTGATCTGTTCGCCCAGCCAAAGCATGACGATGGCGCCGGAGGTCAGGAGACAAATGCCGAGACACACGAAGAGCGTCTTGCTCTGCATGACCACGATCGTGCCCTGGAAATTTCCTAAACCAAGAGCCTGACCGACCTGCTGAGGATTACAGAAAGCACCCAGTAACAAAGCCGACTGAACAACCGCGATGATAATCGTGAGGTAGCGGGAGTATTGGGCTACCTTCTGACGACCGACTTCGCCTTCTTGCTGCAAGCGGGCGATGGAAGGCACGACGGCCGACATCAGCTGCATGATAATCGATGCACTGATATAAGGCATGATACCCAAGGAGAAAACCGCACCCTTAAGGAGTGCGCCACCGGTGAACATATTATACATCGCGACCACGCCACCGGAGGATTTGTCGGCCATCGAATGGTAGTAATCCATGATGTCCTTAGGGTCGATCCCCGGCAGAGGGATGTTGGCGCCGATCCGCGCTACGAAAATCAGGGCGACCGTGGCGACCAGCCGGGCCCTCAGTTCTGGAATCCTCCAACAGTTGGCGAAGGCCGAAAACATGATGGAGCTTTGCGAACCGAGGTTCACTCAGCGACTCCGGTCGCTTTTTTCTCTTCAATCAGAATCACTTTTCCGCCTGCGGCCAAAATCTTGGCTTTAGCCGAATCAGAGAAACGATGCGCCTTAACAGTGACCGCGCGTGAAAGATCACCCGTGCCAAGAACCTTAAGGATCGGAGCATTGGAGCGTAAAACGCCTGCGGCCTTGAATTCTTCGAGACCGAAGACCTTGCCTTCGAGCTCTTGGATGTCGCACACATTGACGACGGCGTAGTCGATGCGATTTACGTTATTAAATCCGCGCTTAGGCAAGCGACGGTAAAGGGGCATCTGGCCACCTTCGAATCCGGGACGATGGCCGCCACCGGAACGAGCTTTCATGCCCTTGTGACCACGACCGGAAGTCTTGCCGTGACCAGTACCGCGGCCGCGGCCGAGGATTTTATGGCGATGAGTGGAGCCCTTAATTTTGGGCAGAGAGTCGAGTTTCATGTCGGTGTGTTCCGCTTAAGCGCGGAGATTCTTGATTTGTTCGAGCGTACGGAGCTTGGACAGGCCGTCCATGGTCGCTTTCACGATGGCCTGAGGGTTGTTTGAACCCATGGATTTGGAAAGAACGTCCTTGAGGCCGACCACTTCAAGAACCGCACGGACGCCACCACCCGCGATTAAGCCGGTACCAGGCGCCGCCGGACGAAGCATGACGACACCACCGTCGGCGTGTCCGATTACTTCGTGAGGAATAGTGTTACCGCGAAGATTGACGCGGACGAGGGCGCGGTGGGCGCGGTCGGTTCCCTTGCGAATCGCATCAGGAACTTCCTTGGCCTTGCCGTAACCGACACCGACGCGACCCTTGCCGTCACCCGCGACGATCAAGGCGGCGAAATTGAAACGCCGTCCACCCTTCACGACTTTAGAGCATCGATTGATGTGAACGACCTTATCGTTGTATTCAGATGCAGGCGCATCACTGCCGCGACCATCGCGACGCTGAGGACGGCCACCACCAGGACCATTACGACGACCCCCTGGGCCGCCAGGTCCGCCAGGACCGCCGGGGCCGCCAGGACCACGTCGATCACCGCCAGGACCACGACGATCGCCGGGTCCGGCAGCAGGGGCGGCCGGAGCCGCGACATTCTTGGTTACTTCGCTCATGTAAATTAGAAGCTAAGGCCGGACTTACGTGCGGCTTCGGCAAAGGACTTGACGGTTCCGTGGTAACGACGACCAGCGCGGTCGAAGACCACAACGTTGAGACCAGCGGCTTTGGCTTTGACGCCGAAGGCTTCGCCGAAAACCGTAGCTCCAGCCACGGTGGGCCGGAGTTTTTGGCCACGCAGATCCTTGGAGGTGGTCGCGAGCGAAACGAGGGTCACACCCTTGTCGTCGTCGATAGCTTGGGCGTAAAGATGCATGTGTGTCATCTTGAGAGCCACGCGTGGGCGGGCAGCGGTACCGCGCACCGTTTTGCGGATGCGCCAGCGACGCTTTTGGGCGAGTAGATTCTTCTTCTGCAGTTTCATGGAAAAGTGAGGCGAGCGGATTAGGCCGTCTTCTTGCCCTCCTTGCGGCGTACGTATTCACCTTCGACGCGGACGCCCTTACCTTTGTAAGGCTCGACAGGCTTGTAGAGCTTGATGGTCGAGGCCACTTGACCAACCATATGGCGATCAGGACCGGAGATGAGTAATTTGGTGCCGTCGGTCACCACCACGCTGACTCCCGCAGGAATTTCGTAGTTAATCGGGTGAGAATAGCCTAACGCGAGGTCGAGCTTGTTACCCTTGAGGATGGCCTTGAAACCAACGCCTTCAATCAGGAGGGTCTTGGAGTAACCCGTGGCGACGCCTTCAACCATATTACGGATGATGGCGCGGATGGTGCCGTGAAGGGCGCCCGCTTCTTTCTTTTCCGTGAGGTCGGCGACCGTGACGATATTACTGGCAACGGTGACACCGATCTCCTTAGGGAAAGGCTTTGAGAGTTTGCCCTTAGGCCCTTCGACGAAAACAACGTTACCAGTGACGGTGACTTTGACTCCGGCGGGGATTGTGACGGGCTGCTTACCAATTCGGCTCATGACTTTATTTGTTTTAGTGGGTCGGGGTTACCAGACCTTGGCGAGAAGCTCGCCGCCTACTTTTTGGCGACGGGCTTCGGCGTCGGTCATGACGCCACGTGAAGTGGTGAGAATGGAAACACCCATGCCGCCAATGACCTTAGGGACGGTGGTGTAGCCGGCGTAAACACGACGACCAGGAGTGGAAACGCGCTCGATGCTCGTGATGGCAGGAACTCCAGCCACATATTTGAGCGAAACTTCGAGAACGGGAAGACCTTCGCGCTCGGCCTTACGGTAGCCGGAGACGTAACCGGATTCGGAAAGAATGCGAGCGACCCCTTCGCGAAGGCGGGACCATTGTACGGAAATCACGGCCTTGTTAGCCTGTGAGCCGTTACGAACGGAAGTGAGGAAATCCCCAATTGTATCAGTAGAAGCGGACATGTTAGTAGTTCGTGGAGGATTACCAAGATGCCTTGGTGACGCCGGGAATCTGGCCGTTGAGGGCGAGTTCGCGGAAAGTGATACGAGAGAGACCGAACTTGCGAATGAACGCACGAGGACGACCGGAGATAGAGCAGCGGTTCTTATGGCGAACCGGCGATGAGTTGCGGGGAAGCTCGGAGAGCTTACGTTGCGCTTCGTAGAAAGCCTCTTCGGTCACCTTAGGATCGGAGAGGATTTTTTTGAGTTCGGTGCGCTTAGCAGAGAACTTCTTAACGAGACGGTCGCGCTTGAGGGCGCGTTGGATGACAGACTTCTTGGCCATGCTGGTAAAGTTTAAGGATTTAAGGTTTAGGCTTTAGCGGCGGCAGTGGCGGCGACAGCGGCCTCGGTGGCAGCCGTGGAACGGCGGAAAGGCATTCCGAGGCTACGGAGCAACTCGCGGCCTTCATCGTCGGTATTGGCGGTGGTCACGATGATCACGTCCATGCCGATGTTAGCGCGTTGCGAACCATCAGCCTGGGTTTCGGGGAAAATCGTGTGGTCCGTGATGCCGAGAGAATAATTACCGCGCCCGTCGAGACGGTTGGAGGTACCGCGGAAGTCGCGGATCATCGGAAGCGCCACGGCCGTCAGGCGAAGGTAAAACTCCCACATGCGCGCACCCCGGAGAGTGACCACGCAACCCAAAGGCATACCTTGACGAACTTTGAAGCTCGCGACGCTTTTCTTAGCCTTGGTGATAACGGGTTTCTGGCCCGAGAGCTTGGTGATTTCTTTGACGACTTCAGCCATATGGCCTTTATCGGCATCAGCTTTGAAAGCCGAGTTGAGGACAATCTTGGTGAGATTGGGGACCTGGTGGACGTTCTTATAACCGCGGCTCTTGATGAGCTCCGGAACGACCTTCTCGAGGTATACCTTCTTGAGGTGTGGCGTAGACATTATCGTAAAAATCTCGGGTGGTTTCGTTGGAATTATTTAGCGGCTTTGGCTGGCTTCTTGGCGCGTCGGGCGTCCCAGAGGGAGGCCAGCATCACGTTGGAGCGGTGGATGGGGGCTTCACGCTCGGTGATGCCGCCCTGTCCGTCTTGCGTACGCTTCAAGTGGCGTTTGACGAGATTGAGGCCTTCGACAGTCAGGCGTTCATCAGCCCGGTTGTAGTTGACTACTTTCCCGCGCTTGCCCTTTTCGGCGCCGGCGATGACGACGACTTCGTCGCCTTTTTTGATGTCAGTCTTGGACATGGTTTTCAGAGTACCTCAGGAGCGAGGGAGATGATCTTCATGAAGTTCTTGCCGCGAAGTTCGCGAGCAACGGGGCCGAAGATACGGGTGCCCTTAGGATTGCCGTTATCGTCAAGGATCACGACGGCATTGGTGTCAAAGCGGAGGTAGCTACCATCCGAACGGCGGATTGGGGCAACCGTGCGGACGATGACGGCCCGGCATACCGAACCCTTTTTCACCTGGGCGTCAGGAGTCGAATCCTTGACGGAGCAAATGATGACGTCTCCGATACCTGCGGTATCAGTCAACTGGCCTAGGCGGCGGATCATGCGCACCTTGCGGGCGCCGGTATTGTCGGCTACGTCGAGCCGGGAAAGCATCTGAATCATGTTATAAAGGAGCTAGGTTTTAGGTTAGTGGCTTACTCAGTCTTCCACGGATTGGGCGGCGACCTTCGCAGCTTCAACGACGCGGACGATGCGCCAGCGCTTGAGCTTGGATAGAGGGCGCGTTTCCATGATTTCGACTTTATCGCCGACTTTACATTCGTTCTTTTCGTCATGGGCGTGCAACACGGTGCGGCGCTTGACTTCTTTGCCGTAAACGGGGTGCGGAACGGTGTACTGGAAGTTGACCTTGACGGTCTTATCGCCTGATCGGGAGGCGATGAAACCCAGAAGGGTTTTACGGTTGGAGCGAGACTCGGACATCGGGAATTGAGTTAGTTGGGAGGGTTACTTCTTCTTCGCAGGCGTCGACAGGCCAGAGAGGACCGTCATGCAACGGGCCACATCGCGGCGCAGGGCACGGAAGCGGGAGGGATTTTCGACGCCGCCCGTAGCCTTACGAAGACGCAACTGCAGGAGTTCTTCGCGGGCTTCGCGAATACGTTTCTGCAGTTCGGCAGGGGCCAGAGGGCGGAGGGCCGTGGCAGCGGTGGGTTTATCTTTCCGGTAGGTGGACATCGGTGAAAAGGGTCAGTTATGGGTGGTCGAAGCCGGGTTCATCAATACTTTTCGAGCTCTTCACGAGCCACGAAGCGACAACGTACCTGGAGTTTGGTGTCGGCAAGGCGCATCGCCTCACGAGCGACGGTGATGGTGACGCCACCCACTTCGAAAAGCATGGTTCCTGGCTTTACGACAGAAACATAGTATTCGACGCTGCCCTTACCGGAGCCCATGCGGACTTCGGCCGGTTTACGCGTAACAGGGGTGTGAGGGAAGATGCGCATCCACATCTTGCCCTTTCGCTTCAGCGAACGAGAGATGGCGATACGAGCGGCTTCGATTTGGTTGGCAGGCAAACGGGCACGATCCAGAGACTGGATGCCGAAGTCGCCGAAAGAGAGCGTATTGCAGGTAGTCGCGTTACCGCGGATCTTACCCTTACGGTGTTTACGCCACTTGGTGCGAGCTGGTTGGAGATTGGCCATGGTGTCTTAGGATTTCTTCGGTTGTTCGATCGGCTTAAAACTCTGAGTCCTTGGCGCAAATCCAGCACTTGATGCCGAGCTTGCCGTAAAGGGTACGAGCTTCTGCGAAACCATAATCGATATTTTCGCGGAGAGTGTGGAGAGGGACGCGACCGACGCGGGCGGATTCGACGCGGGCGATTTCAGCGCCACCGAGGCGACCACCGAGACGCAAGCGGATGCCGTCGGCACCGTTGCTCATGGTTGTCTGGACGGCTTTTTTCATGGCGCGACGGAAAGAAATGCGGCGCTCGAGCTGCAGGGCGACGTTTTCGGCGACGAGCTGGGCGACCAGATCAGGGCGCTTCACTTCGTTGACTTCAAGAATGACGTCGTCGATGCGTTCCTTACCGGCGACCTTCTGGATTTCTTCGCGAAGTTTCTTGAGCTCATCTCCCTTGCGGCCGATGACGACTCCAGGGCGGGCGGTCCAGATACGGACGCGAACCTTCTTGGCAGCACGCTCGATAAAGATGCGGGGCACGGCGGCCTGGCGGAGTTTTTCCTTCAGGTACTGGCGGATACGGTAGTCCTCCAAAATGTTAGCCGGGAAGTCGCGCTTAGTGGCGTACCAGCGAGATTCCCAGTTGCGACGGACGGCTAAACGGAAGCCGATTGGATTTACTTTCTGGCCCATAGGGTGCGGAAATTATTTGGTGGCGGAGCCGAGAGCCACGCGAATGTGACTCATAGACTTGTGGATAGGGTGAGCCGATCCTCGGGCGGCCGGCATCGAACGCTTGATGACGGGTCCTTGGTTTACGGTGGCGGAAACAACGACGAGGTCGGTGCTTGAAAGATTGTGATTATTCTCGGCGTTCGCGATGGCGCTCGCGAGCGTCTTGCTCAGGAGGCGAGCAGACTTGCGCGGGATAAAGCGGAGCAGCTGGACGGCTTCTTCGGCCGGCAGGCCTTGGATTTGGCGCGCAACTTCTCGCACCTTCTGGGGCGACATACGAGCAAAGCGGGTGGTGGCGTGGACTTCCATGACGTTGGTTAAATGATTGTTCAAATACGAGGGTTAGCGCGTGGGGAGACGAGGTCGCCGGAAAGAATCCGAGCGCCGGCATCAAGAGAGAGGATCAAAGCAACGGCGCGCGAGCGGGTTGCTTCGGCGATCACCACGGAGCCGAGAGGCCGGCCGTTGCGAGTCACCGTACAGACAGAGCCGGGGCGGAAGCCGCGATCGTGTCCACCTTCTAAGACTACCAAATCCGTCGTCTGGCCAGTAATGACCGAGACAACCGGAGCCTTGCCGTCCGCTTCCGCCAAACCGAGCGCACGCGTCCCCATGGCGACCGCGGAAGCGGCAACGAGGAAAGCGAACATGGAAAGAGCGGAACGCACGAAGAGATTATTGAGCTTCCTTACGAGAAGGCTGGGTGTGTTGACGGAAGGTACGCGTCGGCGAGAATTCGCCTAACTTGTGACCGACCATATTTTCCGTCACATAAACGGGGATGAAAGCCTTACCGTTATGGACTTCGATATTGAGACCAACGAATTCAGGGGTGACCGTCGAACGACGCGACCAGGTCTTAATCGGCTTGCGGCTGCTGGCTTTTTGGGCCGCGGCAATCTTGACGATCAGTTGTGGGTCGACGAAATAACCTTTTTTGCGAGAGCGTGCCATGGTGTGGGTAAGCGGTTCAGATTAGACCTGCTTCACCTTCCGGCCATTGCGGCGGACGATGATTTGGTTGTTGGAAGCTTTGGACTTCGTGCGCGTCGGGAAACCCTTAGCGAGCTGGCTCCAAGGAGACTTGAGGTGTTGACGACCGCCTCCGCCTTTAGACTTACCACCGCCACCACCGTTAGGGTGATCGACAGGGTTCATGGCGATACCGCGGACACGTGGGCGACGTCCCTTCCAGCGGTTACGTCCGGCCTTACCGAGGCTGGCGTTGTGGTGATCGACGTTACCGACGATACCAACGGTGGCGCGGCATTCAGCGTGGATGTAACGCTGTTCACCGGAAGGAAGGCGAAGGATGGCGCGGCCATCTTCGATGCCTAAAAGCTGAGCGAAGCCGCCGGCCGAACGAGCGATTTGCGCGCCGCGACCTGGTTCGATTTCGACGCAATGGATAAAGGTCGCAGGGGCGATCAAGCGCAGGGGCAAGGACAGACCTGGAACCAATTGCTCTTGAGCGGTGTTCGTGCTGACGACTTTATCGCCAACCTTGAGGCCATCGGGAGCCAAGATATAACTGAGGGTCTTGTCGGCGTACTCGAGCAAGGCCAAGTGCGAGGTGCGATTAGGATCGTATTCAATCCGGAGCACGGTGGCAACTTCGTCGAGACGGTCGCGACGGAAATCTACCGTCCGGTAAAGTTTTTTATGACCTCCGCCACGACGACGAGAAGTGATGCGTCCGTAGCAATTACGACCGCGGGCGCGGTGATTGCTTTCGGTTAGGGCACGCTCGGGGCGGCCGGTGTGGAGCCCTTCGGTCTTGACGCGTACGAGGAAACGTTGACCTGGGGTGATGGGGCGATGGGTTACGAGTGGCATGTCGGGATGACTCCGAGAATTAGGCGAGGGAGATGACGTCGCCCTTCTTCAGGGTGACGATGGCACGACGAGAGATGGACTCGGCGTAGATAGAACCGCTGCCTAAACGGCTGCGACGAACCTTACCCTTGCGGATGAGGATATTGATTTTGATCACGGTGACCTTAAAGGAGGCCTCGATGGCAGCCTTTACTTGACGACGGTCGGCTCCGGGAAGGATCTCGAAAACGTACTTATTGGCTTCAGCAAGCCCGGATGCCTTTTCGGTCAGGATCGGACGGCTGATGATTTCAGAAGCTGGCTTCATGGTATTCGTTACTTAGTTTTTGGCGCGTTCGAGGACCTTTTTGAGGCCTTCCTCGGAAATCAACACGCGGGGCGTGCGAACGAGGTCGAGTGCGTTAAGGTTGGAAGAGTTGGAGAAAATCGCGCGCTCGACATTGCGGCTAGCGCGGAGCACTGGCTCGGCCCAGGTGCTATCAACGACGAGGAGTCGCTTGCCGGCTGGGCTGACGTTGGCGAGCACCTTGACGAAGAGTTTGGTCTTCGGCTTGGTGACTTCAAAACGTTCGATGACCTGAAGACCACCGTCAGCGGCGAGCTCAAAGAGCGCACGTTGCAGGGCGATTTTCTTAGCCTGATTGGTGATGGTCTTGGACCAGTCGCGCGGACGGGGACCGAAAACAATACCACCCTTGTAAAGCTGAGGAGCACGCTTGTCGCCGTGACGGGAACCGCCGGAGCCTTTTTGAGGCAGCATTTTCTTACCCGAACCGGATACTTCTCCGTAATCCTTGGTCTTGGAAGTGCCTTGGCGCTTGTTGGCCTGGTAAGAGATGATGACCTGCTTGAGCAGGGCCACGCCTTTATTGCCCTCGAAAGAGGGAATATCGAATTCCTTCTCGGTGAAGGCAGATCCGTCAGGCTTGTAAACTTTGAGCTTCATATCGCGATCGTTCTAGATGGGTTACTTGGACTTCTTGGCTGGACGAACGAGGACGACCTCGCCGTTGGCACCAGGGAAACTGCCCTTGATGAGCAGAAGGTTTTTCTCGGCGAGGACTTGAACAACACGGAGGTTTTGGACGGTGCGCTGCACAGAGCCCATGTGGCCAGGCATACGCTTACCTTTGAAGACGTGACCCGGAGTCTGGCGCATGCCGATCGAGCCGATACGGCGGTGCATCATGTGACCGTGAGAGTCGGGCTGGCCGGCCATATCGTAGCGCTTCATGACGCCCTGGAAGCCGCGGCCCTTGACGGTGCCGATGACATCGACCATTTGGCCAGGGGTAAATTTCTCGACCGTGATGACATCGCCCACTTTGGCGTCGACCGCAGCTGGTTGACGAATCTCGTGGAGGTGACGGTGAGGGGCGACGCCTGCCTTGCGCAGGTGCCCGAGCTCGCCACCGGAGAGGCGACTCTCCTTCTGGGTGCCAAAGGCGATCTGGACGGCATTATAGCCATCGTTGGCCATGGTCTTGACCTGGGTAATAGGGCAAGGGCCGGCTTGGATGACCGTAACAGGGACGAGGTTGTTCTCCGCGTCGTAAACCTGGGTCATGCCGATTTTTTTACCGAGTAGCTGGTGTTTCATTTTCTAAGAGGCAGGTGGTTCGTGAGAACCGTTTGGTCATTGCTGACCTGCATTAGGCTTAGGATATCCTTGCGGAATCTTGGTCCTGAAGAGGGGCGCTGGCGGCCTGCGTTGGGTTATTGGTTAAGGTGGAAGGGTTGAGGAGTTAGACAACGATGTTGATGTCAACCCCAGAAGGTAAATTAAGCTTCTTCAGTTCGTCTACCGTCTGGGAATTGGGCTCCATAATCTCGATTAGACGCTTGTGCGTGCGGATTTCGAATTGGTCCATCGACTTTTTGTCGACGTGCGGGGAGCGATTCACCGTGAGGCGAGCGATATCCGTAGGCAACGGGATTGGGCCAGTAACGCGAGCGCCGGTGCGCTTGGCGGTGTCAACGATCTCATTGGCCGATTGGTCTACCATGCGGTAGTCGAAACCTTTGAGCTTAATGCGGATTTTGGTGCGGGCCATCGGGAATTGGGTCAGGAGGAGAGGTTAGGTGCGGGCAGGAGCGCGAGTGGAAGACTCGACGACTTGCTTGAGAATCGAGGCAGGGACTTGCTCGAAGTTGCCGGGCTCCATGGAATAAGAAGCACGTCCCTTTGAGAGGGAACGGACGTCCGTGGAGTATCCGAACATTTCAGCGAGAGGGACCAGAGAGTTGATATTGCAAAGGCCGTTCTTGGTTTCCATGCCCTGGATTTGACCACGGCGACGGTTTAAGTCTCCCATGATATCACCCTGATATTCCTCAGGAGTGACGACTTCGACCTTCATGATCGGTTCGAGCAGGATGGGCTTGGCATCTTTCATTGCGTCCTTGAACGCGAAGATACCAGCCATCTTGAAGGCCATTTCATTGGAGTCCACTTCGTGGAAGGAACCAAAGACGATGGAGGCCTTGAAATCGATAACAGGGTAGCCGGCGACGGTGCCATTGTTGGCAGCTTCGTTGATTCCTTCGATGGTGGGCTTGATGAATTCCTTAGGAATGACGCCGCCAACGATTTCGCTGATGACTTCCTGGCCCTTGCCGGGATTCGGCTCGAGCTTGATTTCAGCGTGACCATATTGACCGCGGCCACCGGACTGACGGATGAATTTACCCACACCCTCGGAAGCGAGTTTGATGGTTTCGCGATAGGAAATCTGAGGCTTGCCGGACTTGGCTTCGACTTTGAATTCGCGCTTCAGGCGGTCGACGATGATTTCAAGGTGCAACTCGCCCATACCCGAAATAAGGGTCTGGCCGGTTTCCTGGTTAGTCGTGACACGGAAAGTAGGATCTTCTTGAGCCAAGCGCTGCAACCCGAGCGAGAGACGCTCTTGGTCGCCCTTCGAATTAGGCTCGATGGACATCGAGATAACCGGGTCGGCGAAAGTAGTCTTCTCGAGGATGAGGTCATCCTCCATGGTCAAAGTGTCGCCGGTGGCGATGTCCTTCGGACCAATGATCGCGCAGATATCACCCGAATAGGCGACGTCGATTTCTTCCCGATCCATGGCGCGAAGCAGGACGATACGGGAGATACGTTCGTTCTTTCTCGTCCGA
>QYQK01000118.1 GCA_007280935.1 Opitutales bacterium
CCCTACCCGCAACCACTACCTGCCACCCAGGGCTTGTCTCTCCCTATACTCCATACTCGATACTCAATACTCTCCCCTCCCCACCTTTGCACCGGCCGCAGGCCGATTTGCACTTTTGCACTTAGGTCAGCACGTGGCGCTGCCCCTACCCGCTCCCGCCACCCCAACAAAAAGGGCACCCGGAGGCACTCAGTTCTGATTGCTTTTGGGGACATGATTCCCCTAAATGGGCTCCCACGGGGAAGAAGTGTTACGGTAGCACAGCGGTCTCCAAATCCGCTGGCGACGGTTCGACTCCGTCCTTCCCTGCCAATTTAATCGATGAAATCCGCCGGCGAACTCGCCGCGATTTGATCGGCGGCGATGGCAGAGATGACATTTTCTGGTCTCTGGTCTCGGGCCTCAGATTTCGGGTGCGGGTATTCAGGTACGGGCGTCTGACCCGGGACCTGCACCCGAACACCTGAACCTGATACCCGATGGCCGAGACCTGGGACCTGAGAATGGGGGCTGAGCCAATCATCCGGTTTCCGGTTTCCCTTGGCGTTTGTATCGAGGTAGGGGCGCGACTGCGTCGCGTCCGTTCGCCGAGAAATCATTGATGAGCCGGTCAAGTTATCTCGATCCTACCAAGTCAGATCCGCCCACGGACGCCACGCAGTGGCGCCCCTACCCGAGACAGCTAGGGCAGCACGCGGTGCTGCCCCTACCCAATGCACCCAAACAAAAAGGGCGCCAGGAGGCGCCCTCTTCACTTCCCCTTGTCACCGTGTCCCCTTACCCACGTGACCCTCGCGACGCGCAGCGTCGCGCTTAGTATCGATAATTATCCGGCTTGAAGGGACCTTCGACTTTCACGTCGATATACGCAGCCTGTTCCTTGGAGAGTTTCGTCAGGCGAGCACCGATTTTGCCGAGGTGCAGACGCGCCACTTCTTCATCGAGGTGCTTAGGCAACAAGACCACGCTCGGCTTAGCAGTCGCCCGCGTCTCCCAAAGCATGATCTGAGCCAACACCTGATTGGTGAACGACGTCGACATCACGTAGCTCGGGTGGCCGGTGGCGCAACCGAGGTTTACGAGACGACCTTCGGCGAGCATGTAGAGCTGGCGGCCATCCTTGAACGTATACCGATCGACCTGCGGCTTAATGGTATCCTTCTTCACACCCTTGAAGGCGTTCAGGCGGACCACCTGGATCTCGTTATCGAAGTGGCCGATGTTACAGACAATCGTCTGGTCCTTCATCTTGGTCAGGTGCTCGAGGGTGATAATATCTTTATTACCCGTGGCGGTGACGTAGATGTCGGTCGTACCGAGGGTATCCTCAACGGTAACGACGCGGAAGCCTTCCATCGCGGCCTGCAAGGCGCAGATCGGATCGATTTCGGCGATCTGCACCGTGGCGCCGAGGCCGCGGAGAGATTGGGCCGAGCCCTTACCAACGTCGCCGTAACCGATGACGAGGGCGACCTTACCCGCGATCATGACATCGGTCGCGCGCTTGATACCGTCGACGAGCGATTCACGGCAACCGTAGAGGTTATCGAACTTCGACTTCGTGGCGGTGTCGTTGACGTTGACGGTCGGAATGAGGAGAGAGCCTTCTTCGAGCATACGGTAGAGACGTTTCACACCGGTGGTGGTCTCTTCCGAAACACCCTTCCAGCTCTTGACGACCTTGTGCCAGTGGCCGGGGCGTTGCTTCGCGACCTTCTTCAAAAGATTTTTGATGATCTGCTCTTCCTCGGAATCTGACTTCGTGTCGACCCACTTGGAGCCGTTCTCAAGTTCGTAGCCTTTGTGGATAAGGAGCGTCGCGTCGCCGCCATCGTCGACGATCAATTCAGGTCCGTCGCCATTCGGCCAGGTCAGCGCCTTCATGGTGCAATCCCAATACTCTTCGAGCGTCTCACCCTTCCAGGCGAAAACCGGAACGCCCGATTTGGCGATGGCGGCAGCGGCGTGATCTTGGGTGGAAAAAATATTACAGGAGGCCCAGCGGACCGAGGCACCGAGTTCGGCCAGCGTCTCGATGAGGACCGCCGTCTGAATGGTCATGTGCAACGAACCGGCGATGCGCACGCCCTTGAGAGGCTTGCGCTTGCCGTGTTTAGCGCGGAGCGCCATGAGGCCGGGCATCTCGTGCTCGGCGACCTGCAACTCTTTGCGTCCCCACTCAGCGAGGCTGAGATCGGCGACATGGTAATCGGCCCCCTTGTTGGAGGCGCGAGAGGATTTCTTAGCGGACATGGTGTGTAATGAATGAAAGGTTAGCGGACGTTGGCGTTGATGGCCTTGATGAACGCCGGGAGCTTCGAGGTGACTTCCCACGGCAGGCCTTTTTTGCCGAAGTGACCGTAATGCGTGCTCGCGCGGTAAATCGGGCGGCGTAAGTCGAGCTGGCGGATAATCTCGGCGGGATTGAAGAGGAAAATCTTTTTCACCGCGGCGAGGATGACCGCATCGTCCACCGCTCCAGTGCCAAAAGTGTCGAGGTGGATGCTGGTCGGCTCGGGGTGGCCGATGGCGTAAGCCATTTGCAGCTCGCAACGTTCGGCGGCGCCAGACGCGACAATATGTTTCGCGACCCAACGGGCCATGTAGGCCGCGGAACGGTCGACCTTCGTCGGATCCTTGCCGGAAAACGCACCGCCACCGTGGCGACCCATGCCGCCGTACGAGTCGACGATGATTTTGCGGCCGGTGAGACCGCAGTCGCCCTGAGGGCCGCCGACGACGAAGCGTCCGGTCGGGTTGATTAGGTATTCGGTCTTCTTGCCGACGAGCGCTTTAGGAAGGACTTTAAGAATGACCTGCTCGATACAGAATTTCTCGATCTGGCGGTGCGAGACATCAGCCGTGTGCTGAGTGGAAATCACCACGTTCTCGATAGCCACGGGTACGCCATCTTCGTAACGAACGGCGACCTGAGATTTGCAATCCGGGCGAATCCACTCGGTGCCCTTGGCCCCGGATTTACGGATGCGGGCCAACTCGCGGTTAAGACGGTGGGCGAACATCACCGGAGCTGGCATGAGCTCGGGGGTCTCGTTGGTAGCGTAACCGAACATGATACCTTGGTCGCCGGCGCCCATCTTAGCGTGCTTCTTGCCTTCGGCCTTACGTTCGTCGACGCCTTGGGCGATGTCGGGCGATTGCTTCGTGAGCAGATTCGTGATGAAGACCTTATCGGCGTGAAAGACGTCGTCGTCATTCACGTAGCCGATTTCACGGATGGCGGCGCGGACGACTTCCTCGAAATTAACCTTCGCCTTGGTCGTAAGTTCGCCGGCGATGACGACGTGGTCGCTTTTGACGAGCGTCTCGCACGCCACGCGCGAGAACCGGTCTTGCGCGAAGCAAGCGTCGAGGACGGAATCCGAGATACTGTCGGCGACCTTATCGGGGTGCCCTTCGCCCACCGATTCGGAGGAGAAGGTATAGGAGGAGTTTGCCATAAGGTCAGGGAAACAAAAGGGTAACCGGCTGGAAGGCAAGTTAGTATCCAAGTATCCAGATAGGAGGATATGTTATTTAGGCCAATAAGTAGGGCTTAAAGGGAGGGGCATTCTCGGGTGACGGGTGACGGGCACGGGAGCCAGGAGATCAGGCGCCGGCCGTTCGGGGATCAGCCGCCGGGATCCCGAAGCCGATAGCCGATGGCCGAAATGCCGACGCCCGAGTGGCCGATGCCCCGGGGGCCGTCACCCGTCACCTAAAACAAGCAGCATTAGTTGACCCGTTGACCAGTTGACAAGTTGGCCGGGGATACAAGAGGTAGGGGCGCGACGGCGTCGCGTCCGTTCGCAGGCGAATCATTGATGAGCCGGGCAAGCTATCCCAACCCTACAAAGGCGGATCGCCCACGGACGCCACGCAGTGGCGCCCCTACCCGCAACCGCCAGCCGCCACCCGAAACTTGCCTCCCACTTTTGCACCTTTGCACAGGCCGAAGGCCGATTTGCACTTTTGCAACTCGGGCAGCACGCGGGGCTGTCCCTACCTCGAGCCCGACGGATGCGATGTCATCGCATCCCGCCCCAAACAAAAAGGGCGCCCGGAGGCGCCCTCTTCACTTCTCCATGTCACCGTGTCCCCTTGCCCACGTAACCCTCGCGGGCTCCGTGCCGCGCTCAACCTCCGATAGCTTTGAGCGTGCTAAGATATTCGATGAGCGAGGTGAATTCCTCGACCGTGAGTCCGGCGGCGAGCCCCACCGGCATCATCGACTGCGGGAGATGCTTCTCCTCCTTGACGTCGGCTCGATTAATTTTGGAAACCTGTCCGGCGATATTTCGGAGCGTCACGACGCCATCAGCTTCGGCGGTAACGAAGCCCATCTGGTCGGGGCCTTGCTTCATCGCGAAGACTACGGTCTGGAAACCCTGGGCCACGACCTTGTTGGGATCGAGGATGGATTCGATGAGGTATTCGCGAGGGAACTTGGCTCCCGCCGAACCCAGGTAAGGGCCCTTCTGTTCAGCTGTCAGGTCGATGCTGTGACAAGCGATGCACCCCTGTTGCGTAAAGAGCTTGAACCCTTGCTTGGCATCGCCGCGATTCTTCAGCGCCGTGGAGGCGACTTGGGCCACCTCGAGCTGGGCGATTTTCTTACCCTTGTGGGCGGCAGCAAGCTTGCCCGCTTCCAACGCTGCCTTGGCGGCATTAATCTGAATGACATTGTCCCCTTTCATGCCGGCCTGGAGTTGCTTGTCGAAACCCGTCAACCCGAGATCGGCGATGGCGTGGAAGAAACCGATGTCGCGCGGATTTTTGGCGACATGTCCTTGGACGCTCTTTTTCCAGCTCTCTTTGGCGAGCGGGCTGTTCAATACGTTAAGCAGCGCTTTCCAAAGAATGGTCGAAGCAGCGTCATCGGTCTTGTTGGCTAAGGTGCGAAGTTTATTCACCTGATTGCCGCGTTCGGTCTCGAAGATGAAATCGTTGATCGCCTGCGTGGCGGCGGCTGGTGCCTGCGGCTCTTTCGACCATATGGCGAGAACCTTGACGCGGGCCTCGAGGCCCTCATCCCCTTCGGCACGCAGCAACGCGCGGTAACAATTGAGGCGATCTTCCCACTTGCGCGAGCCTTGCACCGCAGCATCGACCAGCAAAGTCACATCAGCTGGACGCAGCGCCTGCGAGGCCATGGCCAGACGAAGCGGATCGAGCCCTTCGAGTTTCAACTCCGAAATGATGATGCGATTCTTGGAAAGGATTTCCAAGGCGGCCATGCGCAGATTGCCCGGGAGTTTGGCGTAAGCCGCTTCGAGGCCAGCGCGGATGCGGGGCGTCGCTTCCCATACCACGGGTTCGAAATAAGGGCCACGGTCATCAGGCCGGGTGCTCCACCAATCTTTGTAATTCCAGGGCTTCTCGACGTGGTAAAGGCGGGCGAGCGCCGACAACGCGCCGAAACGTTGGGCCTCGTCGCCGCTGACACCCAATGCAATCAGGCCGTCAACGGCTTCAGCCGAATGGATGCCTTGCAAGGCGCGGAAGGCGATAAAGCGCTGCGCCGGATCGGAAAGAGCGGCCAGGCACGCTGGCGCATTGCCGAGTTTGACCAAAGCTGCGATGGCCGTATGCGGAAGA
This sequence comes from Opitutales bacterium, assembly GCA_007280935.1. Classification (GTDB taxonomy): domain Bacteria; phylum Verrucomicrobiota; class Verrucomicrobiia; order Opitutales; family UBA953; genus UBA953. The sequence goes on from QYQK01000118.1 coordinate 5,599, forward strand.
CGGTAGTGTTCCCCTTCGCCTAATTTAGATTCATCGACCGGCCACTGGGCGGACGCAGCGAGGATGGCGGAAGCGGACGACTTGGCTCCGAGGCGTTCCAAGCCAATCAGGCCCTGCAGCCTGACGCGCGGATTCGCATCGTTGAGCGCCTCGACGAAAAGTTGAGCGGGCACGCCCTCGAGTTGCGTGCTGCGGTCCGCCAGTGCTCGGAGGGCGAACTCCCGGACGACCGCATCCTTCACGAGTTCCACCAAGGCCGCATTGGCCTTGGACCCCAACAACTGCTTATAAGTGAAAAGAGCGGCCACCCGGGCGTAGAGGTGCTGGTCGCTGGCTTGAGCGATCGCGAGCACGGACACCCCGAGCTCCGCCTTATTGCGATCGATGATCTGGCGCTGCGTTTCGAGCCGCTGCACCGCGCTCTTCGAGGAAAGCTGCTTCACCAGGTCACTGTCGGACAACTTCGTGACATCGACATAGACGTTGGGCTTAACGCCCGTCGCGGTCACCTGTTGCACCGTACCATTGGGATAGAAGATTGGTTCTTCGATTTCTTTCCCGTCTTTCATCACCTTCTTGGATTTAGGCTTACCTTCGCCAAGGTATTTGAAACCGCCGCCGCGCCAATCGGACAGGTAGAGCTTGGAATTGCCGTCCACATCGAAGTCGGTGGCCCGGGGTACCTTTTCGAAAATTTCCCATTGGGCGACGAACGTGGCCTCGAACGGCTTGATCGGGTGGCGATACAGCGTACCCGTCGTCCAATCGCAGGTGAACAAGGCTTCGCCGAAATCTCCCGGGAAGCCGGGTTCGCTCAAATAGAGACCGCCTGTGCCTGAGCCACCGCCGTAATCCGCGAGCGGCGAGGCGATTTCGTCAGCGAAGTTCTTATATAAACGCGGGTAGCCGGGATTAGCCAGCGACGTGAAGTGGTGGAAGCGCGTATTCCAACCCTTGCCGTCATTGGTATTATCACGCGAAAAAAGATCTAACGTGGGCGAGATGGCGATATCACAGATATTACGGGTCATCGCCGTGTAGATTTCCAACTCCGAGCCATCCGGCCGGACGCGCATCACGCCGCCACCGTAAAGTGTCACGCGCTTGCCGTCGCCCTTCCCGATCGCGCCATCTAGGTCCTTCAATAATCCGGCACCGAAATCGCCGACGGCGATATAAAGCCAGCCGTCGATGCCCATGCGGCAACCATTCGTGGTATGGTCAGCGCCCCGCGGGTGTTCGATGCCGCCACCGAGACCATCAATCAGTAAAGTGCGCTCCGTATGATAGTCAGCCTTACCATCACCATCTTTATCCTGGAATTTGGAAAGGAAAGGGGGGTGCACCAGATAGAGGATGCCGCCCACATAATGGCCGCCCCGCGGACTCTCGACCTTCGTATACTCGATCATCGTATCCGCGACGCCGGCACCCTTGGTGTCGCGCGCGATGAGGATGCGGCCCATGCCGGGGGTGTGGCCCAATGAGCCGTTTCGGTCGGAGGAAATATAAAGGTCGCCGTTAGCCGCCGCGGACAGGGCCGTCGGGTAAAGTTCAGGCTCTTGGGCGTTGCCGACGAATTCGCGGATGGTGAAACCTTCAGGCACCGCCTGAGCGGCGGCAGTTAAAAGGGCAAGGGCGAGGAGAGGTCGGACCATGAGGATGCGTGGGGTTAAGGAGTAGATGTAGGAATTCCGTGTTTTGTTCCAAGCGGGAACTACTCTTAGCGACTTGCCCGCCTGCCCCGGCGGCCTAACGCTCATCCCATGCGCGCTCAGGTCCCACCGCTTTTGCCCCGCCCACGGGAACTGACCTTACGCGGCGGCTTTTTATCGGTACCACCCTCGCCCCACCCCACCCGCCTTTTTCTCGCAACGCTGCCCCAGTCGATTGGCGCAGCGCAAGTCCTGCTCACGGATAGCTCCATGGGCGCCTGTCGCTTCGGCTTAGCTTCCCAGTATGGGCCCGGCGCCTACCATTTAGAAATTGGTAAAAGTGGGATTCATATCAAAAGCGGCGATGCGGCCGGCGCGCTGTATGCCGCCCAGACCCTGCAACAGATCCATGAACAAAACCCTGACGCGTTGCCGTGCCTCGAAATCACCGACGGTCCGGATTTGGCCGTGCGCGGCTTCATGCTCGACGTCTCGCGCAACCGGGTACCGCGACAATCCGAACTCTTGAAACTCATTTCGGCGCTCGGACGCCTCAGAATCAATCAGCTGCAACTCTACGTCGAACACACCTTCGCCTTCGCGGGCCATGAAGATGCCTGGCAATACGCGTCCCCGCTCACGCCCGCTGAAATCAAGGAGCTCGATCAAGCTTGTCTCGCCGTCGGCATCGAACTCGTCCCCAACCTAAATACTTTCGGACATATGGAACGGTGGCTGAGGCATCCGCGTTATCGCGCCTTGGCGGAATGCCCCGAAGGCTGGGTCCATCCGATCACCGGACAATTCAAAGAGTTTCCCGGTACGCTCAAACCCGATCAAGCTTCCCTCGATTTTGTCGCCGACTTGCTCGCGGATTATTTGCCAAATTTTTCGAGCCGGCAGGTCAATATCGGCGGTGATGAGCCTTGGGAACTTGGCCAGGGCTTCAGCAAGCAAGCGGTCGAGACTCGCGGCAAACATCGCGTCTACCTCGAGCATCTGAAAAAAATCTGCGAGAGAGCGCAGAGCGCCGGACACACCGTGCAATTTTGGGGAGATATCTTATTAGAGGACCTGGCGCTCGCCAGCGATGCTCCGAGCGGAACGGTGCCCGTGGTTTGGGGTTACGATGCGGGCCACCCTTTCGATGCACAGTGCGGACGACTGCGCGAACTTGGCCGCACTTACCTCATCGCACCGGGCACGAGTACCTGGCAGAGCTTTACGGGTCGGCTGGATAATGCTTTGACGAATCAGGCTGAAGCCATTGCCGCGGCCTTAAAGCACGATGCCAGAGGCGTCCTGCTCACCACTTGGGGCGACAACGGACACCACCAGCCTTGGCCAACGGCATGGTTGCCCATGATCGCCGGGTGCGCGCAGGCTTGGTGCTTTGCGGCCAACCAGAAACCTCATTACGGCCGCGGCTGTGCGCTTCTCGGCGAGCTCTCTGTGGCCGACGGTATCGCCACAGCTACCGCGCTCGAACACCTCGGCCGACTCGACGGCATGATCGCGAAAGCCAATCGCAACAAGAGCCTCACCTGGGATTTTCTGAC
>QYQK01000062.1 GCA_007280935.1 Opitutales bacterium
GAATTTATGCGGGGGCGGTATGCCGCGAGCAGTCGGCGGCGGGCGTCAGGGCTTTCCGCCTGACGTAGCAACTCAATCCGATCGACCACGCCGAGGGTCTGGGCCGCGTAGATGAGCGCGTGTTCGGTCGGTGCATCCAAGGTCTGCGTCATGAGGCCGAGCACCGCCGTGGTGACGCGGGTGTCCTGGGGGCGGGTTTCCGAGATACGTGCGAGTGTGCGCAGGCGGACTTGCTGGTCGGAACCGTTGAGCGCCTTGAGCAGGCTTTCGGTGTCTTTCCCCAGCTGCTGATAGGGAGTCTGCCAGGCACCGGCGACCGGGGTCGACTTTCCGGTGGGTCTGATGCGAAGGATGGAGCCGAGTACGTCGGGCTTGGCCATCAGGCTCGCCGGGCAGCCGAGGCGGAACCAGCCGCCGGTATTCAACACGATCAGCGAGCCGTCGGGTGCTTCGATGACATCGGTGAAATGGACGTCGGGGTCGTCGAGCTTGAGGAACTCGTTCTCGACGGCGCGATAGGTCGCGCCATGCGGCGCGAGTTCCATACGGACGACGCGCTGGGTGTTGAAGTGGGTGACGAGGAACTGCAGCGGGGCGTCGGTGCCACGGGCCTCGGGGAAGGATTTCCAGAAGCAGGCCCCGCTCACAGCCACGTGGCCGAAGTTGTGCATCACGGGCATCGTGGGCAGGGTGCGTGGGAGTCCGGCAATGATGTGCGGCAGGTCGACACGCTCGTAGACGCCGCCAGAGAGCCAGTGGACGAGCGTGTCGCCGCGCGGCTGGCCGTAGTAAAGGTTCTGGACGCCGATCACTTCGCCCTGCGGCGTGAAGTCGACCTCAACCGGATTGTCGCCGGCGAGCAAGGCGTGCCATTGGACATCAGTGCCATCGGGCTTCACGCTCCAGATGCCCGAGCTCTTGCCTTCAAAGACCACCTTGCCGTCTTTGCCGGCGGCCTTGTAGCCCTTGCGGCCGTGACACCAATACAGTCGACCGTTCGGGTGGAGGAATGGGCCATGGACGTCGGCGGCATTGCCGGTGTAGTCGAAACCGCTGACGATCATCTCACGTTTGTCCGCCACGCCGTCGCCATCGGAGTCAGTCAGTTTCCAGATGCCCGGAGGGGAGGCGACATAGAGGCTACCGTTGAGCCACTGGGCGCCGGCAGGGAAGGTCATCTTGTCCGCGAAGACCGTGCTGCGGTCGAACGAGCCGTCGCCATCCGTGTCTTCGAGCATCAGCACGCGGTTCGGGGGATTCGCGTCGAGCTGGTCCTTCTTCCAATTCACGCCCACGGCATCGCCGACGAAGAGTCGGCCGCGGTCGTCGAAACAGCCCGCGATGGGGTGCGTGACCAAAGGCGCGGCGGCCGCGACGCTCAGGGCGTAGCCGGCGGGAAGCTTGGCGGCGGGTGGGGTGACTTTGGCGGAAGAGGTGACGACGACCGGGCGGACCGAGGAGGCCGGAATTGTTTCTGGCGCCGGTGCGGCGGAAAGGGAGATCGCCACCCAGGCGAGCGCGGCGTGCTTACGCATGGCGGCGGATGGCTTCGCGGTAGGCGAGGGGAGGAAGTTCCTGGTGACGCTGGAACTGGCGGTGGAAATACGCCGCGGTCGGGTAACCGCACTGGTGCGCGATCTGCTTCACGGACTCATCGGTCTCGGCGAGCAGACGAGCGGCCCGGGCGATGCGGAGTTCGTTGAGATACTGGGGGACGGAACGGCCGGTGCACTTCTTGAACAGGCGGCTGAAGGCGCTTTCGCTGAGGCCAGCCAGGGCGGCGAGTTCGGGGACGTAGAGCGGCTTGCCGAGGTTGGCTTTGATGTGCGCGACGACGTTACCGATGCGGTCTGAGGTATTCGCATCAACGGTCGCATGGAAGCCTGGCGTGGCGATCTCCTTGAGTTCGTCGGAGCCGGCGGCGAGTTCGAGGAACTCGATCAGGAGAGCCAAGCGTCGAAGCCCGTGGGCCTTGGGCATCTTGTGCAGGATGGCGGCGGCCTGCTTGCGTGACTTGCTGCGGAACTCGAGGCCGAGACGAGCGCGTTCGAGGAGGCGCCGAATGGCGGAGACCGAGGAGTGTTGCGTCCACTCTTCGCCGAAGAGGTTCGGGCGGAATTGCACGAGGATCCACTCCACGCCAGCCTGGCGGCCTTTACGGTCGTTACGGAAGTCGTGAGGGAGGTCGGAACCAAGGAGCAGGATCTCGCCTGCCTTGAGCGGCGCCATCCTGTCCCCGATCCAGCGTTCGGTGCCGCCGCGCAGGAGGAAGAAGATTTCGTGCTCGGGGTGGTGATGCCAGACGCACCCGAAGTCGCGTTGGCTCAGGTGCTCGCACGCGACCAGCTCGTTCGCCGAGACGGGAGATTGCTGTTCCTTGATGAGCCTCATTTCGCGCGGTTCAGCACTCGTTCGAAGAGATTACGGGTGATACGCTGCACGCGATCGTCCGGTCCATGTGGACGGGACCAATGTGACCAAGGGAGGATGTGGCCGGGCGGAGTGGACAGGCCCTGGACCCAGAAGATGGACGAGGCGTTGAAGACGAAATTACCTTTCGGACCAGGATAGATTGTCGCGGTCCACTGCTGCGGACGCGTGCCGCCTTGCCAGGCGGTACCGCCGCCAACGATTTCGAGGCCAGGGATTTCCGTCGCTGGCTGACCATGGTATTCCCAGCCGATGAGGCCCGGAATGGCGTCACCTTGCTTCATGCCGGTACCTTCAAAGATCCAGTGCCCGGGCTTCGTGCAGATCCAGTCGCCGCCGCCATTGACGGGGTCGACATTACGGGCGCCCATGAGCAGGCCTTCGTCGGGTCCGTGTTCGGGGAAGGGACCGTTATCTTTCTGGCGGTTCTTCGCGTAGTCGTTGTCGGCGCCGTAGGGGCCGCCGCGGTATATGCGTCGGTTTTCGCGTCCATCGGCGGATGGCGTCATCGGTGTGACCCAGCAGATGCTGTTGCCCGAGAAGAAGAGCAGGTCCACCCCCGCATCGCGGAGTTTCTCCACGCTGCGGAAGGCGCGAATATCCCAGTACTCGTCGTGGCCGACGCTCAGGAAGGACTTGCACTTCAGGGCGCGGTCCGGGGTCAGGAGATCAGCGTTGGCGCAATAGGTGACGTCGTAGCCTTGTTGTTCCATCCAGTAGGCGAGCGGGAACTCGAAAGGCAGGAATTCGCCGGAGCCCATCGTGAGCGGATCGTTAACGATGCCGGCGAACTGCGACTCCCGGCCGTAGGGACGGTCGAAGCTGACCTGAGCCCAGGGGCCCTGCACGCCTTTCGGGTGGGTATAGATCGAGTAATTGTTCGGCCAGCGATTATAGGCCTGCCAGGTATTGTCGCTGCACTGGAAGAGGAAATCGGCCGGGCGTTCGTCCTTCACGATGAAGGTCACGTAGCTCTGCCAGTAGGGTTCATCCGCTTTCTCCGGGATTGTCGTCATGCGTCCCAAGTAGACGCCGCTCATCCAGTCGGCGGGAATCGTTAAGGTGTGCGTGGCGCTCCAGCGGCATTCGTGGATATTCTGTTCGCCTGGCTTCGGCGTCACCTGCGTGGTCGCGGTGAGCGTCGGCAGTTCAAGGACCTTGCGAGCCCCTCGGCCGCCGTAATAACCGAGGCGGAAGAATTCCAGGCGGAACTTCCGTGCCGGATTCGCCGAGACCATGATATCGATTGTCTCGCCGGCGAGGACGCTCTGCTTGGAGCAGTAGCCTTCAATCCAAGGGGAGCGGAAGTTGCCGGCGTCGGCGCGGACTCGCGTGAGCTGCCAGTCGCGGGAACCTTCCTTCGCGTTCTCCTCTGAGACACGGTTGCGGTGCGCCGCCGCTTCGCCACGCAGATTCGCGGCGAGGGCACCGACGCCGGTGGTGAGGAGAAAGCGACGGCGGTCCATGTTATTTCTTTTTAGGCGCGGCGGTCTTCTTGGGCGCCGGCTGGCGTCCAAAGAACCACTTGGCCTCGCCGTTCCAGGCGTGGTCGGTCTCGAGGGTGGTGAGCTTTAGCTGGAACCCGTGGGCGTTGAAACGGGCGGAGGTCCAGCCGGTGGCGTTGGTGTTCTTGTTAAACACGTAGGCGCAGGCGATGGTGCTGATGATGTGGATGCCGTTCTCCAAGGCCTGCGTCCATTCATGGGTGTGACCGTGGATATAGGCCTTCACTTGCGGTCGCTTGGCGATCTCCGGCCAGAAGTCCGCCGTGTCGGCGATGCCGCCCTTGTAGTGGCTGGTGTCGCCGCCGACCTGTGGGTTGTGGTGGCCAACAATCACGACCTGCTTGGTCGGGACTTCGTCGATCTTAGCCAGAATCCAGGCGATCTGCTCCGCGCCGAGCTTGCCGCCCGGGCCGGGGGTCTGGTCGAGGGTGTCGAGCAGGATGAGTCGGGTGGAGGGAAGGTCGATGAGGCTGTTGTGGCGGTGTTCCTTGAGCGCCGAGGCACTCTTCATCTCGGGGAAGGCCGCCATGAAGATATCACGGACGTCATGATTACCGAGCGTGAGATGGGTTGGGATACCGGCGCCGCGCAGCGGAGCGATGAGCTCGCGGACCACGGCATAGTCGGCGGCGGTACCGATCGCGAGGGCGAGGTCGCCGTTGATGATGACCGCGGCGGGCTTCTTCGCGAGGGCGAGAATCTGCTTCACCGCGGTGCGCAGGTGCTCTCCGTCGGCCTTGGCGTTCGCGGGGATCTTCTCCTCGGGGATGCCGGTGACATGAATGTCATTGATGATGACGATTTCGTCGCCGCCTGAGGTGTCGACTGCCGCCCAGCCGCGGAGCGGGAAGGCGAGGGTAGCGAGGCCGGCGAGCTGGAAGAACCGGCGGCGTGAGAGGGTGGTGGTCATGGGAAAGGTTTCTCGAGGGCGGCTTCGTAGACGGCGTCGACCATGCAAGCGGAGCCGAGAGCGGAGCGAAGCGGGTCGATATTGGCGGCGCTGTAGCCCAGGTGGAGATGGCGGCACCAGCCTTGGGCCAGCGCGTATTTGCCGGAGAGTTCGCCGACGGCGGCGGACATCTTGTCGAGCGTATGCAGGTAAGAGTCCATGCCTTGGCTCTTATCCAGCCAGTCCTTCTGGGAGGCGTGGGCCGCGAGGGCCTGGCGGGCCTGATCTTGAACCGGGGCGACGTCGACATAGAGGCCGGCACGGACCTTCTGACGTAGAGGAGTGCAGAGTCCGTGCGGCATCGCGTGGTAGATTGTCACGTCATGCGCGTAAGGCGTCGCCGGCGGCACGGTGTCAAAATTGGGCATCCCGTGGGTGAAGGCCGCCGAGGTCGCGAGACGGGCGCAGGCCATGTGGTCTTCCATGTAGTCTGAGAGCGCGTGCGTGAGAATGATGTCGGCCTTGGATTGGCGAATCACGGAGGCCACCTTGCGCATGACCTCGACGTCATAGGTCAGCGTCATGTCATTCACGATCGGTGGGTAAAATTTAGCTCCCAGAATGCGGGCGGCCTCTTGCGCTTCGGCGAGCCGCTTGGTCGCGGTCGTCGGTCCGTCCATCTGGACCGAGCCGCCGTTGCCTGCGCAAAGATCGAGGTAATGAAGATCCCAACCACGTAGCCCCAATTGCAGCATCGTGCCTGCCGCGTAGTATTCGACGTCGTCGGGGTGGGCAAAGATGGCGAGGACGGAGGGCATCGGCGTCAGGCGAGTTTGACGGGTTGACCGCCGTTGGCAGCGCTCTGGTCGGCGGCAAAGATCACCTTGAACGTGCGGAGGGCGTCGCGGAAACTCGTCAGCGGCATGTTCTGGCCCTTGTCGAGCGCATCGAAGAACGCCTGGAACTGGGCCTGGTAGGGGTGGTCGCTGACATCGCCGGAATCGAGCATCTTCATCGAGAGTCCGCTCCACTGCGCCTTGTTGGTCTTCAGCTTGGCGGAGTGGAACTTGTTATCGAGCACGCTGCCATGGCTGCC
>QYQK01000087.1 GCA_007280935.1 Opitutales bacterium
CCGCCGAGCAGTGTGCGAAGTTCGGGCGGCCTGAAGGTGATCTCGGTCCGGTGTACGGCCACCAATGGCGACGCTTCGGCGCGACGAAACTGGCCGATGGCACCTATGCCGAAAATGGCGTCGACCAGATTAAACGCCTTCTCGAAGAAATCCGCCGCAACCCATCCAGCCGAAGACTGATTGTCACGGGGTGGAATCCGCAAGAAGCCGATCAGGTCGCCCTGCCGCCCTGCCATACGCTTTTCCAATTTTATGTTTCGACGGATGGCCGGCTCAGCTGCCAGCTCTACCAACGTAGCGCCGATCTTTTCTTAGGTGTGCCCTTTAACATCGCGAGCTACTCCCTGCTCACGGCCATGATCGCACAGGTTGCGGGCCTTAAATTAGGGCATTTTGTGCATACCTTCGGCGACGCGCACATCTACTCCAACCATCTGGAACAGGTCGAATTACAACTTTCCCGCGAGACCCGGACGCTCCCGCGGTTGGTGCTGAATCCGGAAGTCAAAGACCTCTTCGCTTTCAAGTTCGAAGATATTGCCATCGAAGGCTACGATCCTCACCCAGGCATCAAGGCCCCGGTCGCCATCTGAAGCCGTGGATCTCGGTCGCCCTCTCCTCGCCATCGCCGCGGTCGCCCGTAACCGCGGGATTGGTATTAATATTCAACTACCTTGGCGCATCCCTGAGGACTTTGCCTTCTTCAAAGCCACGACCCTGGGACAAGTCCTGCTCATGGGGCGTAAGACTTATGAGTCGATCGGCCGACCTCTCCCCGGTCGCACGACGGTGGTCTTAAGCCGTAGCGGATTTTCCGCACCGGGCGTCATCACCGCCCGCCACTGGCAGGAAGCGGCCGCCGTGGAGCCCGCTAAAAAACTTTTTCTCGCCGGAGGGGCCGCCCTCTACGCCGAAGCACTTCCTTGGTGCGCGGAACTCATCCTGACCCACGTCGATCTTGAACCGGAGGCTGACGCCTTTTTCCCTGACTGGTCGGGACTCTTTGATGCGGGAGAGGTAATTCAGCAGTTTCCCACCTGTACCATGCGGCGTCACCTCCCCTTGGTACGGCATAGTGCTTAGGACTCCCGGCCACCGAGGCGGTGTAGCATTTTGGCTACCCCTCAGCAGGAAGGCTACCAACTCGAAATAATGGGGGCTTTAGTTCGTTTTCTCCTTTCCAAGAAGTCCCCCCATCCTACCTTTCCCCCATATGCCGGACGGCCTGTTTATGTTCTTCGCAGCACTGACTCTCGGTGCCGCCCTCCTCCTTGTCCTCAGCCGCAATGCGGTCACTTCCGCCATGGGGATGATCCTCGCCTTGGTCGGGGTCGCCGCCGAGTTCTTCCTGCTCGATGCCTACTTCCTCGGCGTCCTTCAGGTCCTGGTCTACGCCGGCGCCGTCATGGTGCTCTTCTTATTCATCATTATGCTTTTGAATACGGATGATCCTGAAGGCACCTACCCTTGGAAAACCGCGGCAATTGGCTTGGCGACTTTCTTCCTCCTCGGCGCGGGCGTGCTGTGGCTTTTCCACTGGTCCGGAGCCGTCCCCAAAACCCTTGCCGGCCCGACCCCGCCCGAGCTGACGGTCAATCCGGCCGAATTTTCGACTTCCGCGAAATCTTTCGGCCGCCTCCTTTATACCAAATACCTTCTACCGCTGGAAATCGCCGGCTTCCTCCTGCTCGTCGCCTTGGTCGGCGTCGTATCGCTAAGCAAAGACGCCAAAGAAGATAACGCTTAATTTCCGCCATGGAAAACACCTCTCTCGCCCATCACCTTATCTTAGCAGGGCTGCTCTTTGTGCTCGGCCTCACCGGCGTTCTCGTTCGTCGCAATCTCTTGGTGGTTTATATGTGCCTCGAGCTGATGCTCGCCGCCGCCACCCTCGCACTGGTGGCCTTCTCGCGCTTTAACCGCACGATGGATGGCGCTGTCTTGGTCTTCTTCGTCATCACCGTCGCCGCGGCGGAAGTCGCAGTCGGCCTCGCGTTGATCGTGGCTCTCTTTCGTCGTCGCGGCACCGTCCAATCCGACGCCCTCAACACCCTGCGCGACTAAGTCTCCCGATGGCCCACTATCTTCACTGGATTTTATTCCTCCCCCTCGTCGCCGCCGCATTCTCGACCCTTTTCCTGCGTCGGCAGGGCGCGATTGCCGCATGGTTCTCCACCGCCACCGCCTTCACGATCGCCGGTCTGGCGCTCAAAGTTTTATTAACCGGCGGCGATGTCACCTGGCATATCGAGCTGGCTAAGTTCGGTGATATTTCGCTCGGCTTCGGCTACCTGCTCGACGCGAACGCCCGCCTGATGCTTTTCGTCGTATCCTTCGTGGCCGCCTGGATTCACCTCTTTTCCGTCGGCTACATGCAAGATGACGAAGCCCGCGGACGCTTCTTCGCCGGGCTGTCGATTTTCATGTTCTCCATCCTGGGCATCGTTGTCGCCGACAACCTGCTCATGACTTTCATCTTCTGGGAGCTCGTCGGTTTCAGTTCTTACATGCTCATCGCCCATTATTTCGACAAGGATTATGCGGCGGCGGCCTCTCGTAAGGCTTTCATCACGAACCGAGTCGGCGACCTTGGCTTCATCCTCGGCATCGCGATGTGTCTCTCGCTCTACGGCACGCTCAACTTTTCGGAACTCGCGCAACTCAAACCCGTCAGCGGGTTCCCCGTCATTTTGGGCGCCTTGCTGATGTGCGGCTTCCTCGGTAAGTCAGCCCAGTTCCCGCTTCACGTCTGGCTGACGGACGCGATGGCGGGCCCGACGCCGGTCTCGGCCTTGATCCATGCTGCAACCATGGTGGCTGCGGGGGTTTACTTCATGGCCCGCGTGCACTTCATGCTCGCCGCCGATGTCCTGAACTTGATGGCGATTTCCGGAGCCGGCATGGCCGCTTTGGCCGGTCTTTGTGCCCTGGCTCAGACTGATATTAAAAAATCACTCGCCTACTCCACCCTCGCCCATTTGGGCATCATGGGTTGCGCGCTGGGCCTTGGTCGCCCTGACCTCGCCGTGTTGCACATGGCAATGCATGCTTTCTTCAAGGCTACGCTCTTCTTGGGCGCCGGCTCGGTCATCCACGGCTGCCATCACGAACAAGACATGCTCAAGATGGGCGGCCTGCTGAAGAAGATGCCGCTCACCGCCGCGACGTTCATCGCCGCGACGCTTTCCAATTGCGCGGTGCCTTTCTTCGCCGGCTGGTATTCCAAAGATGCGATCATCGAGGCCGCGTATGAACATAATTTTGCGATCTTCGCGTTTCTCGCCATCGCCGCCTTGGCCACCTGCCTCTACAGCGGCCGCATGATTCGTCTGGTCTTCCTCGGTGAAGCCAACTCCGAAGCGGCCGCGCACGCTCACGAATCTCCTTGGACGCTGACTCTGCCGATTGTCGTCCTTGGCTTGGTCTATTCCATCGCTGGAGGCTTCTTGGCCCACTCCCTTATTCCCGCCTCTGCGCTTGGGGTGGTCGCGAAGCCACTCGAAGAGATGGCCTTCCACCTCAACGCACCCGCCACCATCGTCGGATTGCTCGCCCTGCTCCTAGGCTTCGGCGGTGCCTTGAAATTTTATGGCCTCACCCGTGGGAAGGATGCCCTGCAGGTCATCTCCCCTCGCACCTACCATCTCCTCGAACACCGCTGGATGGACGGCCTGTATCGCTGGTATATCGACAGCATTCAGCAGCGTGCCGCGGAGTTCATCGCCTTCCTCGACTTACTCCTGATCAACGGAGTCGCCGTGCGCTGGATCGCCGGCGGCGTACCCGCAGTCCTTGGCTATTTCACCGGTCGATCTTTGCATCGCGGCCAAACCCGCGGTTACGCCCTCTGGATTGTACTCGGGACCCTTTTCTTGGCCTGGTTCCTTATCGCTCGCTAACTTATGGACACTTTTCCTGCCACTCTCCTGCAAGTTGCGATCACCGCACCTGTTCTCATCGGCCTGATTCTCATCGCCGGACGATCCCTCCCGCGGAGCTTTGCTTCCGGCTTTGCCTTCACCGGCTTTGCCCTTCCGGCCCTCATCGCCCCGTGGCTACTCGTCCTCTGGATCAACGACGCCACCTCGCCGCTGCAATTCCGTACCGATGGCCCTTGGGGCTTTGGCTTCGCCTTGAACGGTCTGGGTGCGCCGCTACTGGCCATGACATCGCTCATCGGCCTGGCTGCCGGGATCAAAGCGCTAACCCAAGATGTCGAGGCTCGTAACACCTACCTCGGTCTCATCCTTTTCATGCTCGGCGGTACGCTTGGCGTCTTTGCGACCGACCACTTAATCGGGTTTTATTTTTTCCACGAATTCGCGCTCATTCCGACTTTTATCCTGACGCTCTTCTGGGGTGGCGAGGGACGCCGGACGGCCGCCATGCAGATGGCGATTTACCTGACCGCTGGCGCGATGGCCTCGCTCGCTGGTATCCTCATCGCCTTGGACGCGGCTAATCTCTCTTTTGCTAACGCGACTTTCGTCAATGTCGCTGATAGTCTGGGTACAGCGAAAAACATCCCCGCCGCCACCGGTGCGCTGGTCCTCTTCGGACTCGGAACGCTCGCCTCGCTCTTCCCTTTTCACTCTTGGGCCGCGCCTGGATATTCCGCTGCCCCGACGCCCGTCTCGATGCTTCACGCTGGAGCGCTCAAAAAATTCGGGATTTACGGCATTATTCTTCTGGGCTTAAGCAGCCTAAATATCTCGCAAGGAACGCTGGGTTCCTGGTTCCTTTGGTTGGCCATCGGCAATGTCTTTATCGTTGGTCTAATCTGCCTGACGCAACGCGACCTCAAACAATTACTCTCCTGGAGTTCGGTCGCGCACATGGGCCCCATCTTCCTTGGCATCTGGATCTGCGGCGCCTCTGGCAAAGCTGCGGGACTTGACGCTGCCGTCTTTCTGATGGTCGCCCACGGTTTATCTTGTGCGGCTCTCTTCCTGCTCGCCAATGCGGTACGTCAACGCGCCGGCACCTACCGTCTAGACGAGTTGGGCGGCTTGGCCTCGCGTGCTCCCGTACTCGCCGCTTTCTTCATCGCCGCCACGATGGCATCGATCGGCCTCCCGGGCTTCGGAAATTTCTGGGGGGAAATCGGTGTCTTCCTCGCCCTGCGGGCCCAACCCCTCTGGATTCAAGCCATCGTCGCTTCGACCGTTATCATTTCGGCCATCTACGCCTTACGCGCCGTCGCTGCTACCTTCTTCGGGCCAACTTCTGCTCCTTTAACGGCTCGCTTGGAAACCGCCCCCTTCGGCGATATCAATTGGATCGAACGAATCGCGGCGAGTATTCTCCTCGGCGCCTCCCTGACCATCGGGTTCATGCCCTCGTTGATCACTAAATCGACCAATCCCGTTTCCACCGGGGTCGCGAACTTCTCGCAACGCACGACGACCGCACCGGCGGCCAAGCCAGCCGCTCCCGCCCAATCCCTACCTTCCGCCCGATGAGTTTAATTTTTGCTAATATCGATGTGGCTTTCAAGGCCCTCGCCCCTCGCTCTTCCGACTGGCTTTCGATCGCCCCCGAAATCGCCGTGGCTGGACTAAGTATCTTATGCCTGGTTCAGGCGATGCTTCTGCCCGCCAATCTGCGCTGGCTGATCTCCGCGACGGCCCGCGCCGGACTGGTGCTCGTGATGGCCATGGCCCTCGTTCCGCAGGCCGGTTGGAAACTTACCGAAGATGTCGCCACCTTCGCCGGCCTCCTTCGTCAGAACC
>QYQK01000005.1 GCA_007280935.1 Opitutales bacterium
GAGTATAGGGAGAGGCAGCGCCTCAGAGGGGACACGTGGGCAAGGTGACATGGGGACAGGGGGAAGACCAAAGACCGTGCAAAGGTGCAAATGCGGCGAAGCCGCGTGCAAAGGTGGCAGCATAGGGAGACCGGATAGTTAGCTGGGCAGCATCAGAGGTAGGGGGGGCGTGCGGCCCGCGCGCCCGAGGGATTGGGGCGGATGACCGGGCCGGTCATCCCTACCAAAGACCGCAGCAATCATTCCTTACAGCGGATGCGATGTCATCGCGCCCCTACCTAAGACAGAGACAGCTAGGTCAGCACGCGGTGCTGACCCTACCTTGAGGCAGAAAGGCAAAGGAGGACCGGCTATGTTACTGACCCTACCAAGAGACGCGGAAACCGCTGGTGAGGCCCCAGCCGTCGTAGGCGCCGCCATCGGCGAGTCGGTCGTGCATGGCCGCATGTTCGACGGCGAGCATCCATTTCAACTTGTGGCCATAGAAGTAGCGGTTGAATCCGAAATAATATTCCTGATAACGATCGCCGCGACCGGCGGTCACCCAACTGTCATAGCGAATCGAGTAGATGCCGTTGTTCAGCTTACTGGCCAGGTAGGTGTAACGAAAGACCAACTGCCAATCCGAGTTGAGATTATAAATAGGCTCGAATTCAAAACCGTGAAGGTCGGACTGGGTGCCCTGCCCTTCGGAAGCGCAAGCGTCGAGATTCAGCGTCCAAGGACCTTGGGTGAACTGTCCGCTGAGGGAGAAAGCCTGATGATTATTCCGGCAGAAGGCTTGCGGGAAGCCCGTCGCGTTCTGGGAGTCATTGCTAAGATTTAGGTAATCGAAACGAACAAAGGCTTTCGGCAGGCCCCACTGCTCATCGAAATGCCAACCGGTGGAAACGAAGCCGATACGTCCGGCATTGAATTTGCCGAAATATTCATCGGCAGTGCCGGCAGTAAAAAGCCCGGCGCGATAGAACCATTTGCCGCGATCGCCTTCGAAACTGAGGCCTGGCACGGATTCTTCGATCATCCCGATATTATTGGAAATCGCGCTACGATCAATCGTCGGAAGCACGAGGGAAGAAGTCGACCCATCGAGCGTGAAGCGGACGCCTTGACGGCCGAGCGTCCAATTCCGTTCCGCGTCAGGCGCCCAACGCACATAGGCATCGGTCACCTTATTGAAGAGCGGATGAGGAGCACCGAGGTTGAAATCGAGCTCCAAGGAGAAAGCCCAATCTTGCAAGAATTGGCCTTTCAAGCCGAGACGGGAACGGCGGTTGGCCCATCCGGATGCATGAGCGGCGCCGTTGCCGAAACTATACCAGTCGAACTGTTCGCGGCCGGTAAAGCGGAGCTCCTGCAGCCAAGTATCGGAGGAACCTTTATATAACAGAGCCTTAGACCAGAGCTGATCGTAGGCACTTTCGGCGACGGGTGCCGTCTGCCCGTAAGCAGATGCGACGAGCAAGAGCAGGAAAAGTGGACGAAAAGCGGAAGACATCGCGAAAGAATTCGGGCGAGATAAGGGAAATACGAAGATAAGAAACCCGCAGGCAACTGAGAAGATGTCGGATAAGTGGCATTTATTGCGATAAGAGTGCCCAATCCCACAATCGATGGTTGAAACCGCACAAGGTTTATGGGGTTATAGAGGCGAATACCCTGCGCTTCATGACATCGATTACTCGCCTCACCACCGCCTTCTTGGTTTGCATGGCCGCCCTGGCCCAAGCCCAAGAAAAAAAGATGAACGTCTTGTTCATCGCCGTCGATGACCTGCGCCCTGAGCTGAGCTGCTACGGCAACACCGTCATCAAGACGCCGAACTTCGACCGCCTCGCCAAACGCGGTATGGTGTTCAACCGCGCTTATTGCCAACAAGCCGTGTGCGCCCCCTCGCGCTCTTCGATCATGACCGGCAAACGTCCCGACGCCACGCGCGTCTGGGATCTCGAGACGCACTTCCGCGTCGCGCTGCCCAACGTCAAGACCGTCGGCCAATACTTCAAGGAGCACGGCTACTTCTCCCAAGGAATGGGCAAGATCTACCATGGCGGCTTCGACGATGAGCCGACCTGGTCGACGCCTTGGATGACTCCTAAAGCCGAGACCTACGCCAAGGCCCCGACCAAATCCGACGTCGTGAAGGAAGACCCGAAGAACAAGGGCAAGGGTGTGGCTTTCGAAGCCGGGGATGTTGCCGATGACTTTTATACCGACGGCAAGACCGTGCGTCTGGCGGCCGAAACCTTGGGCCAACTCAAAAAGAAGAACCAACCCTTCTTCTTGGCGGTTGGCATTTCCAAACCCCACCTGCCTTTCGTTTCCCCTAAGAAGTATTGGGATCTCTACGACCCCAAGACCATTCCGGACACCGCCAGCCCCTTCCCCATTGGAGCCCCGGCCTACGTCGGAGACAGCGATAGCGGCGAATTCCGGGCCTACACCAACGTGCCGGGCAAAGATAAGAATCTCGCGTTCACGCCGCTGCCTCCTGAATTCGCAGCGCAAGTACGCCACGGCTATTACGCTGCCGTCAGCTATACCGACGCCAACCTTGGCATCCTCCTTGATGCACTCGACAAAGAAGGCCTCACGGACAGCACCGTCATCGTCCTGTGGGGCGACCACGGCTGGAAACTCGGCGATCACCAAGAGTGGGGTAAGCACACCAACTTTGAAGTCGATACGCGAGTGCCTCTCATCTTCAGCACGCCAAGCATGAAGACCGCCGGACAGAAGAGCAACTCGCTGGTCGAGTTCGTGGACGTCTACCCGACGCTCGCCGACCTTTGTGGCTTGCCTAAGCCCGACACCGATGGAGTCAGCCTCAAGCCCGTGCTGGAGAACCCCTCCGTCACCGTAAAGCAAGTGGCCATCAGCCAATATCCGAAGAGTGCCGGCGTGTCCGACAAAAAAGGCGCCAAGGGAACTGCCAAACGTGACGTCATGGGTTACAGCATCCGCGATGACCGCTGGCGCCTGACCCTCTGGCGTAGCCTGGCGGACAACAAGATCGTGGACACCGAACTTTACGACGAAGTCAATGCGCCGACCGAACCCGAGAATCTTGCCAAGAAACCGGAGAACCAGGAAGTCATCGCTCGCCTTTCGAAGTTCCTCCCGCCACCCATTCCCGCCGCTGATCCGAACGCCAAGAAGATCGCCAAGGGCAAGAAGAACATGGTCGATATTGCCGCGAAGAACAAAGACGAGGACGTCACCGCACCTGGCATCACCGCTCCTAAGACTGAAGAAGCCAAGGAGCGCGGACCGATGTTCGATCGACGCGACGTGAATAAGGACGGAAAACTCTCTAGGGAAGAATTCATGGACAAACAGAAAGACCCGGCGCATGCGGCCGAGAACTTCATCAAGTTCGACAAAGACAAGGACGGCTCCCTCACCAAGGAAGAGTTCGTCAAGTCGGGCAAATAAGATCGACGTCACCCTTCCCCACGAAAGGCGGTCCGCAAGGCCCGCCTTTTTTATATCTCCCCCGCTCCTTCGCCTTAGTTCAATTGAATCATGCCCATCTTCTTCCGATCCATCGCCTTCTGCTGCGGCCTCACCCTGACCGCCGCGGAAAGCGTGCCGGCCACCATCGTCGTCGACGCCACCAAGCCCGGCCTGACGATCCCCGCAGACTTCCTGGGCATCAGCTATGAAAAAAACGCCTTGGTTGAGCCGCACTTCCGGGCAGCGAACTCAGAGCTCATCCACCTCCATCGCAACCTCGGACCAGGCACCTTACGTTTGGGTGGCAATAAAGTCGAACTCACGCGCTGGCAGACCGATGCTCCCGCGTCGTTGGACAAGGCGACCGGACTCGCCGTCATCGGCCGCACCACGCTCGACGACCTTTACGGCTTCCTCAAGGCGACGGACTGGAAATGCGTGCATGGCATCAACCTCGCCGGCAACCAGCCCGAGGCCTCCGCCGATGAAGCCGCCTATGCGCTCAAGATCGGCGCGGCGTCCGTACTGGCCTTTGAAGTCGGCAACGAACCCAACCTCTACAACAACCACGACCTGCGCAAAAAAGATTACGATTGCGGGCAGTATCTACCGGAAGCCGCGAAGGCCATCAAAGTCATCCGCGCCCGTAATCCCGGCATCATCTTAGCCGGACCCGCGACTGCGCGTCGCACCGACCATTGGTTTGAAGACGCCGTCGCTGGACTCAAAGGCCAACTTACGATCGGCACCTCCCACCTTTACGCCCTCTCCGGAGGATCGACCAATCCCAAGTCGGCGAATTTTCCGAGCATCGAAAACCTCCTGCTCCCGGCCACCATGGCCAAGGATGTCGCGATGGTGGACGAGCACCTTGCCGCCGCGAAGGCCGCCGGCATGCGTTACCGTCTGGCCGAATGTAATTCGATTTCTAACGGCGGACGTGCGGGCATCAGCGACGCATTTGTCGCCGCGCTTTGGGCGACCGACTTCCTATTCTCTGTCGCCGAACGCGGCGCCGATGGCATCAACTTTCATTGCAACCTCAAGCCCGGTAGCTACTCGCCTTTCTTCGCGCGTAAAAGCGGCGGCTATCAGGTCCAGCCCCTCTATTATGCAATGCTGCTTTTCAGAGAAGCTGGGCGCGGACGCATCTTACCCGCCACCGTAAAGAGCGAAGCTAATATGACCGCGCACGCTACGATCGGCACGGACGGTAAACTGCGTGTGGTACTCACGAATAAAGATCTCGCCCGCGAGATTATTGCGCACGTTTCAACAGGACGCACCCAGGGCACCATCGCCCGCCTCTTGGCACCGAGTATCGACGCTAAGATCGGCGTCACCTTTGCCGGAGCGTCCACGGCGAACGATGGAAAGTGGTCGGCTATGAAGACCGAGCCCGTTGCCGGAAGCGGGAGCGACCTCACCGTACGATTACCGGCGGGCAGCGCGGCCGTGGTGACGTTGGAGTGAGAGGGGGCGCGAGATAAAGAGGCAGTGCAAAGGTGCAACTGCGGCGGGGCCGCGTGCAAAAGTGAATGCGTGAATATCGAGTATGGAGTATTGAGTATAGGGAGAGGCAAAGAGACAGGTGGCGGGAAGAGACATCTTCGGGTCTCGGGTCTCAGGTGATCGGGAGACAGGTACGGGTTGTCGGGTACGGGTGCGGGTGCGGGTGCGGGATATGAAGTGCAAAGGTGCAAAAGTGGGATACGAGAGTATTGAGTATTGAGTATAGGGAGAGGCAAAGAGAGAGGTGACGGGTGACGGGCACAGGCATCGGGAGTTCAGGGTTCGGCCTTTCGGGCGTCGGGGGCTGGCGCTCTGGTTCCGGCGGCTGATGGCTGAATGGTTGACTCCAGAAAGGCTGACCTCCGTGGCCGTCACCCGTCACCTGAAATTCATGCCGTAGCATCATTTCCGGTCTCCTAATTCCCTCGGAGCCATCGGGATGCCCGATACTCCATACTCGATACTCCATACTCTAGGCTTTCAGCTCCATTTCCCGCCATTTGAACAAGTGACGTTGACGGGTGTCCAAGGGGCATAGACAACTACAACATGAGAAACCCCCTCTCCATGCTGCTCGCATTCTTGCTGGCCGCCCTCGCCCCGCTTTCCGCCCAGGAAGGCTTCAAGTCGATCTTCGATGGCAAGTCCCTTGCGGGATGGGATGGCAACCCTGAGCTCTGGTCCATCCAAGATGGTTGTATCACCGGCAAGACCAAAGGACCTGACGATGCTTCTTTTACTTATAATCAATTCCTTATCTGGCGCGGCGGCATTCTGAAGAATTTCGAGCTGCATGCCAAGATCAAGGAAAGCGGTAATAATTCCGGCATCCAGTATCGTAGCAAAGAATTGACCGAAGTCGGCAAATGGTCCGTCGGCGGCTACCAGTGCGACGTCCACCCCTCCCCGGCCAACAACGCCATGGTCTACGAAGAACGTGGTCGCGGCATCTTGGTGCAGAACGGACAGAGCGTCATCATCGACGACAAAGGCGGCAAGTGGCTGGCCGCGGAGCACGAGCAGGTCAAAGTCGATATCGCCGAATGGCATGAGTACACCGTCATCGCGAACGGCAACCACATCACACATAAGGTAGATGGCAAAGTGACTATCGACCTGATCGACCATGATGAGAAAGCTCGTTCGCTCGAAGGTATCCTTGCTTTCCAAGTTCATCGCGGCCCCGCCATGATCGTCCAGATCAAGGACGTGATGCTCAAGGAACTCCCTGAAGGCGGCCTACTTTCCCTCGAGAAGAACCCCATCCCCAGCGATGCGCAGAAAGTAGAAAAGCCCGGCGCCAAAGGAAAGAAAGCTCCAGCCAAGAAGGCCGCGCCGGTCATCAAACCTGCCACCAAAGCCTTTCTGCAAATCGCGGCCGAACCCGCTCCTAAGCAAGCCCCCAAAGGCAAAGCTAAAGCCAAAGCCAAGGCCGCCCAGCCGACCAACCCCGACAACGGAAAGGCCGTCGGCGAAAACAAGGCCACTCCCGTTGAGCACATCCGCACACCGGAAGGCTTCAAGGTCGAGCTCCTTTACTCCGTCCCCGGAGATAGCCTCGGCTCATGGGTCGCCCTTTGCGCCGACGGCAAAGGACGCATCTACGCCAGCGACCAATATGGCTCCCTCTATCGCTTCAATGCTCCCGCACCGGGCGAAACCCTGAAGGTTGCGGACGTGCAGAAAGTACCCGTAGAGATCCGGGCAATTAACGGCATGGCCTGGTTCAAAGGCGCGCTCTACTGCGGCGTCAACGACTACGAACACAAGTCCCCTTGCGGACTTTATCGTATCAGCGACACCAACGGCGACGACCAACTGGATAAGGTCGAACTGCTCCGCGAAATCGATTCGAGCGGCGATCATGGCGTCCATGCAATCGTGCCTGCGCCTGATGGTGAATCCATTTTCCTCATCTCCGGTAACGGTGCCAAGATGACCTCGATCGCTGAGAACTCCGTCGTTCCGAAAGTCTGGGGCGAAGATCATGTGCTTCCGCGCATGCCTGACGGCCGCGGCTTCATGCGTAACGTCATGGGCCCAGGCGGTTGCATCTACCGCATTTCCCCGGACGGTAAAGACTTCAACCTCTACGCGACTGGCTTCCGTAATATTTATGACGGGGCCTTCAATCGTGACGGCGAGTTGTTCACCTATGACGCCGACATGGAATATGACTTTAATACGCCCTGGTACCGCCCGACCCGCGTGAATCACGTCGTCAGCGGTGCCGAATTTGGCTGGCGCAACGGTGCCGGTAAGCGCCCAGAGTTCTACGCCGATAACCTGCCGGCCGCGGTCAACATCGGCCCCGGCTCGCCCACCGGCGTGACCTTCGGTTACGGTGCCAAATTCCCAGCTAAATTCCAGGAGTCGCTTTTCATCCTCGATTGGAGCTGGGGGAAAATCTACGCGATTGACCTCAAGGCCAAAGGCTCGAGCTACGCTGGTACCAAGACTGATTTCATCAGTGGCGGCCCCCTCCCCGTCACCGACGTCCTCATCCATCCCAAAGATGGCGCGATGTATTTCGCCATCGGTGGCCGCAAGGTCCAGTCGGGACTCTATCGCGTGACCTATGTTGGCAAGGAAAGCACCGCACCGGTTGTTGCCGAGGCCAAGGCCTCGCCCGAACGTGACCTGCGCCATCAGCTCGAAGCCTTCCACGGCCATAAAGACCCTAAGGCCGTGGCCTTTGCTTGGCCGCACCTCAGCAGCCCTGACCGTTTCATCCGCTGGGCCGCCCGTATCGCCATCACCCACCAGCCCGTCTCAGAGTGGAAAGACAAGGCCTTGACGGAAACCAATCCCGACGCCCGCAACGAGGCGCTCCTCGCCCTCGCCCAAGTCGGCGGCATCTGCCCTTTCCATCGCGTGGGTGAAACCGTCGTTGACGCCAAACTTGGCGCTGAACTTCTCGACGGCATTCTCAAGGCCGACTGGAATAGCCTGAGTAACGACCAGCGCCTCGCGCTCGTCCGCGTCACTGAGATTGTCCTCAACCGCTACGGCAAGCCCGCCGACGCAACCGTGCAGGCGCTCATCGCCAAATTCGATCCCGCCTTCCCCGCTGACAACTTCGAGCTTAATTGGGAACTGTGCGAGACCCTCGTCGCCCTCCAGTCTCCTTCTGCTGCCGCCAAGGGTATTGGGTTGCTCAACAATGCCGAGAGCCAGGAGCCGCAAATGGAATACGCCCGTAGCCTGCGCAACCTGAAGACCGGCTGGACGCCCGAATTGCGCAAGCAGCAACTCGAATGGTTCCTCAAAGCTGCCAACTACCGTGGCGGCTCCAGCTTCGCCAAGTTCAACGAATTCATCCGCAATGACTCGCTCGCGACTTTCACCGACGCCGAGAAGACGTCGCTAGCCGAGCTCATCAGCCGCAAACCTGAGCCTAAGTCAGCAATCGAGAATGTCGGCGCCATGTTCGCGGGCCGGACGCCGAAGAACTGGACGCTCGAAGAACTCAGCGCTGCCGCCAGCAACGGCATGAAGAACCGCGACTACGCTCAAGGCCGTAAGGTCTTCAGCGCCGCCGCCTGCTTCACCTGCCACCGCTTCGGCAACGCCGGCGGCATGACTGGCCCTGACCTCACCCAGGCCGGAGGTCGTTACAGCCCGCACGACTTCCTCGACCAGATCATCAACCCGAGCAAGGTGCTCAACGAGCAATTCATTCCGATCGTCGTCACCAAGAACAACGGCGAAGTCATCACCGGCGTCGTCGTCAATCTCAACGGCGATCGCGTCAGCATCAATACCGACGCCTCGGACCCCATCCAGCAAGTCGCCATCGATCGCAAAGAAGTGAAGAGCATCGAACCGAGCAAAATTTCGCCGATGCCTCCAATGCTCCTGAGCATGCTCACGCAGGAAGAGATCATGGACCTCGTGGCCTATGTCCTGAGCGGTGGCGATAAAGCCAACACAATGTTTAAGAAGTAAGGGACGCAGGGACAAAAACTTAACCTGAAGGGGTCTGGCCAAGCGCCAGACCCCTTTTTTGTGCATTTAAAGGGCGAAGCCCCATTTACTGATTTACACATCTGAAAGGGGGGCCGAATGATAAGATAGATATGAAGAAGTTAGCCCTCTGCCTCTTGACCCTCATCGCGACCTGGTTACCGGCCGCCGAAACGACCCAGCGACTGGCTGGAGGCTGGGAATACTATCAAGGCTCGCTCGGCAGCGCCTGGGAAGTCTGGCGCGGTGACGCGGCGAGCGACAACGTCACTTGGACGAACGTCACCCTGCCCCATTGCTTCAACGGGCGGGACGCCGTCGACCCGGATGTCCGTTATTACCAAGGCCCGGGCTGGTATCGCACCAAGCTCAAGGTCGCGAACCCCTATCCCAACGGACGCACCTTACTGCACTTCGACGGGGCTGGCCAGAAATCGCAGGTCTTCATCCACACCCGCAAAGTTGGCGAGCATACCGGAGGCTACGACGAATGGACCGTGGATATCACCGAAGCGGCGAAGAATCCGGAATTCAAAGGCGAAGTACCGCTGGCCGTCCTTTGTGATAATTCGCGGAATGCCGAAAGCATCCCTTCGGACCTGAGCGACTTCAACCGTTACGGCGGACTGTATCGACATGTCAGCCTCATCTACACCCCGGCCGTCGCGCTGGAACGCGCGCACGTGAACGCCACCCTGAACGGCAAGCAGGCCCAAGTTGAAATCAAGGCCCGCCTCCGCAACCCGACGGAACTCAAAAGCGACCTGGAAATCAGCATCGTCGTGCGAGATACGAAAGATCAGATCGTCCACCAGAGTTCAAAGAAAACGCCAGCATGGAACGGCGAAACCGCCCTCGACACCTTCACGCTCGATAACCCGGCGCTCTGGTCGCCCAGCGCCCCGAATCTTTATAAAGTCAGCCTCACCCTCAAATCCAGCCACGGCGAACAAACCCTCGGCGAACGTTTCGGCGTGCGGAGTTGCGAATGGGTCGAGCACGGACCGTTCAAGCTTAACGGCGAACGCCTGCTGCTTCGCGGTACGCATTACCACGAGGACCATGCCGGCACCGCGGCCGCCGTGCCCGATGACGTCGTGCGCCAGACCCTTAAAATGATCAAGGACATGGGGGCGAACTTCGTGCGCTTGGGTCATTACCAACAAGCGCCGCTAGTCCTTGAGCTTTGCGATGAACTCGGCCTACTGGTCTGGGAAGAAGTGCCGTGGTGCCGAGGCGGCCTGGGCGGCAAAGAATACCAACAGCAAGCCAAAGACATGCTGACGGCGCTGATCGACCAGCACCGCAACCATCCATCGATCATCATGTGGGGCATGGGTAACGAGAACGATTGGCCGGGCGATTTTGAAGTCTTCGATAAAGAAAAAATCCGGACCTTCATGAAGGAGCTCAACGACCTATCGCATCAGCTGGATGCATCGCGCCCGACGTGCATCCGCCGTTGCGACTTCTGCAAAGACATCGTCGATATCTATTCCCCCAGCATCTGGGCCGGTTGGTATTCGGGTCGCTACACCGAATACAAAGCTTCGGCGGAGAAGGCCTTAAAGGACACCCCGAGATTCTTCCACGCCGAATGGGGTGGCGACAGCCACGCGCACCGCTTCGCCGAAGAGCCTGAAAAAATGATGGGCAAAGTCGCCACCGGCCAAGGCACGGCCGAAAAAGGCAAAGCTTACAAACTGGCGGGGGGCAAAGTACGCATGTCCAAAGACGGCGATTGGTCGGAAAGTTACATGTGCAACCTGTTTGACTGGCACCTCAAGGAACAAGGCGAGATGCCTTGGCTGACGGGCAGTGCCCAATGGATTTTCAAGGATTTCGCGACGCCCCTGCGACCTGAAAACCCCGTCCCACGCGTAAACCAAAAAGGCGTCATCGAGCGCGACGGAACGCCCAAGGAAAGCTATTACGTCTTCCAAAGTTATTGGGCGGAGAAGCCCATGATTCATATTTTCGGTCACGGCTGGCCCGTGCGCTGGGGCAAACCGAACGAAGAGAAAGAAGTTAAAGTTTATTCGAACTGCGACGAGGCGGAACTTTTCGTCAATGGTAAGTCGGTCGGGACGAAGAAACGCGTCAGCGCAGATTACCCGGCGGCTGGCTTGCATTGGAACGTCAAACTCGCCGACGGTAAGAACACCTTAAAAGCAAGCGGACATCGCAACGGCCAAGCAGTCACCGACACCTTGGAAATCGGCTACCAAAGCAAAGCGTGGACCCAACCGGCCAAACTTACCCTCAACGAGATCGAACAAAAAGAGGGTCTCGTCACCCTGGAAGCCCGCCTCTTTGATGCGCAGGGCGTCGAATGTTTAGATGCCGCCAACCTCGTGCGTTTCGGACTGCTCGGCGATGGCAGACTCCTCGACAACCTTGGCACCTCGACGGGCTCGAGGTCCGTCCAACTTTATAACGGCCGGGCCCGGATTTCACTGCAACTGAGCGGCCAAGAGGCGATCAGCTCACTTTCGGCCGAAGGTTTGCCCACCGTGTTCTTACCGATCAAAAAGAAGTAACCGACGGCAAGGCGAGGGGTTGCAGTTGGCTGGGGAGGTGTTTTAAAAATAACACCCCCATGAACAAACTGACTGCCCTTCTGTTAGCATGCCTTTGCGTCACCGCCGTCGGTCAAGAAAAGCCCAAAGCTAACCGACCCCCGCCCAAGAAAGCATCGGGCGGAAAAACCGGTGGCTACCCTCCGGTCATCGAAGGCACTCAGGTCGAGACCTATCGTAAAATCGGGGACAGCGAGATGAAAGTCTGGATCTTTAATCCCACCGAAAAAGCGACCAGCCCACGCGCCGCGATCGTCTTTTTCTTCGGCGGCGGCTGGACCGGCGGTTCTCCGGTGCAATTTGAAGCGCAGAGCCGGGAACTTGCCGCGCGCGGGATGGTCGCGCTCGTCGCTGATTACCGTGTCGCCTCGCGCCAACAGGCCAAGCCGGCCGACTGCGTATCGGATGCCAAAGCCTGCGTCCGCTGGATACGGACTAATGCCGTGCGCCTAGGCATCGACCCCGACCGCATCGCCGCCGCTGGAGGCTCGGCAGGTGGCCACCTCGCCGCGGCGACCGGAACCTTACCCGGACTCGAAGGCAGCGATCAGGACCTCAAGATTTCCTCGGTGCCGAACGCCATGGTACTCTTCAACCCTGGCACCGTCATGGCTCCTTTTCCCGACCTCGACCTCAAAGGTTTTGGCGCCGGACTTGATAAGGCCAAATTCGGTTGTGAGCCCGAAGCGATTTCTCCTTTGCACCACGTCAAGAAAGGCACACCCCCGACCATCATCTTCCACGGCAAAGCCGATACCACCGTACCCTACACCACCGTGGAGAAATTCGCCGAAATCATGAAGAAGAACGGCAACCGCTGTGAACTCGTCGGCTATGAAGGTGAAAAACACGGCTTCTTTAACACGAGTAAAAAGCAGGAAACCCTCGAAGCCGCCGACACCTTCCTCGTTTCCCTCGGCTACCTGCCTGCCAAGAAATAACCCCATGCGCCTCTTCCTGGCCTGCCTGCTCCTGGTCGTTTATCGGCTCACCGCCGCGACGCAGCCCAACGTAGTCGTCCTGCTTGCCGATGACGCGGGCTGGGGCGATTACTCCTGCAACGGCAACCACCAGCTCGCCACGCCGAATATCGATGCGATCGCCAAGGCTGGCGCGCACTTCGACCGCTTCTTCGTGCAGCCGGTATGCTCGCCCACCCGTTCCGAGTTTCTAACTGGACGCTACCACCGTCGCCTCGGCGTGTATGGCGTCTCCACTGGACAGGAGCGCATGAATCTCGACGAGAAGACCTTCGCCGACTCTTTCAAAGCGGCGGGCTACGTCACCGGCATCTTTGGTAAGTGGCACAATGGCAGCCAGTGGCCTTATCACCCGCTGGCCCGCGGCTTCGATACCTTCTGGGGCTACACCTCCGGCCACTGGGGCGAATACTTCGACGCCCCGCTGGAAAACAACGGCGTCATGAAGCCCTCCAAGGGCTATATCGTCGACGTCCTGACCGACAAAGCCCTGCAGTTCATCGATCATAATAAAGATAAAGCATTCCTGTGCTACGTACCCTTCACCACGCCGCACTCGCCGTTCTCCGTCCCGCCCGAGGACTGGAATCGCTTCAAGGACAAACCCATCACCCAGACCGCGACCAACCCGAAAGACGAAGAGGCTGACGCCACCCGCTGCGTCTGGGCCATGCTTGAAAACCAGGATCGCAACGTCGGCCGCATCCTCGCCAAACTCAAGGAACTGAACCTCGAGAACGACACCATCGTTGTTTATTTCTCAGACAACGGCCCGAATACCTCGCGCTGGACTGGCGGCATGAAAGGCAAGAAGGCCATGACCGACGAAGGCGGCGTCCGCTCCCCGCTCTTCATCCGTTGGCCCGGCAAGATTGCCGCCGGCTCGCAGGTCAAGCCTATCGCCGGCGCCATCGACCTTAGCCCGACGCTCCACGCTCTCGCTGGCGTGAAGCGCGTTGGCGACAAGCCGCTCGACGGCCGCGACCTCTCGCCGCTACTCAACAAAGGCTCGGACGCCGATTGGGCGCCGCGCTACATCTTCAACTCTTGGGCCAACAACGTCAGCGTACGCACCCAGACGCATCGTCTCGACAACGGGGGTAATCTCTTCGACATGATTGCCGACCCAGGCCAGACCACCCCGATTCAGGCGAAACAGCCCGACCTCGCCAAGGAACTGACGACCGCAGTTGCTGACTGGCGCAAGGAACTTGGGATCGCTACCCCGGCAGCCGGCAAAGGCAAGGGCAAGGCCGCGAACGGCCCTGGCAACGCGGTCGACCCTCGCCCCTTGGCGATCGGCTACCGAGAATTCCCGATCACCATGCTCCCCGCCCGCGACGGCGAACCGCGCGGCGAGATGCTTCGCAGCGGCAAGGCGCCTAACTCGTCCTACTTCGTAAACTGGACGAAGCTGACTGACTCGGCCGTGTGGAATATCGAAGTCGTCAACGCTGGCACCTACGTCGTGGCACTGGACTATACATGCCCCAAGGCCGACATCGGCTCGAAGGTCGAACTCTCCTTCGAAGGCATAACCCTCAAAGGCGTCGTCGCCGAGGCTTGGGATCCAGCCTTGATCACCGACCAAGACGTCGTGCCGCGCGGCACCGGTGAGTCGCTGATGAAGCCATTCCACACCATGATTCTCGGCGAAGTGCGGCTCGAGCCGGGCAAAGGCGAGTTGCGACTGCGCGCCACCGATATTCCTGGCAAAAGCGTCATGGAACTTCGCCGCGTCATCATGACTCTCAAGTGAGCATGCACCCATCGGTCTTACTCTTCCTCATTACTTCCGGCCTCATGGCCGCGGACGCCCCGCAAGCTGGGAACGAGCAAGTCCAGCAGGTTATGCAGTCCTTCAAGGGGCGTGGCGTGATGGCCGATGATACCCCGCCCTCGAAGCCGGCCGACGCGTTAAAGAAGTTCGCCGCGCGTCCTGACCTCGCCATCGACCTCATGGCGGCGGAACCCTCACTCGCGCAACCCATCTACGGCAGTTGGGATTCGCAGGGACGTTTCTGGGTGACCCAATACCTTCAATACCCCTTTCCCGCTGGACTCAAGGTCATCAGTTACGACGAGCACATCCGCGCAAAGTTTGATAAAGTTCCTCTGCCTCCGCCCCGTGGAGAAAAAGGCGCCGACATCATCACGGTCTTTGAAGATACCCGTGGGACCGGGACTTTTGATAAACATACCGACGTCCTCAAAGGTTTGAATATCACCACCGCGGCATTGCCTGGCATGGGGCGCGTGTGGGTGCTCAATCCTCCCTACCTCCTGAGTTATGCCACGAAAGACGGCTTTCCAGTCGGCGACCCCGAAGTCGAACTCAGCGGCTTCGGACTCGAGGACACGCACAGCACCGCCACCAGCCTCAAGTGGGGCATGGACGGGTGGCTGTATGGCGCCAACGGCAGCACCACCACGGGTAATGTCAGTAGCCTTCATAGCAAAAATATCAAATGGGAAGGCCAGTGCATCTGGAGATTTCATCCGACGCGCAAGGTCTTCGAAATCTACGCCGAAGGCGGCGGCAACACTTACAGCCTCGAGATTGACGGCAAAGGCCGCGTCTTTTCCGGCACCAATGGTTACGAGCGCGGCATGCACTACGAGCAAGGCAGTTATGGGATCAAAGCCTGGGGTAAGCACGGACCGCTGACGAATCCTTATGCCTTCGGTTGGTTTGAGCATATGAAATGCGAAGGTGAGCGGCTTCGCTTCTCGCAAGCCTTCGCCATCTACGAAGGCGGATTATTGAGTAAAGAATACGACGGGCAGATCATCGCGGCCAACTCGCTCGCCAA
>QYQK01000055.1 GCA_007280935.1 Opitutales bacterium
GGGTAGGGGCGCGACTGCGTCGCGTCCGTTCGCCGAGAGATTATTGATGAGCCGGGCAAGCTATCCCGATTCTACAAAGACCGTCCGCCTACGGACGCCACGCAGTGGCGCCCCTACCCGAGACAACCGGATGCGATGTCATCGCATCCCTACCCCGCCACCCGAAGCTTACATCCACCTTTGCACTTAGGGCAGCACGTGGTGCAGCCCCTACCCTAAAGACAAATAGCTAACAGCAAAGGGAGTCCTGAGACCTGAACAAGCAGAGGTTAGTTGATCCGTTGACCGATTGGCCAGTTGACTAGAAACGCAATGGGTAGGGGCGCGACTGCGTCGCGTCCGTTCGCCGAGAGATTATTGATGAGCCGGGCAAGCTATCCCGATCCTACAAAGACCGTCCGCCTACGGACGCCACGCAGTGGCGCCCCTACCCGAGGCAGGCGGATGCGATGTCATCGCATCCCTACCCAAGACAGAACCCGCCACCCGCCACCCTGGGCTTGTCTCTCCCTATACTCCATACTCGATACTCAATACTCTCCCCTCTCACTTTTGCACAGGCCGCAGGCCGATTTGCACATTTGCACCTCGGACAGCTCGGAGAGCCGTCCCTACCCATTGCCTCCCTGGCTAACCGGCCCACTGGTCAACCGATCAACTCACGTTGTATCGTTCTGGTCAACTTTCTCTCGGCGTCTACGCCTTCAGCGCTTCATCCAACTGCTCAGCGCTAAACCCCATTTTCTGCAAAACGAAGGCCCGCATGTCCGGCGCCAGCGGAGCCGTAAAGATCCGCGTCAATTTCGGCGAACGAAAATCCAGCTGGGCCGCATGGAGAGCCTGGCGACCCATTTCCAGCTTGGCGGCATGGCGCTCCGTCCAGCCAAACTCGGCGAATTCCAAGTAAAGCGATTCATCTCCGCCGTAAAGTTTATCGCCCACCACCGGGACGCCCAGCCATTGCGCATGCGCCCGGATCTGGTGCTTCCGTCCAGTGTGCGGCTGCACGCGCGCTAAAGTAAATCCGCCCCCGGTCAGAATTGGCTCAAAGAAAGTCGCCGAGGGCGAAGTCCCAGGGCCCTCGCGGACGGCCGTTTTTACGGCGACCGCGCTGGTCTCATCTGGACCTAAAGGCTGATCGACCAAGATGGGCGCAGGCAGGATACCCTTTAACAAGGCATAATAAGTTTTGGAGACTAACCGCTGCTCCATCGCCGTCTGGGCGGCCGAAGCAGCGTCACGATGCTTGGCGATGAGGATGATACCGCTCGTCTCCCGGTCCAGTCGACTGATGAGGTAAGACACTTCGGATTGCTTCCACTCTTTCACGGCGCCGACCAACGAGGACCATGGTCCGTCCTTCGACGGGTGGCATACCAACCAACCGGGTTTATCAAAAACCATGTAGTCGTCGTCTTCGGCGATGAGCCAGTTAGGTAACTCCGCCGGGTCCACTTTAGGGACATTCTTTTTGGCGGTTAGTAAGCGGTCCTGCAACTCCGCGTCGGGCAAAGCCCTTCCCTGCAACCGAGCCAAGACTTCGCCGACCAAGTAAAGCGAGCCCAAGACCACCAACGGTTCGCCCGGCGCGGCGCATTGCCCAGCCGTCGGAAATAAATCAGCGACCAAGGCCGTTCGGACTTCGCCTTTGAAAGACGGAGGTACGAGTGTCTTGAGTTCAGCCACCGAACAAGCCCTTTCGTTATCTGGCCGGACTAAAATAAGAAGAGCCGCATGACGCGCGGCCGCTTCGATCAAAGGCCGGGCCCGATGCGCACCCAGCGCACCGACGATAATCGTCGGCCCACGTAGCTGCGCCAGGAGCGGCTCCACGACTCGCACGCCCTCTTCATTATGCGAACCGTCGATGATCATCTTGCGGCCATCGCCCAGCACGAGTTCTTCCCAACGCCCCGCCCAGGTGACATTAAGCAGCGCTGCCTGCGCCAAGGCCTGATTAATCGGCAATCGGGTCGCGAGTTCGCTGGCAAGTAAAGCAGCGCCCGCATTCCAACGCTGGTGCTCGCCTTCGAGATTAGTCAGCGGCAATCCGTCCTTGAAACGATCTCTGACAAAATAAAGCGGGGCGCCGACTTCTTGGGCCCGGGTGACGATTACGACTTCGGCTTCGGGCGGCACCTTCCCGACCACGCACGGAACTCCGGCTTTAATGATTCCGGCCTTCTCCCCAGCGATCGCGGCCAACGTGGCTCCCAGATATTCTTGGTGGTCCAGGCCAATCGAAGTGATGACGCAAACTTCGGGCTGGCAGATGTTCGTGGCATCCAATCGGCCGCCGAGGCCGGTTTCCAGAATCATCACGTCGACGTGCTGCTCCCGAAATTCCAAGAGCGCAATCGCGGTGATCAGCTCGAAGAAGGTCGGCGCCATGGCCTTGTCCTCTTGGGCAATCGCGTCGTAATGCGGCCGCAACTGCTCGGCCAGTTCGCCGATGCGTTCATTCGTCGCCGAGCGACGATCGATTTGGACACGTTCACCAATCTCCATCAGGTGCGGGCTCGTATAAAGTCCCGTCTGGCGTCCTTGTGCCCGCTGAATCGCTTCAATCATCGCGCACGTCGAGCCTTTGCCGTTCGTGCCGGCGACATGAAAAATAGGGGCGCAGGATTCGGGCTGCGCCAGACGCGCCGCCAACATGCGCATGCGATCCACGCCGAGGCGTGAACCAAGGTTACGTAGACTCGTCAACCAGTGGAGCGTGTCGGCGAGTTCCATCTCCGCAGCGCTTACTTAGGCCGCGCGGCGCTTGACGGATTTGACCTTCACCTTGCGGTGCGCCAAGGCGCGCAGGAGGCTCGCCAGTTTGGCTTTCATTTCCTTGCGGTGCACGATCATATCGATCAGCCCGCGCTTAAGGAGAAATTCGGAGGACTGGAAACCTTCAGGAAGATCCTGATTGGTGGTCTCTTTAATCACGCGGGCACCGGCGAAACCGATGAGAGCACCAGGCTCGGCCACGATTACGTCGCCCAGCGTGGCATAACTCGCCATGACGCCAGCCATCGTCGGGTTGGTCAGGACGGCGATGTAAGGCAGGCCAGCGGCGCGTAATTTAGCGAGGGCCGCGCTGGTCTTGGCCATCTGCATCAAAGAAAGAATGCCTTCCTGCATGCGAGCTCCGCCCGAGGCACAGACCACGACGCAGGGGCACTTCATCTTGATCGCGCGTTCGATGGCGCGGGTGACTTTTTCGCCGGCCACTGAGCCCATCGAGGCGCCCATGAAAGAGAAGTCCATGATGGCGAGCGAGACCGGCAGACCGTCCATCAGGCCGTGACCGCAGACCACGGAGTCGCGCAGGCCGGATTTCTTCTGGTGCTGCACCAAGCGCTCGGGGTAAGAGCCTCCGGCCGTAAATTTGAGCGGGTCCTTCGAGGCCAGCTTGGAGTCGGTCTCCTTCCAGCTACCCTCATCGATCAACAAAGCGATGCGGCGTTTGGTGGAGAGGCGCTCATGGTAGCCGCTGACCGGAAAAACATTCCAATTCGCCTCCAGGTCCTTGGTGTAGACCATCTCGCCATCGAGGGGACACTTGGTCCAGAGACCCGCCGGGATATCCTTTTTCTTCGGAGTCGGCGTGTGCGTACGTTTGCGGAAGACGGCCATGATTAAGCCCTTAAGGTTTAGGACTTCTTCGGGTTTACGAAAGGGAAAAGCACGAGCCGACCGACTTAAAAAGGCCTAATTTACCCTTTTAACGAAGAATTTTCAGCGGCGAGACGTTCCCGCCAGCCGCTCGAGAATCATCTCGTAAGCGTTGGTGGCACGCTCGGCCATCCGGATTTCAAAATTCTCGTCGGGCGCATGTAGATTGGAGTCAGGCGTGAAGAGCCCAATCATCACCGAGTCGAGTCCGGTCTCGCGACGAATGTCTCCGATGATTGGGACGCTACCGCCTTCGCGCAGATAGAGCGGCGCTTTTCCGAAAGCTTCGGCGATTGCCTTATCGGCTTCGCGGAACGCCCGGGCCAAGACGGGGTTCTGATCCTTCGGAGTATTTGCTCGGTCGGGCGGACAGACATAATAAGCGGCGTTGCCTTGCATCTCCTTGATGTCGACCCGCACGCCTTTGGGCGCGCGTGCCCGAATGGCATCTGCGACTTGCTTATGAATATAAACGGGGTCCTGGCCAGGCACGAGGCGACAGGTAATCTTGGCGAAGACCTTGGAGGGGATCACGGTCTTGGAGCCCTGGCCCTGATAACCACCGCCGATGCCGTTGAATTCTAGAGTCGGAGCGAAACGTACGGCTTCCAGGCCGTTCAATCCCGGACCGGGATGCAATTCGTCGACCCCCAAGAAGCGGCGATAATCTTCTTCCGACATCGGGAGCTTGCGCAGCTCCTCGCGCTCCCAGCGCTGAGGCTGATCGACATTCTCGTAAAAACCTTCGACGGTCACGGCGTTATCTGCGTCATGCAAAGAGGCACAGAGTTCAGCGAGCGCCTGAATGGGGTTGTAAACCGCCCCGCCATGGAGGCCCGAATGTAAATCGGAACGCGGCCCCGTCAGCCCTACTTCCAAGCCAATGATACCGCGCAAGCCGGTGGTGATCACAATTTGGTCCGACGACGGGCTGGCGGTATCCGAGAGCATGACGCAATCCGCCTTTGCTAATTCGGCCTTATGGGCATGGAGAAACTCGGGGAAACTCGGTGAGCCGATCTCCTCTTCGCCCTCGATTAGGAAGGTGATGCGGAGCGGCAGATCGGGGCGACGCTTCAACAGACGGGTCAATGCCGCGACGGCGACCAAGTGTGGGCCCTTATTATCCGCCGTGCCCCGACCCCAGACCTTGCCGTCACGCACGACCGGCTCGAACGCCGGCGTCGTCCAAAGATTAAGCGGATCGGCGGGCTGGACGTCATAATGTCCATATAAGACGATATGCGGCCATTCATCCGGACCTCGGCGACGCGCCAAGACGACCGGATGTAAAGGCGTCGGCACGACTTCGACCTCCAGGCCAGCTGACTTGAGCAAACCGCAGATGTGGGCGCGCGCGCCATCCATCCCTGCCTTAAAGGCCGGGTCGGTAGAAACACTGGCGTGGCTTACATACTCGATGAGTTCGCGAACGAGATCCATGGGTTGAAGTAAGGCGGGAAAGGGACGAAGGGCAAGAGAGAGGCGGGCGAAGGCCGTGCAAAGGTGCAAATGCGGCGGAGCCGCGTGCAAAAGTGCAAAGGTGGGATGCAAGTTAGGGGTTGGGGTAGGGGTCGGCCAATCCTTTCAGGTCTCGGGTCTCGGCAGTCGGGTCCCAGGTTCAGGTCTTCAGGTTCGGGTTCAGGACTGCCTCTGTCTCGAGGTAGGGCTAACCACCCTTGGTCAGCCGCGGAATCTAGGTAGGGACAGCACCACGTGCTGTCCTCGGCCGCCGCAGGGTGGCCCCTCTAGGACGCGATAGTGATCACGTCCCTACCTTAAAGGGCGCGGCGTAGCGAGGGCACTCAACCCTACCCAATACAACCGGATCCGATGTCATCACATCCCTACCCCGCCACCTGCCACCCGGGGCTGTCACCCGTCACCCGATATGTGCCTTTCACGTTTACACTTTTGCACCTCGGACAGCTCGGAGAACCGTCCCTACCCGATGCCTCCCTTGCCAACCTGTCAACAGGTCAACCGATCAACTAACTACCTCTTCCACCCCGATACTCCATACTCGATACTCGATACTCTGGAATTTAGAGTTTTTCCTTCCCCCCTCCCCTTTTTCGGGGACATTAGGGGTATGTCCCCCGCGGAACAGTTGAAGGTCATGAAATCTCGCACCGAGAAATTCATCGGTGAAGCTGAAATCCTCAAGCGCCTTGAGGCTGGTAAGACCCTCCGCGTGAAGCTCGGCGTCGACCCCACCCGCCCAGACCTAACGTTCGGGCACATGGTCGTCTTCCAGAAGCTCCGCCAGTTCCAGGAACTCGGGCACCAGGCCGTGCTGATCATCGGCGACTACACCACCCGCATCGGCGACCCTACCGGCAAGTCCGAGACGCGCCCCGTCCTCTCCGAGCAGGAGATCGAGGAGAACGCCAAGACGTACCTCGAGCAGGCCTACCAGATCCTCGACCCGAAGAAGACCGAAGTACGCCGCAACAGCGAGTGGTTCGGCAAGATGTCGTTCCTTGACGCCCTCCAGCTCAGCCGACGCATGACCGTCGCGCAGATGCTCGCCCGCGATGATTTCGCCAA
>QYQK01000109.1 GCA_007280935.1 Opitutales bacterium
GTCCTCGGCCTCGCCTACGAGTTCAAGCGCGGCGCGCTGGAGTGGGACAAGTAAGGCGCGATCTCGCTGCTTGAAATAAAGGTGGCGGAAGGCCTATTTCGGGAATAGTCGTATTCACTTGATGAACACACTCAACATCGTCTTAGCCCAGAATTCGGGCGGATATAACTGGGCAGCCGCTGCCACCGTCTTGACACGGGTCGCATTCCTGGCGGCCGTCTGCGCGGTCGTCGTGGGCTTCTTCTTTGCGCTACCCGGCATTTGGAAGGTCTTCACCAAGGCCGGCCAGCCTGGCTGGGCCATGCTCATCCCGATCTACAACGTCATCATACTCCTACGTATCGCCGGCCTGCCTTGGTATTGGGTCTTCGCCCCGCTCGCGGCCATCATTCCGATTCTCGGCTGGTTCGCCTACCTGGTCTGGGTCGTCTGGATTCACCATCGCATCTCGACCCGCTTCGGCCAAGGCGTCGGCTTCACGATCGGTCTCACGCTCCTCGCCCCGATATTCTGGCTCATCCTCGGCTTCGGCAACTCGAAGTACGTCGGCGAGCAGCCCGCGCAGGCCTAAGCTTGTCGCCATCACCTCAAAAGGGCGGCGATTACCGGTAGACTCCCCTCAGGCATGGCCTAGAAAAGACGTTATGAACCTCACCCCTGTGTTCGCCTCCATCCTCGCCGCCAAAGAACTGAATGACAAAGACGCCGGCCAGGTCTTCGGCCTCTGCTTTCTCGCCGTCGCCCTGGTCGCGCTCCTGGCCTTCAGCATTCGCGGGCTCTGGCTGATTTTCGAAAAGGCCGGTCATGAAGGATGGAAGACTATCGTTCCGGTCTACCATCACGTGATCCTCACGCGCATCGCCGGCCTCTCGGCTTGGTGGACGCTACCGCTGCTGCTCGTAATCCCCTTCCTAAAAGTCCACGATAAGGGAGTGAAGGTCATCTGCCTCCTGCTACTCGCAGCCTGGTGGGTCTGGATCTGCCAGCGCATCGCAAAACGCTTCGGCAAGGGCGTTGGCTTCGGCCTCGGCCTCGCCATCCCGGTCACGGACTTCTATTTCCGCACGGCCCTGGCCTTCGATAAGTCGACCTACAATCAACAGCCCTGAGCTGTCGGTTAATCGCAAATAAATAGGGCGCCCACTCGGACGCCTTTTTTATTTAGCCGGCTTGCCCTTGAGGTGCAGGTCGAAGAAACCCGTGACGAGCGGACGAAGGTCGCGCTGCTTGGGCTGAAGGTCAAACGTGTGCGGAGCGTCGGGAATGACCTCGAGCACGCAGGGGGCGCCTTTCTCCTTGGCGATCTTGAGATAGGTTTCGCTCTGGCTCAGCGGGACAGTGACGTCGGCCGTGCCGTGCACGAGGAGCATGGGTGGATCCTTGGCGTCGAGGTAGGAGATCGGTGACCCTTTCTTATAAAGCTCAGGCGCCTCTTCGCGGGTCTTCGCGAACATCTTCATGTCGTGATAGTTCATGAGGTCGACGGCGCCGTAGAAACCAATCGCGCAGGTGACGCGCGCCGAGACTTCCTGATAGGGCTCGCCCTTGACGGCATCGAAGCCGTCCGCCGGCCCGGTCGTGGCGAGCATCATCGAGAGGTTGCAACCCGCCGAGCAGCCGATGACGCCAATCCGCTCCGAATCGACACCGAGATTCGCCGCCTCCTTGCGAAGATAACGGACGGCAGCCTTGGCATCATAGACACTCTGCGGCCAAGTCACCTGACCTGACGTTCGGCGGAGCTTATAATTGATACTCATGCAGACATAGCCCTTCAGTGCGAGATTCTCACTGATATTCAATTCTCTGCCCCGTGCCTTATCGCCGTCATTAAAGCCGCCGCCATGAATCACGATAATGCCGGGGAGCAGCTTGGCCTTGTCGTGGTCGAGCGGGCGGTAGATGTCTGCCTTCTCCTTGCGCGTGCCACCGAGATACGCGACGTCCTTCATGATCGCGACGGTCTTAGGATAGACAGTGACTTTCTTCATCGCTGCCGGAGTATCTTCGGAGGCGGGCTCGGTAGAAGCCTTGGTCACGGAAGAAGGCTCAGCGGCGCAAAGGAAAGCTGCCAGGACAAGCATGTGGGGCATGCCTTGGAAATAACCACCCCGACGCCTCCGTCAATAAATCAAGGGCCGCAAAGGCCGCAGCCGCCGGGCAACTCGCGAAAGAAGTCATGACCCTTGTCATCGACGAGGATGAATGCGGGGAAGTCGACGACTTCAATCTTCCACACGGCCTCCATGCCGAGCTCGGGATAATCGATCACTTCAATCTTGCGGATATTTTCCTGCGCGAGGATCGCTGCGGGGCCACCAATCGAACCAAGGTAAAAGCCGCCATGCGCCTGGCAGGCTTTGGTGACGGCCTCGCCGCGATTACCCTTGGCAATCATGACGAGCGAGCCGCCGTTTTTCTGGAAGAGTTCAACATAACTATCCATGCGCCCGGCCGTGGTCGGCCCGAACGAACCCGACGGCATGCCCGCCGGGGTCTTGGCCGGCCCAGCATAGTAGACCGGATGGTCCTTAATATACTGAGGCAAGCCTTCGCCTCGCTCCAAGCGCTCGCGAATCTTGGCGTGCGCGATGTCGCGGGCGACGACGAGCGTGCCGGTGAGCGCCAGGCGCGTGGTGACGGGGTGCTTCGAGAGTTCGGCGCGGATATCCGCCATGGGGCGATTGAGGTCGATCTTCACAACCTGGGTGGCATCGGCATGCTTGCGGGCGTCGGCCGGGATGAAGCGGCCGGGATTCGTCTCGAGCTGCTCAATCCAGATACCGTCCTTATCAATCTTGGCCTTGGCGTTGCGGTCGGCGGAACAGGAGACGGCCAGGCCTATAGGGCACGAAGCGCCGTGACGCGGCAGGCGGACAACGCGCACGTCCAACGCGAACCACTTGCCGCCAAACTGCGCGCCAATGCCGAGCTGATGTGCGACTTTGAGGAGCTCGGCTTCGAGTGCGGTGTCGCGGAAAGCCCGGCCGTGTTCGTTACCAGAGGTTGGCAACGCGTCGTAATAATGGGTCGAGGTCAGCTTGACGGCCTTCATGGTCGCCTCGGCGGAGGTGCCGCCGATAACGAAGGCGAGGTGATAGGGCGGACACGCCGCGGTGCCGAGCGACTGCATCTTCTCGGTGAGGAACGCGACGAGCGACTTCGGATTCAGGACGGCCTTGGTCTCCTGATAAAGATAGCACTTGTTGGCCGAGCCTCCGCCCTTGGCGACGAAGAGGAACTCGAACTTCGACCCGGCCGTCGCACTGATATCAATCTGGGCCGGCAAGTTCGTGCCGGTATTCTTCTCCGTATACAGGTCGAGCGGCGCGAGCTGCGAGTAACGTAAATTATTTTGCGCGTAGGCCTGATAGACGCCCAACGAAAGGGCCTCGGCGTCATCACTTCCGGTCCACACCTGTTGACCTTTTTTTGCCGTGATGGCGGCCGTGCCGGTGTCTTGACAGAAAGGCAGGACTCCTTTGGCGGCGACCTCCGCGTTGCGCAACATCGCCAAGGCGACCGTCCGGTCGTTATCGCTGGCTTCTTTGTCGGCAAGAATCGCCGCCACTTGCTGCAAGTGCTCCGTGCGGAGATAGAAGTTTATATCGTGCAGCGCCTGATTGGCCAAAAGCGTCAGGGCCTCCGGCGCGACTTTCAA
This sequence comes from Opitutales bacterium, assembly GCA_007280935.1. Lineage (GTDB taxonomy): Bacteria > Verrucomicrobiota > Verrucomicrobiia > Opitutales > UBA953 > UBA953. The sequence goes on from QYQK01000109.1 coordinate 3,662, forward strand.
GATCGGCTGACCCTCGAATTCTCCTACCGAGACATGTTCCCGGGTGAGCAGACGATACGGCGTGGGGTCAGGGCCCAGCGGGAAAGGATCCTGATAATGGAAAGCGGAGGCCATCGACGCTCATCATACGAGGGCACGGGGCCCCCGCAAACGGAAATAGGTCAGGCTCGTGCCGGCATCAAAGCCAGTACGCCCAATAATACGGGGCCACGGTCCGTGACCAAGCTCGTGCCTTCCGGCAAGTCTACGGAGACCAAGGCCAGGCCGGTATCTCCTGCTGCGGAACGCACGGTGCCGACGACCTTCCCTTCCGGCGACTTGAGCTCCTGCCCGACCGAAACCAGCCCTGAGACCTTGCGCAGGATGCGACGCAGCGATCCCATCGACTGAATGCGCGCCATGACTTCCTGGCCGAGATAACACCCTTTGGTATAACTGACCCACGCATCGAGGCCGCACTCCTGCGGAAATTCATGAGCGCCGCAATCCGCGGGGACCGATGGCACCCCGGCAGAGATTCGGATGACATCCAGCTCGGCGAACTCGCCAGTCGGCCACGGCAACTTTGCCTCAGCGGGCGCCAGCACGTCCCATGCGGGCACTCCAAAACGTTCGGTTGAAAATACGCGTACTCCGGCCAGCGCTTCGATGGAAATCTCACCCCAGACGACGGCACGCTGCCACTGCGCGGACTGATCCGTCGCGACGACGTCGTCGGCGATCACGTTCGCCGTGACAATGGCGATTAATTCCTCCGCTGGAAGATGCGGGCAGAGCAGCAGGAAAGATCCGTCGACTTCCTTGGCGATGACCGTGTGCGCAAGCACCCTGCCCTTACGATTCAACCAAAGGGCATCACTCAGCGGAGTGTTGCGTAGATCCGCGGAGCACTGACCTTGCAGGAAAGCCGCCGCGTCCTCGCCCGTCACCCGGACCACCGCGGTGTCAGCTGGAGCAGACTTGAGCGCCATCAGAGCAGCTTCCAAAGCAAGGCCAACCCTTGGAGCACGAGGTTCGCGTAGAAGGCCGCCATGACGTCGTCGAGCACGATGCCAAAGCCGCTGGGCAATTTTTCCAGCGCCTTAATGCCGAATGGTTTCGTGATGTCGAACAGACGAAAAAGCAGAAAGCCGAGCAGGATGAAGAGGAGGCCGGTCTTGGTGCCGCCATACATCGCCGGCCCCATGGGGTTAAAAAGAAACACCAAGGGCATCGCCGCAAATTCGTCGAGGATGACCTCCTGCGGGTCTTTCTTGCCGATGAAAGCAGCCGCGACACCGCAGAGGAAAATCGCGGCCAAGACGACCAGCGCGTCGAAAATCAGCTCATGATACCAGCCCTTGTTGTAAGCCAAGCGCACGACGAGCGCCCACCAGAGCACGCCCGCCGCCGAACCCCACGTGCCCGGTGCCTTTAATTTTCCTAACGGTCCGAGCGTAGCAATCTGAACAATCACGACGACAAGCCGGGTAGATGCCGGCGATGACGGATCAGATAACTCGTGCCCGAAATCACGGTGAGCGCCACCGACAGCCAGAAGAGCGCCATGATGATAACCTCCCAGCGCTGATGCCAGACGGCGGATAGTTTCCAGTGCGTCTCATAAGCCCGCAAGCCGATGAGGTGTCCGATCGCGATGATCTGTAAAAAGGTTTTGATTTTCCCGAGACCTTCCGCCTCGAGCACCTGACCCGAGGCTGCCGCCACCAGCCGCAAGCCGGTGATCAGGAATTCGCGCATCAGGATAAGGACGACCCCGAAGGCGGCCCACAGCGAGGCCGACGGTGACAAGGCCTTCAGCGCACCCGCGTCATCCCACTCGCGGACAGGCAAGCAATCCGTCGCTGCCATCGCTACTAGGAGCCCGAGAATGAAAATCTTGTCGACCAGCGCATCCATCAAGCGCCCGAAATCTGAAACCGCCCCCAGTTTGCGGGCAATCCAGCCGTCAAAAATATCCGTCAAGGCCGCGAAGATGAAGAGCGCCAAGGCCGCGCTCGCCCAAACCCCCGCCCAATAAGTCCATAAGGCGATGACGAAGACCGCCGGCAGCCGGGCGGCCGTCAAAAGGTTGGGGAGATGCCGGAGGAAGCGCATGCAGGCTTGCCGTGAGGATGTTCCCGCCCGAGAGTGTGTCGCAACAGGAAAAGATGGCCCGCTCAATCCGTATCGCCGTTTACCCCGGCACTTTCGACCCAATCACTCTCGGGCACCTCGACGTACTCCGTCGCTCCTCTCACATTTTCGATAAGGTGATCGTGGCCGTCGCCCCCAGCGATTCTAAGAATCCGTGGTTCTCGCTTGAGGAGCGTCTCGCCATGGCTCGCGAGTCCTGCAAAGGCATCCGCAATGTTCAGGTAAAGCCGCTGGAAGGCCTGACGGTCGAATTCGCCCGCCTTCATAAAGCGGCCGCCATCATTCGTGGCTTGCGCAAATTCAGCGATTTTGAGTTCGAATTCGACTTGGCCCACGCCAACCGGCTCATGGCTCCCGAAGTCGAAACAGTCATTTTAATGCCCAGTCAGGACCAATTCGTGACTTCCTCCAGTTTCGTCAAGGACATCGCCCGGCATAAGCTTTCCCAGGCCGCCGCCTTCGTCCCCCGCTGCGTCTTACCCCATCTACGCAAAAGGTTAGCCGAAAGGGCCTAAAAGGGCCTGCCTCCGCTGTTGACCGTGGGGGGTAGTTCTATTTGCTCGGCCCTTCCCCCTTGGCGCTCAGCCCCAAGGGAGCCCTTCTCTCTTTTACCCTATATGGACATTAAAATCCAAGAAACTAACCCGACCCGCCGCACCGTCACCGTGACGATTCCAGCCGCCGATGTCGCTACCGCCGAAAAGGAAGTCCTCAAGGGCTTCAAGCGCGAAGCCGCCCTTCCTGGCTTTCGCCCTGGCAAGGCTCCCGAAAGCGCCCTCCGCCTGAAGTACGGCAAGGCCATCGCCGACGAGGTCAGCCAACGCCTCCTTTCCCAAGGCTATGAACGCATCAGCCAGGAAAAGGGCTTCACCGTCTACACCCTCGCCGACGTCCATCGCGACGACACGACCGCCGCCGGCGCCGATGTAGTCATTCGCTACGAAGTCGACGTGGTCCCTGAATTCAAGACTCCCGACTGGAAGTCCGTCCGCATCCCAGGAGAAGCCGTCGTCGTCACCGAAGCCGACATCGAAGAGCATCTGAAGAAGATCCTCGAACAGCGCGCCCGTTATGAAAAGACGGAAGACGCCGCCCTCAAGAGCGACTACGTCCGCATCGCTTACACGGGCACCATCGACGGCAAGGCCGTCACCGAGATTGATGCCGAAGCCAAATCCTACGGCAGCGCCGAATCCACCTGGGAAGAAGCTGGCGCCGAAGGCGAAGCCGTGGCCGTTCCCGCCATCGCCAAAGCCGTGATCGGTCTCAAGGCCGGCGATACCGCTAAGACTGAATTCACTTTCCCCGCGACCCATGAACGTGAAGCCTTGCGCGGTAAGACCGTGCATTACGCCATCACGGCCAATGAAGTCCGCCGCAAGACCATGCCCGCCCTCGACGAGACGTTCATCAAGAGCGTCGGCGTCAAAGATGAAGCTGAACTGCGCGATCAACTCCGTAAGGGCATCGAAGGCTCCAAGCAACAGGCCGCCGAAACCGCCCGCCGCGAAAAGGCCGTCGACGCCCTCCTCGCCGGCCAGGATTTCCCCCTCCCAGAGTCCGCCATCAACTCCGTCGCCCAAGGTTTGTTCATGGAATACGCCCAATTACGGATGCGTAACGGCGTGAAGCCCGAGCAACTCGAAACCCAACGCGAAGAGATCCTCGCCGAATCCCGCAAGGCCGCCGCCATCCGCGTTCGGGCCCAATTCGTCCTTACGCGCATCGCCGAAGAGGCCAAAATTGAAATCAGCCGCGAAGACCTCAGTGCCGCCATCATGCGCGCCGCTTACACCGCCCAAGTCCCCCCCGAAAAGCTCGTCAAGGACCGCCAACGCTTGAACGAAATCCGCCGGGATACGCTCCTGAATAAAGCCCTCGACCTCGTCCTCGCCGGCGGCAGCGAAGGTAAGGTTGAGAAAGCCTAAAGTTCAGGTATAGTTCCCCCTTCACCTTCCCCTTCGATTTATGTCCTACATTATTCCCAACGTAGTTGAACGCGATGCCCGGGGCGAACGCGCGTGGGACATCTACAGCCGGCTCCTGAAGGACCGCATCATCTTCCTCGGCGCCCCAATCTACGACGACGTGGCCAACGCCGTGATCGCGCAGCTGCTCTTCTTGCAGATGGAAGATCCTAAGAAAGATATTTCCATTTATATCAATTCGCCGGGTGGCTCGATCACCGCCGGGATGGCGATCTATGATACGATGAATTTCCTGAGCTGCGATATTAACACTTATTGCGTCGGCCTCTCCGCCAGCATGGCGACCGTCCTCCTCTCCGCCGGCACCAAGGGCAAGCGTCACGCTTTGCCGAATTGCCGCGTGATGATTCACCAGCCCAGCGGTGGCGCCACCGGGCAGACTTCCGACATCTCCATCGCGGCCAAAGAAATCCTCCGCTGGCGCGACACTTTGAACCACGTGCTGGCCAAGCACAGCGGCAAGACGGCCGAAGACCTGCAGCGCGATTCCGATCGCGACTTCTACATGACCGCCGAACAGGCCAAGGCCTACGGTCTCGTTGATCACGTCGTCATGCCCAAGCCGGGCCGCGCTTAATCACGATGGCGAGCGATCGGGCCGAGCATTGCTCCTTCTGCGGTAAACCCGCCGCCCAAGCTGGCAAACTCATCGCGGGCCCTGCTGGCGTCGGCATCTGCGATGCCTGCGTGACGACTTGCGGACGTCTGCTTGAACGCGAACGGACCAAAGAAGGCAAACCGTCCGCCACCGCCGAAGGTCCCGCGCTCCAAGAAGCCCCGCAAAAAACCGCGCTGGCTCCGGTCAAGCTCATCGCTCCCGCAACGCTCCGTCATGAGCTCGACGCCCATGTCATCGGCCAAGACCACGCCAAGAAAGTCCTCTCCGTCGCCGTCTATAATCACTACAAACGGTTGAACGATCGTCTGGTCCACGCGACACCTTCTCCCGCCGGCGACTTAGCCGAGGTGGAACTTGATAAGAGTAATGTGCTCCTAATCGGCCCCACTGGCACCGGCAAGACGCTCCTCGCCAAATCCCTGGCCCGCATGCTCGACGTACCCTTCGCCATCGCCGACGCAACGACCTTGACCGAAGCGGGTTACGTCGGCGACGACGTCGAAACCATCGTGCTCCGCCTCCTGCAGTCGGCCAACATGGACATCGACCGCGCGCAACGCGGCATCATCTTCATCGACGAGATCGATAAAATCGGCCGTAAGTCCGACTCGGCTTCCATCACGCGCGACGTCTCGGGCGAAGGCGTCCAACAAGCCCTCCTCAAGCTCCTTGAAGGAACCATCTGCAACGTGCCACCCGCCGGCGGACGCAAACATCCCGAGCAGCAGTGCATCCGCGTCGACACGAGTGATATTCTTTTTATCTGCGGCGGCGCTTTCGCCGGCCTAGATCGCATCATTGCCCGCCGGGCCGGCGCCAAGTCTCTCGGCTTCATCGCGCCGCAGAACGATAAGCCCGCGCTCTCGGCCGAAGAAATCATCGCCGGCCTCCAGCCCGAAGATCTTTTCTCGTTCGGCATGATTCCTGAATTCGTCGGCCGCCTCCCGGTCATCTCCGTCCTTGAGCCGCTTGATCGCACTGCCTTGATTCGCATCCTGACCGAGCCCCGTAACGCGGCGACCAAACAGTATCGCAAACTTTTCGCGCTCTCCGGGATGACGCTCGAGTTTTCCAAAGACTCGCTCGAAGCCGCCGCCGACAAGGCCCTCGCGCTGGGCACCGGCGCCCGCGGCCTGCGCTCCGTCCTCGAAGGCGTGCTCCTCGAGGTGATGTATACGCTGCCCGAAGCCGTAATGGGTTCTAAATTTACGGTGACCGGCGAAGCTATCCGCGGCGAAAAACCCGTAACTGTCACGGCGCCTAAATCCCGTAAGTCAGCCTAGTTTTATGA
>QYQK01000058.1 GCA_007280935.1 Opitutales bacterium
CAACCGCGGCTGACCAAGGGTGGTCAGCCCTACCAGATGCTTCAGGTAGGGCGGGCTCTCCGAGCCCGCCATTGCCCCGATTGATATCCGCATACCTGCCAGCAAACGGACGGCTCGGAGAGCCGTCCCTACCTAAGAATAGAATACGCACACCTGAAGACCGCACGTGGTGCGGTCCCCATCCTTAAAGCCTAATTCTTAAGCGGGGCGAGATAGGCGTACCGGTATCGCGTCGCGGACCCGAACCACCTTTGCTTGGACCTTTCTCCGGGCCACCCAACGCTTTCTCAAATTCCTTAGGCATTGGCGCGGTCGCACTGAAATGGATTTCCTTACCCTGCCATGCGAAAGTCAGCTCAGTGCTCATCGCGTGCAAGAAGAGGCGTTTAAAGCCTCGGGCGCTACCGATGGTCTTATTGAAATCAAAATCGCCATAAGTGCGGTCGCCGAGGATCGGATGGCCGTGCTGGGAGGTCTGGACGCGCAGCTGGTGCGTGCGCCCCGTACGGGGCTCCAGCCGGATCAATGACAGCGGGAGATCCTCTCCGGCCGCCCGCTCCCATTGGTACATCGTGATCGCGGCCAAGCCGTCACCGCTGGCGACACCGGAACGCACGCTGTTTCCAGGCCCCTTGGACTTCACCAACATATCCTGCCAGGTGCCGCGCGGGGTACGTAGCCCCCGGCCTTTGACCAAGGCAATGTATTTCTTGGAAACTTTCGATGTGGCAAAAAGTTTGCGGACGACATCCGCTAACGCTTCGTCCAGTGCGAGCAAGAGCACGCCGCTGGTCGGAGAATCGAGCCGGTTGAGCAGATACACGCGCCGGATGCCGCCCTTGCCGTCGCGGATATGAAAAGCTTCTTCTTCGTGCGAATAATTACCTTCGATCAATACGGTGCCTTTCTCGTTCGCCTCATTCGGATTAGGATGCGCCAGGATACCGTCAGGTTTTTCGACCGCCAACAAACCGCACTCGTGCTGCTGCACCACGCGCACGCCACGACCAAAAGGAATCCAATCAAAGGGGGCGGCACACATCAGCGGTAATGAAAACTGATGGTCACCGTATCCTCTTCGCCGAAGAGGGCGACCATATCTGGGCGCCAAGCATCAAAGGGGGCCGGTGCCATGACCGAATCTTTGCAAGCAAAGGCCATGATATTAGGCACGTCTTTCCATAGGATCTGGGCATCGGTGACGGTACCATCGCGATGTAGTTTGAAACGCACCATGACCCTACCTTGCGCCGTGGTCTCAAAACGCGAACGATCGATGATATCCCACCAGCTTGACTGGATGGCTTCCATCATCCGTTGAGTATAATCGCCATAGATACTGAAACGGGCATCAATCGCAATGACTCCCGCCCGTCCGACCCCGATATTATTCTTCAAAATCAGGCCCGTCGTACCCGAAGGCACGCTGGCCTTGGGCCGCTCCGGGTCGCGGGGTACCGCTGAAGGTGGAGCGAGCGGCTTGGCCTCGACGGGTTTGCCAGGCATGGGGCCAACCGCGGCCGAAGCCGTCCCGGCTTGCCCATCCGCCGAAACCGATTCGGACGAATCAATCGAGCGTGGTTTACCTTGGGCCACCCGGATCATGTTCTCGGTGCCCAGTGATTTTGGTAAGGATGATTTGGTTGGCGTCTTTTCGGGCACGGGCTGAGCGGCGACTTGGTTACGCGACGCGACAAAGGGAGCGACTAAGGGCTGGGCGCGATTCGCCGCACTATTGGTCTCCGCGTAACGCAAGACCGGCGGCAAACGGGTTTCGGCAAACGGAACGGGGGCCGTCAACACCTGAACAGGATGTACCACCAAAACCGGATGGTGAAAGACCGACGGCAAGACCCAGATCAAAACGAGGTGGAGGCACACAGAAATCCCGGCCGCAAGGAAGGCGGCTTGGAGATCAATGGACTGGTCGTCGCGCACGGTCTCGAACCTAAGCACCCCGCCCCGGACTTCAAGCGTCGGAAAATACGATTATCGGCCCGCGAACTCCTGCGTCAGCGCAGCCAGCGTCCGGCGGCAGTCTTCGCGGGTCCCGATGACCACGTAGAGCTGAAAAGAATAGTTTCCTGGCTTGATGGGTTCGGCCTGCTGTACCCGGAAGACGCAGTTCCACTTAACAACCTGGTCGTGCGCGAACTCGAAACGGCCGTAGCCGACGGGCGGCTGGCCGGCCGCCGGACGGTCGGGCGTGAACACGCCCATGGCATGGGAGCCGGAAGGGGTCGAGAGCACAATCGGATCACGCAACTCTCCATTTCCGGGTGGAACTGGCAAGAGGGTCGAGGACTTCGGGTCGAAACGGAACTCATCGCTGAACGACGCCGGCATATAACCCGTCAGCGCTTCGAACTGCAGGAACTTGTGCGGGCGATCGGACGGCACGGTGAAGGTCACCTTATAATCCAACACATGATCCATGCCCGGACGGCCGATGCGGACATGTTTGGTAAGGACGTGATCCGATAGCAGCAATGTGTTCTGCGCGAGGTGACCATGCGACTTCATTCCTGGCGCGAGCCAGTAGCCCATGCGACTGCGCGTGGACAGGACGCCGTCCTTGGCGGAAAGGAATTCCAGGCGGCTCGTCGATTTCGGACCGAGTGCGTCGACGACCGAGCCGGCCTCGGTCGGGTTGTAACATTCGACATGAAAGACACCGTCCACATCCGCGTTGATCGCGGACTGCAACTGGCGGCCGTGGTCGTGCGAATCGATGAACTCCACGCCGGCCCACTTCACGGAATCGATGGCACCGGCGAGACGGCTCGTGGTCCGGATGACCAACGGCTTGCCGCCAATTATACCAGAAAGTTCGGCATCGCCACTGACAGCGGGAGCCTGTGCGAACACCAGCGCAGGTAAAAGCAGCAGACAGGCCTTCATCTGGTGAGCCTCTCTAGGAGGCTGAGAGCGTCGAGGCGGGCTTTGACGAATTCGACGGGCAGGCCCATGATGGTCGAAATCGGCTGCTGGAAATCGGCGATGATAATCTCCTTGCCCTGCTGGATGCCGTAGGCGCCGGCCTTGTCCAAGGTGTTCACTAAAGCCTGATAGCGCGTGATATCGTCTTCGGAGAGCGCCCGAAAGCGCACCCACGCCGTGACGTCATGGGACTCGTCGATGCCCAAGGCGGGACAGAGCAGGCACACGCCCGTGTGCACCGTGTGTTCGCGGCCGGAGAGACTCCGCAACATCGCGCGGGATTCCGCCAAGTCGGCCGGCTTGTTCAAGGCACGGTCGCCGAGGGCCACCGTGGTATCGGAGCCGAGCACGATCGCATCAGGATGCAGACGGGAGACCGCGGCGGCCTTCAGGCGGGCGTTATGCAGGACCATCTGCGCGGGGTCGGTCGAGGGATCTTCGTGCTCCGTCACCGCGGCGACCACGACGCGATGCGGGATACCCGCTTCACGGAGCAGTTCCGTTCGCCGAGGCGAAGCGGAGGCAAGGATGAGCGTGAGCGGAGACGGCACCTGTACAATGGAGCGGAATAATCCTAATAAGACAACCGCTAGCACCGCCGACCGTTTCTGTCGTTTACTACCTCCACCCCGCCCCTAACCCTATACCTACCCCTCTTACGCCATGCGCCTACCTCTTCTGCTGCTTCTATTCGTCATGCTCAGCCCACTGGTCACCGCAGACGAGAGCGCCCGCCGCTTCCTCCCCAAACCGGACAGCTGGTTCGCCTCCGCCGAAGCGAAAAAAGTCGCTGCCATCATTCTCAGTTTCCAGTGCGACGCCGGCGGCTGGCCGAAGAACACCGACACCATCAGCAAGGCCTATGACGGCGATCGATCGAAGCTGCAGCCGACCTTCGACAATAAGGGCACCGTCGACGAACTCCGCTTCATGGCGCGCATGTTCAACGCCACCCAGGATGCGACCTACCGTAAGTCCTTCGACCGAGGGCTCGCCTACGTGCTCTCTGCGCAATACCCGAACGGCGGTTGGCCGCAGTTCTTCCCCCTGCGCAAAGGCTACTACGACCACATCACCTTCAATGACGATGCCATGGTGCGCGTGCTGCGCCTCGCGCGCGAGGTCGCCACGGAGACGACCTACGCGTTCCTCGACGTCAAGACGCGCACTTCCTGCCAGCATGCCTTCGACCGCGGCATCGCGTGCATCCTCAAGTGCCAGATTGTCGTCGAAGGGAAGCCGACCGTCTGGTGCGCCCAGCACGACGAGAAGACCTTCGCCCCGGCCAAGGCACGTACCTATGAACTTCCTTCCTTCTGCGGCAGCGAATCAGTCGGCATCGTCCGCCTCCTCATGAGCCTCGAGAAGACCACGCCCGAAATCCGTGCCTCCATCGAAGGCGCCATCGCCTGGTTCGAGTCGCATAAGGTCGTCGGCCAGCGCATCGACAAAGTGACGGACAAAGACGGGAATCCTAATCTCGTCATGGTCGCTGACGCCAAGGCCCCCGCCCTCTGGGCTCGCTTCTACGACCTCAAGACCGGCGCCCCTTACGTCTGTGACCGGGACGGCATCCCCAAGCCCCAACTGGCCGACATCGGCTCCGAGCGCCGCAACGGCTACAGCTGGTTCGGCGAATACGCCCGGGACCTGCTCGCTAAGGACTACCCCTCATGGAAGATGGCGGGGCACTAAGGAACATTGGACGGAAGTTGCCCTCTGATTAATAACGGACTTATTCAAAATGACCCCATGCCCGCGACCTCCGCCCTCCTGCGCCGACTGACCCTTGCGACCCTCGTCGTCTGGTGCTCCTCAGTCATGGCCGCCGGTGACGACCAGGCGGAGAAGGCAGTCGCCCTACTGGACTCCCGCTGCTTCAAGTGCCACAGCCATGCCTCGGGCAAGAACAAGGGTGGCTTGGTCATGGATAGCCTCGCCGGATTGACCACGGGCGGCGACGGAGGCGCAGCTCTCGTGCCGGGCGATCCAATCAAGAGCCTCTTCCTGCAGAACATTCTCGAAACCGACCCGGAGAAGATGATGCCGCCCAAAGGGGAACGGCTGACGAAAGACGAAGTCACTCTTCTCCAAAATTGGGTGAAAGCTGGCGCGGCCTGGCCCCAGAGCCGGACCAAAGCCTTGGTCGCCGGTCGCTACCTGCCCGGCACCATCGGCGTGAAGGAAAAAGGGTGGTGGGCCTATCAGGCCGTCAAGCTTCCCGAAGTTCCCGCCGGCAAGTCCGCCCATCCGATCGATCGCTTCATCGATGCCCGCCTCGCCAAGGAAGGCCTCACTCCCGCGTTCGAAGCCGAACGCGACGTGCTCATCCGCCGCATCACCTTCGACGCCACCGGCCTTCCACCATCGCCCGAAGAGGTCGACGCCTTCGTCAAGTCCACCGATCCGCTGGCTTACGAGAAGCTCGTCGACCGCCTACTGTCTTCACCCACCTATGGGCAGCGCATGGCTCGTGCGTGGCTCGACCTTGTCCGCTATGCCGACAGCGACGGCTTCCGCATCGACGACTTCCGTCCGACGGCTTGGCGCTACCGTGACTACGTCATCAAGGCCTATAACGATAACAAACCTTACAATCGTTTCGTCCAAGAACAAATCGCCGGCGACGAACTCTTTCCCGGCGACCCCGAAGCGCTCACCGCCCTCGGCTACCTACGGCATTGGATTTACGAATATAACAACCGCGACGCCCGCGGCCAGTGGGAGAATATCCTCAACGACCTAACCGACACCACCGGCGACGTTTTCCTCGGTGCCGGTATGCAGTGCGCGCGCTGCCACGACCATAAATTCGACCCAATCCTCCAACGCGACTACTTCGCGCTGCGTAGCTTCTTCACCAACACCCTGCCAGTCGAGAACCGCCCGGCGTGGACGGCGAAGGAAGCCGACGAATACGCACGCAAACTGGCGACCTGGGAGAAGGAAACGAAAACTGTCCGCGAAGAAATCGCGACGCTTGAGAAAAAATATCGTGAAGACGCGACCAAGAAGGCCGTGAAAATGTTCCCCGATGATATCCAGGAAATGATCGCCAAACCAGAGGCGCAACGCACGCCCTACGAAAAACAGATCGCCGCGCTGGCTTGGCGCCAGGTCGACTACGAATTCGCCCGGCTCGACCGCTTCATCAAGGGAGAAGATAGCGTGAAACATGCTGACCTGAAGCGC
>QYQK01000072.1 GCA_007280935.1 Opitutales bacterium
CCCCGCCGGCTCGGCCGGCCAAGTAAGGCGAGTTTGGGTTGGATTTAGTCGACCCGATAGATAACCCATCTGGTTTGTGCTTTTCCGCCTCTTTATCCTGTCTTTAGGGTTGCTCGTAGCTCCAGCCTGTTTCGGTCACCCGGAATGGAAGGAAGCTTCCTGTATCGGCGTGCTTGATGAGCAGAATAAGTTTAGTTTCACCATCAAGTTCGATATCCCCTCCTTTCTTGTCGGCAAGTTGCCGAAAGAAGCGACCGTCCAGGAATTAGATGACCTTATGTTTGACGAAGGACGGTTACCTGCCGCCTACGCTCTCCGCCCCGATAAATTCAAGGAGCGCTTCGTTATCAAGGCGGATGGAAAAGTTTTGCCGGTTACGATTTTGACTTTTCCGTCGTCCGCCGAAATTAAAGCCCAATCCGCCCGGCAAGGCGAAGCCGATCGCTACCCGGTGTTGATGAACGTTAAGGCGGAAGTACAAATCCCCGCCGACACTACTAAGGTCGAGATCTTATTCCCGGCGGAACTGGGCACGGTCTTTACCAATCTTCGACGCGGCATGGAATACCAGGTCGTCATGGCAGTGATTCCTTATGAGCCTGGCGACTTCGTCATCGGTGATGAAAAAAACGGTCAGGTCGATGAACTTCCTTGGTATGCTCACGTGAAAGCCTTCTTGGTCAGATTGCTTGGCGACGGCTTCGGCCATGTGATTCCGAATGGGTGGGATCACTGCCTATTCATGATGGCGATGTTTCTTGGCGCGGCCTCCCTCCGGCAGGCGCTGAGCCGATCCCTCATTTTCACCGTGGGACATAGCATCACCCTGACGGCTGTGGCCTTAGGTTATCTTGTTCAGGTCGGCCCGTGGATTGAGCCGATTATCGCCCTGACGATCGGGCTGGGCGGCCTGATGGCCTATCTTGGTAAGGCCTCCCATCGACAGATGTTACTGATTCCGGCCACGTTCGGGCTGGTGCACGGCTTAGGTTTTGCGGCGGCGGTTTCTGATCGATTAAAAGATTGGGATCGGGCGAGCATCGTTAAAATTCTCGTCGGCTTCAATCTCGGGGTCGAACTGGCGCAAGTCGCCGTTATCCTGGCTCTTGCACTTGTCCTGACCTTAATTGCTCGCACGCGTATCCCCCAGATACCTTTACGCCGTATTCTTTGCCTCGCAGTAGCCATCGCAGGCTTCGGTATCATGGCCTACCGTATCCTCGATCTCGCCGGAGTCGTCTGAGGTTTTAAATCTTACCGACGGGCCGCTTGCCCGCGTCGAGCTTGCGGCGTTCGGACTCGGCCAACTCTTTTAACTCCTTGACGATATCAGGATGACTTTCGAGGAGATTGATTTTTTCCGAGGCATCCGTTTCCAGATTATAAAGAGCGAAATCAATCTTACCTTGATGAGTCTGGGCGGGGCTGCCGTCGTGATCGGCCGGAATCATATTCTCATAGGTCCGATAGGCATGCGGAAGGTGAAGCTTCCATTTACCTTTACGCACGGCTTCCAGCCTGTCGCCGTAAAAATAGGCGAAGACCTCGCGCACGCCTTTGGCCTCACCTTTAAGCACGGACAGGAATGATTGCCCATCAATGGCCAGCTTAGGTTTCGCGACGGCACAGGCCTCGACGAGGGTGGGCACGAAATCGAGATTGCCTGCTAAAGCGTCGGTGGTGGTGCCCGGCTTGATGACGCCTGGCCAACGTACGATACAAGGGACTCTCACGCCGCCTTCGAAAGTCGTACCTTTCCCTTCGCGGAAATGACCGGCCGAACCGGCGTGCCGGCCAAAATTGAGCCACGGTCCATTGTCACTGGTGAAGATCAACAAGGTATTGTCCTCGATCTTTTTCTCTTTCAGCACGCGCATCACCGCTCCGATGGTGTGGTCGATATCGGCCATGGTATCGGCGTAAGGCGTTGGTCCCTTGCCTTTAAACTCTTTGGAGGCACCCAAAGGGGTGTGCGGCATCGAGGTCGCCAGATAAAGGAAGAAGGGTTTGTCGCGCCCCGCGTTATCTCGGATGAACTTTGTCGCCCGGAAACCCTGCATCGTCGTGAGCGTATCCATGTCGTCGAAGGTATCGACGGCGTGGAAGCGTTGCCCATTCACGAACCAATAGAGCTCGGGGTATTTCTGCTGGCGACTCATGTCACCGGGGAAATATCCCTGCGGCCACATGTCGTTCGAATAAGGAATGATTAACGACTCATCAAAGCCATGGGCCGGCGGAAGGAAGATTTTTTGGTCACCTAAATGCCACTTGCCGACGACGCCGGTGTGATAGCCGCCCTGTTGAAGGAGTGTGCCTAAGGTTTGTTCATTCGGGTTTAGCCCCGTCTTTGAATTAGGCCCCAAGGCCGTTCCGCCCAAACCCAGCCGGTTCGGGTAACACCCCGTCAGCAGGGCGCAACGCGAAGAGGTGCAGACGGCCTGGGTCGCATAAAAACTCGTGAACCTCAGTCCCTCGCGAGCTAACTGATCGATGTGAGGGGTGACGTTCTGTTTCGAGCCGTAGCAACCGGGGTCCGCCCATCCCATGTCATCCGACATGATCAATACGACATTAGGTTGGGCACCGAACGTCCATGAATACGCCAGTACAAGCAAGGTTGGGGTTAACCTCATGGGCAAAGGCATAGGGTAAAGACCCTACGCTGACAAGGGTAAGTTTAAGGGGTGTGGGTGAGCCGAGGATTTCCTCGGAAGAGCTTTCAGAGCTTGAGACCTAAATCCTTACACACCGACGGAAACTTAGTCGCCTTAGCGACGAATTCCTCGACGGCAAAATCGGCGACGATGAAATCTCCGTAGCGGAACGAAGGGCACTTGGCCTGGCCGGTCAAGGCTACCATCTGGCGCATGTCGTGCATACTCTTGATCACGTCCCGGACATCGAGTGCGATGCCTTGCTCTGCAAAATAAGCCAAAGCTTTGACGCACCAGGGGCATTCAGGTTTGATGTATAAAATCGGCAATGGTTGCGGCATAAGAAAGATAAATCACCCGACACTCGTGAAGGCAAGAGGACAACGCCAACCGCAGAGGTTACCCGCGGCGTTGACAGGCCGACGCTTCACCGACAGTAAAACTTACCCTCCTTTCATGGAAACCATCCACGGTGCGCCCAGTTATGTTTTGAAGTCGAACGAGATCACCTGTGCGGTGACTCAGACCGCCGGCCACATGGCTCCGGTCACCTTCCACCTCGGTACCATCGAGGCCCGGCCTTACTCCCTTTCACCTTGGCTGCCAATGCAGGCCGATGCGGGTTTACCTAATCTTCTGCGTTACTTGCGAGGCGATTTCCTCTGCCTACCCTTTGGCGGACAACCGAGCGGCCCTCCTCACGGCGATCCGGCCAACGCCCTTTGGGAATTAAAGACCCAGTCCGCCCGCCAGCTTTGCTTGACGCAAAAGGCCAGCGACACCGGTGCCCTCGTGACCAAGACACTTTCCCTCATCGACGGACATCACGCCATCTATTCCGAACATCTCATCGAACACTTAACCGGAAGATGGAATTACGGTAATCACCCCGTACTTGATCTTTCCTCCCTGCCTGAGGGCGAGGCTCGCATCGCCACGAGTGCGTTTAAGTGGGGTTCGGTCTACCCGGGAGAATTCTCTAATGCAGCGAAGGGCGAAGCGGGTGCGCTCTTGCCCAAAGCAGAGATCAAAAATCTTACCAACGTGCCGCGCAAAGATGGTACCCGTGCTGACCTCACGCGCTATCCCGCTCGTAAAGGTTTCGATGATCTCATCATGCTCGTGAACGAACCGGCCACTGCGGCGCAACCTTTCGCTTGGACTGCCGTGACTTTCCCCGGTTACGTCTGGTTCTCACTTAAGAACGCCGCTGATTTCCCGGCGACGCTGTTTTGGATTTCTAACGGCGGTCGTTCGGGTCACCCATGGGAAGGCCGACATCTTGGCCGTCTGGGTCTGGAGGAAGTCTGCTCCCACTTCTCGGACAGTGTCGATGTCTGTCGCGAAGATCGTCTGCAAGCTCAGGGCATTCACACCACGCGTCTTTTTTCCGCAGGGGAGAAAGTCAGGCTTCCCATCATCCAAGCTGCCACGGTCGTGCCGCCGGGCTTTGGCCAGGTCCAAGCTATAATCCCAGCCGGGAGCGATTTCGTTAAAATTGTGGGCGAAAACGGTGTCTCGGTAACCGTCACGATTAATTGGCAGTTTTTGAAGTCCTAAGGCTTTGGCACTCAATTCTTGTCCCCCGCCCACGGACTGCCCTAAATCGAACCTTCCCTGCTAACTCTTTTCACCCTCACCCACTCTTCTCTACTTTATATCACACCATGATTCCTGCACCTAAGATTACTCAAGATTTAACCACCAAGAAAACGGGCGTTGCCGCCATGGTGCGCAAAGAGCTGGCCCACACGGGCGGCCTCCTGCGCCTCGCCCCTTGCTGGGTGCCACGCTCTTTCCTGCAGCCCGGTAAACGTCTCAAGCTTCACCCGGATGATCTTTATGCATTCGGTCTCCACCGCGGCGGCATCGACGAGCGCTGGTTCGCTTCCACCACCGAAGCAGCGAATGATAACCGGACGGCTGACGAAGGTCTCTCTTATGTCATTATCGACAATGTGCGCTTCACGCTGAAGCAAGCCGTCGCCGAACTGGGCGCCGAACTTATCGGTTCCCCCATCTGGAAGAAATATAAGAAGTGGCCCGTCTACTCCAAGTTCTTCGACAACATGGGTCCGATTCCGCACCACATGCACCAGAACGCCAAACAGGCGAAGTTGCTCGGGCTCGAAGGCAAACCGGAATCTTATTACTTCCCCCCGCAGCACAATAACGTCGGGAATAATTTCCCTTACACATTCATGGGTTTTGAGCCTGGCACGACCAAGGCACAGGTGCGCGAGTGCATTGCCAACTGGAACAAGGGCGACAACAAGATTCTCGAGCTCTCCAAGGCCTATAAGCTCCAGCCTGGTACCGGTTGGTTGATCGACCCGTGCATCCTGCATGCCCCCGGTTCACTCTGCACCTATGAGCCGCAATGGGGCTCGGACGTCTTTGGTATGTATCAGAACCTCGTCGAAGGACGTGAAGTACCCTGGGCCTTGCTCGTCAAGGATATGCCCAAGTCCAAACACCAAGACGTCGACTTCATCGTCGATCAACTTGACTGGGACAAGAACGTGGATCCTAACTTCAAGGACAACCACTACCTCGAACCTGTCACCGCCGAGAAAGGCGACGACTACGAAGACAAGTGGATCGTCTACGGCAAGGTCGACAAATTCCAATACTTCACAGCCAAGGAACTCACCGTGGCTCCCGGTGCTGAATGCACGATCAAGGACAACGGCGCTTATGGTCTCATCTGCGTCCAGGGCACGGGCTTCATCAACGACGAGCCTCTCAACAGCCCCAAGCTCATCCGCTTCAACGAACTCACGGAAGACGAATTCTTCTGTACGGCCGAGGGCGCCAAAGCCGGCATCACTTTCCAGAATACCTCGACCACCGAGCCGCTGGTTTGTCTTCGTTACTTCGGACCGGAAGTGAACCCCAACGCCCCGGCGATGGGTGCTCATAAGAAAAATAAGAAGCAATAAAACCTCCCCTTAACCCCCCATACCCCAAGTCATGAAACTGCACAACGCCATGTGGCCCGGCCTCGTCGGCAAGGGGCCCAATACGGATCACCCGCCCATCGCCCTCGAGCACATGCTCGACATGACCGTCGCCGCCAACGTCGACGGGCATAAGTTCGATGGCGTGGATCTCTTCCTTTTCCACCCCCACACCGACCCCGACATCTCGGAAGACAATTTGAAGAAGATGGCCGACCTGATCGCCTCCAAGGGCCTGAACGTCGGTTCGCTCGTGGCGCCGGTCTGGCCGGGCACGGTCGGAGATTCTTCGATGGGTACCGACGAACAACAGCAGAAGTTCCTGCTCGCGATCGATAAGGCCTGTCGCATCGCCAAGTTGCTCAACCAGCATGGCGTCCGCAAATACGGCGTCATCCGCGTCGACTCTGCCGAGTTCGGCGTCGCCAAGTGGCGCGAAAATGAAAAGGCGAACACCGCCCGCATCGTCGACACTTTTAAGAAGGCTGCGAAGATCGCCGCCGACCACGGCGAGCGCATCGCCGCCGAAGGTGAAATCTGCTGGGCAGGCATGCATTCCTGGAAAGCGATGCTTGATACCCTCGAAGGCGTCGGCCAACCCAAGACCTTCGGCTTCCAAGCCGACTTAGCCCACACCTACCTCTACCTCATGGGCTACAACGCCCCCGAGGCCGCCCTCCTCAAGGAAGGTTACACCGAGGCCGAATTCTGGCCCGCCTATCGCGAGATGGTCGGTAAGCTCCGCCCTTGGACGCTCGACTTCCACGTGGCTCAGAACGACGGCACGGTCCATGGCACCGGCTCGCACGAAAAGACCGGTCGCCACTGCCAAGCTGACGATGCCAACGGCAAGCTCGATATCACGGCTTGCTCCAAAGTCTGGCTCGAAGGCGCCGCCGATCGTGGCATGAAGCACATCTGTTGGGATGGCTGCATGTTCCCGAATGCTACCCTCGAAAGCCCCAAGACCTGGAACACGATTCTATCGGCCATGGTCAAGGTCAAGAAGGCCCTCTGAGGTCCCTTCCCCCACACTCGATACTCGATACTCAATACTCTCATCCCCTCGAACTATGTCTAAAGCCATTCGCATCGGTCTCATCGGTTACGGTTTCATGGGCCGTACCCACTCCAACGCCTACTCTCAGGTCGGTCACTTCTTCCCGAAGGACAAACTCACCGCTGGTCACCACGTCGTCCGCCAGGCCGTCTGCGGTCGCGATGAGGCCAAGGTCAAAGACTTCGCCGAGAAGTGGGGTTACGCTTCCTACGAAACCGACTGGCGCAAGCTCGTCGCCCGTAATGATATCGACGCGATCGATATCTGCACCCCAAATGACTCGCACGCCGAGATCGCTCTCGAGTGCATCAAGCACGGCAAGATGATTCTCTGCGAAAAGCCTCTCGCCCTCAACGGCACGCAGGGCGAACAGATGGTCGCCGCGGTTGAGAAATCCGGCCTCCCTAATCTCGTCTGGTATAACTACCGCTTCCTCCCCGCCGTAACGCTTGCGAAGAATATCGTGGCGGCCGGTGAGCTTGGCCGGATCTTTCACTACCGCGCGAACTTCCTGCAGGATTGGACGATCTCGACCGAGCTGCCGCAGGGCGGCGCGGGTCTCTGGCGTCTGGATGCCGCTGCCGCTGGCTCGGGTGTAACGGGCGACTTGCTCGCTCACTGCATTGATACGGCCCGCTGGATCAATGGTGAGATCACCGAAGTTTCCGCGATGACCGAGACGTTCATCAAAGAGCGCGTCCACACGGCTACCGGCAAGGTCCACCCGGTCACCATCGATGATGCTTGTATCTTTCTTTGCCGCTTCGAAAACGGTTCGCTCGCTCAGTTCGAGTCGACTCGCTACGCCCGTGGTCACAAGGCGCTCTACACGTTCGAGATCAACGGCGAACATAAGTCCCTCCAGTGGGACCTCCACGACCTCAACCGTCTCAACTACTTCGACCACGCCGTCCCCGGCGATCGTCGCGGCTGGGCCAGCATCCACACCTCCGACGGCGATCACCCCTACTCGGGTAACTGGTGGGTCCCGGGTCTATGCCTCGGCTACGAGCATTCGTTCACCCACGCCCTGGCCGAGTTCCTCAAGAGCCTCGACGATCCGAAAGCACCGAAGGCCTACCCTGACTTCCGCCACGCCTTGGGCACCCAGTACGTCTGTGACGCCGTTTTAGAGTCCGCCAAGACGAAGCAGTGGGTTAAGGTAAAGAAGGCCTAAGAAGCCTCCAGCCGCCTTCCAGAAGCCCCGGATCACCCGATCCGGGGCTTCTTTATACCCCGATAGAGACAAGGACTCAAAGGGAGACCGGAAACCGGAATGGAAGCGTCGGTTTGATTTTCAGGTCTGAGGTCTCGGTTATCGGGCGCCTGGTTCAGGTGTTCGGGTTCAGGTGCAGGGCCCGGGACCTGCACCCGAACCTGCAGCCGAGACCTGGGACCCGAGAATATACCCCAGCCAATCATCCGGTTTCCGATCTCCCTTTTCAGGCGTTCTGCCGCTTGACATCCTACTGTTACCACCTACAACTGTCAGCAGTCCCGCCTATGCCCCGTAAAACGCCCATTTCTCACATGGTCTGCAC
>QYQK01000009.1 GCA_007280935.1 Opitutales bacterium
CTTAAGGTCACAATCCGTTGCATCCCGCTCGACGCCAAGGAAGAGCCCGGCAAATGCGTCGTCACCGGCGAGCCCAGCCCTCGCCGCGTCGTGATGGCGAAGGCTTACTAATTCCCTGCGCGAGGTAGGGATGCGATGACATCGCATCCGCTATCCTTTGGTCGGGGCAGCACCGCGTGCTGCCCTAGTTGCCTCGGGTAGGGTAGAGCGCCCTACCGTCTGGCCGCATGAAAACGAGATGGGTGACAGGTGACGGCCCCTAGGAAATCAGCCCCTCGGGCGTCGGCATTTCGGCCATCAGTAATCAGGATTCTGGAGCCAGCTCCTGAACCGCCTCCCTTGCCAACTGGTCAACCGATCAACTCACGTTGCATTCTTCTGATCAACCGAGCCTCCGTGCCTCTACTGCGTCCCGCCACCCGCCACCTGAGGCCGCCACCCGCCACCCGAAACGATTTTCTTATCTGTCTCTCCCTATACTCCATACTCGAAACTCCATACTCTCGTTTTGATTCTCCGGGCCAGCTAGTTGTCCCCTCCGGCCCACTTGCCCACGGGTCAACTCGCATTCCTAATTTCCCGTCGCGCCAGCCTCACCATCGTTAAATTTCAGGCGTAGCTTACGGCCGCTACTCACGCTCTTACTTGACGTAATCACGACGCCGTCGGCATCGCGAACGATGGCATAGCCGCGCGAAAGAACGGATTCGAAGCCCGCCGACTGCAGCCGTTTGCCCAGTTGATTCAGGCGTTCGCGCGTGACGCCCAGTCGGGCCTTGGGCGAGAGACGATGCAATTCGCTGCCCAGTTCGGAGAGATGGTGTTTATGATCCGCGATGACTTCTTGCGCCGCCCCATCCAGGCGTTCGTTGAGCAGGTCCAGATCCTGATAGAGCGATTGCAATTTCGCTTTGGGCGAATGTTGCGCCAATTCGGCCGCCAATAATTTCAGTTTCTCGCGTAACTTTGTCTGACCTGAAGCAATGAGTTCGGCCGCGGCTGTCGGCGTTTCGGCCCGCTTATCAGCTACGAAGTCGCATAGGGTGAAATCGGTCTGGTGTCCGACGGCGGAAATCACCGGCGCTTTGCTGGCCCGGACGGCCCGGACGAGCGCTTCATCGTTGAAGCCCCAAAGATCTTCCATCGAACCTCCGCCTCGGCCGACAACGATGAGGTCGATCCCTGGAATCGCATTGGCTTCTTTAAGCCCGCTGATCACCGAACCAGGGCAGGTATCGCCTTGGACGCGGGCGGGCACCAACCAGGCGGTGCCGTTCCATCCGCGCGTCTTCAGGACTTCGATGAAATCGTGCCAGACCGCACCGCTCTCCGAGGTGACGAACGCCACGACTTTCGGAAAGTCGGGCAAGGGGCGCTTCAATGCATCTTCAAAAAGGCCTTCAGCTTTGAGCTTGGCTTGGAGTTCCTTGAACTTCTGGAATAAGTCTCCTTCGCCCGCTGGCTTCAGAGAATCGACAATGAGCGAAAGTTTTCCGCTCGGAGCATAGACATCAGCCTTGGCTTTCATCACGACTTGGACGCCGTCGCCGAGGGGGAATTTAACCCAACGGGCCTGATAGCTCAGCAGGACACAGGCCAACGTCGCGCCGGCATCTTTGATCGAGAAGTAATGGTGGCCCGAGGCGTAATGTTTGTAGCCAGAAATTTCACCCACGACTTCAATCGTGCCGATACGGTTCAACGTTCCCTTTAGGATATCAGATAATTCGCTGACCGTTAAGGGTGCCGAGGACATGTCGGCAGATTCGGGGATTAGCGGCTCGAGGGCAAGAGGTCTCGAGGGTGGGGCAGCCTCGTCTGACTCGGGTAGGGACAGCACCACGTGCTGTCCTCTGCATCTGTTTCGCCCCATGTCCCCGTGTCACCTCGAAGGCTTTGCCTTCGCTGGTAGGGGCGCGACTGCGTGCTGCCCTAGATGCCTCTGGTGGGGATGCGCCTCCATCCCAACTCTCCCGCCACCCGCCACCCGAAACGATTGCCTCCACTTTTGCACCTTTGCACTGTCTTCACCTGATCTCTTCGCCTCTCTCCGGCCAACTGGCCAACCGGTCAACTGGTCAACTAACGCTGCCTCTTACCTCGCGGCGCTTACGCCGCGCCCACCTCTGCCTCGACTCAGTCCGCTTTCTCCTTTCACTGCGCCCATGAAGATCGCATTTGTCGGCACCGGGGTGATGGGTAAGAGCATGGTCGCGAACCTACTCAAGGCGGGCCATGAGGTCACGGTCTACACCCGCACTAAGGCTAAGGCCGATGATCTTTTCGCGCTGGGCGCCAAGTGGGGCCCTTCGCCGGCCGAAGCGGTTCGTGGCGCCGATGCGGCGATTTCGATGGTCGGTTACCCTAATGACGTCGAAGAGGTTTGGCGCGGTCCGCAGGGCTTCATGACTGCTGCCCCCAAGGGTTGTGTGCTGATCGATATGACGACTTCAAGCCCGGCGCTGGCTCGTTCGCTCGCCTTCGAAGCCTCGGTGAAAGG
Source organism: Opitutales bacterium (assembly GCA_007280935.1). Classification (GTDB taxonomy): domain Bacteria; phylum Verrucomicrobiota; class Verrucomicrobiia; order Opitutales; family UBA953; genus UBA953. The sequence continues at coordinate 2,501 of QYQK01000009.1, forward strand.
CTTCGATCCGCTCGACGCTCCGGTCTCGGGCGGCGATCGCGGTGCGCGTGAGGGCACGCTCACCATCATGGTCGGCGGGGCGCCGAAGGATTACGATTTCGCTCAGCCGTTATTTGCGGCGATGGGTAAGACTATCGTGCTCCAAGGGGGCCCTGGAACCGGCCAGTTGTGCAAGCTCGCCAATCAGATCGGTATCGCTTCCGGCATGGTCGCGATGTCTGAGGCGCTCGCCTTCGCCCACGCCACGGGACTCAACCTTGAGACCACGCTCCGTTCGATCTCCGGTGGCGGTGCTTCCAGTTGGGCGTTACTCAATCTCGCACCCCGCGTGCTCAAGGGCGATTTCGCTCCGGGTTTTTACGTGAAGCATTTCGTCAAAGATATCGGTCTATCTCTCGATGTCTGCCGCGAGCAGGGCATCAAATTGCCTGGACTCGAACTTGCTGCGAAATTGTACGGCGAAGTCGTGATCGCTGGCGAAGGCGATTCCGGCACGCAGGCTCTCGCCCGGAGATATTTTCAGATTTAAGAGTCAGGGGCACGACGGCGCGCTGCCGCTTTTTGAAGTGAAAGGCAGAGCCTTGCCCCTGCCTGGGTTCGCCCTGAGGCGAACGAACTATAAATACCTTCTGCCAATTATCCGGCCTCTGGCTACCATCCGCTGCTTTGTCTCTTTGACTTGTGGTAGGGCTGACCGCCTCGGTCAGCCGCGGTTGAGCGAGGGCGCTCAACCCTACCCGATACGCCACCCGTTACCCTGACCCGAGAACCTAAAAAATATCCCCGCTCATCAACCGGTCATCGGTACCTCTTGGTGACTTTGTTTTCTAGGTAGGGGCGCGACTGCGTCGCGTCCGTTCGCAGGGCGATCATTGATGAGTGGGCAAACTGTCAGAGCCAATGACTTCTGTCCGCCTACGGACGCCACGCAGTGGCGCCCCTACCTCGAGACAAGGGATAGGGGCAGGTTTCGATACCTAGGTGTAGACACAGTCGCAGGAAATTTCCTGAACCCGTACCTGAACCCGTACCTGAGCCTGGATCCCTATCGCTGAGACCTGGGACCTGAGACTGCATGCAGCGAGGACAGCACGGGGTGCTATCCCACCCTTTACGTCGTCGGCTTTTCAATCGCCGGTACGGCGCGCAACTGGACACTGTCGATAACCTGGGGGCCGAGAATGACGTTGGTGACGATCACAAGGACCTGTCCGGGCACGCAGAGGCCTTCGTCGCGCAGACGAATCAAAGCCATGGTGATATTGTCTTCGGCCTTGGGGCTGAACTTGACCAGAAAAGAGGAAACCCCCCAGAGCAGCGCCATCTTGCGATGGACGTGTTCTTCTTCGCCAAAGGCATAGATCGGACAGCCTGCCGCGCGAAGCGAGGAAAGCGTTCGAGGGACATCACCATTGCGCGTAAAGGCGATGATGCCGGTATTACCCAAGTCTTGGGCGAGGCCGGCGGCGGCCCGGAGTAATTTCACCTTTGGTGTTTCGTTTGGCTGCTCGAGGGAAAGTTCGCGGGCTAAATCATTTTCCGTCGTGGAAGCGATGCGGGCCATGACTTCGACGCAGCGGATAGGGTGCTTGCCCGTCGTTGTTTCGCCCGAGAGCATGACGGAGTCGGCCATCTCCAGGACGGCATTGGAAACGTCGGTGACTTCGGCTCGCGTCGGCACGGGGTTTTGGATCATCGATTCCAGCATATGTGTTGCGACAATGACGGGCTTGCGGCGAGCGATGGCCATGGCGACGGCTTTGCGCTGGATGAGCGGCAAGGTCTCGTAAGGGATTTCAATACCGAGGTCGCCACGCGCCACCATGAGCGCGTCGGTGGCGTTGAGGATTGAGCCCAAGTGCTCGATGGCCGACTGGTCTTCGATCTTCGAAATGATATGGGCTTTAGAGTGGTGCTCTAAAAGCACGCGGCGCAGGGTGTCGACGTCCGCAGCTTCGCGCACGAAAGATAAGGCGTAAAAATCGACGCCCACTTCGCAACCAACGGCGATGTCGGCCCGGTCTTTGTCGGTGAGGGCAGGGAGGTCGACCTTGACCCCAGGGAGATTGATATGCCGACGGCTGCCGAGCGGACCGGGCTGTTCGACTTTGCAGCGCAGCCGATCGACGCGTTGTTCGAGGACGCGGAGCTGAATCAGGCCGTTGTCCACGAGGACGATGCCGCCCACGGGTACGGCGGTGATCATCTTCGGGTAGTTGGTGGGAATCACCAGAATGTCGCCTTCAGCCTTAGCTGTATCTGAGCCCGTCACATCAACGGTTTGCCCCGTGCTAAGTTGGACGGATTCGGTGCGGGCCCCGGTGCGGATCTCCGGGCCTTTGATATCCATCATGACCGCTAAGTCCTTCTTCATCTTGCGGCTGACCTTGCGGACGCGCTCGACGGTCTTGCGTACCCATTCGTGGTCGGCGTGCGCCATGTTCAACCGCACGACGTCGGCTCCGGCCGTGATGATGGCCTCAAGCTGAGCTTCGGATTCGGTCGCAGGGCCGATAGTAAAGGTGATGCGCGTATGACGGAATGACTTCACGGCTTATATGAGTAGGATTGAAAATCGGCAAGGCAAGGGAAAGCATTAGACGCAGTTAACCCCTGTAAGTGAACTACTTAACGAGTGCCTAATTGACGAAGCTCAGCCTACGCGCACCGCGATGATGTCGCGTTTAAGTTTCGTGCGCTCTTCAAAAAAAGTCATTTGTTCGAACGGCCAAATTGCTTCCGCGATGATTTTCCAATGCGGAGCGACTGCGAGGTACTCCAGCGTCCAGGCATGATAATCAGCGTGATCGGTGCGGAAGTGCAGGCGCGTCCCCGGTAAAGCATGCCGCGCCAAAAGGCCGAGATTCTCCGGCGAAATGAAGCGATGTTTGTGGTGTTTCTTTTTCGGCCACGGATCGGGATAGAGGATGAAAATCTTACCTAAAGTACATCCGGCCGGCAGGGCTTCGAGAAATTCCGTCGCTTCTGCTTTCAGGAAAGCGATGTTAGCGATGTTGCCCAGCGACTGTTTACGTAGCGATTTTTCCACCCGTAAGGTGATGAGGTCGATCCCTAGGCAAAACTCCTCAGGGTGCTTGGCCGCATAAGCCGCCAGCCAATGCCCGTGCCCGCACCCGAGCTCGAAAGTGAAAGTAGCCTGTCCAGCCAGCAAGGGAGCGACGGTCGTGCGCAGCTGGTCGATGGAGGCCTGACGACGCGCGTCGGCCCATTCTTTGCCCATGACTTTGGTATGCTCTGGCATCTAAAAGAGGAATCAGAAGATAAAGAAGGGCGGGAGGCAAGTTAGAGGCTCAGAGGTTCAAAACGAGAGTATGGAGTTTCTAGTATGGAGTACAGGGAGAGACAGATAAGAAAATCGTTTCAGGTGGCGGGTGGCGGGACGCAGTAGAAGCTCGGTTGATCAGAAAGAGGCTTCACACGTTGACCGGTGGGCAATGGGCATGGGAGATAGCTGGTAGGGGCGCCACTGCGTGGCGTCCGTGGGCGGACCGATATAATGAGCTCCGACAAGCTTGACCCGACCCATCGACCCTTGCGTTGCGAACGGACGCGACGCAGTCGCGCCCCTACCCGGAAGACAATAAGGGTGGGTTGAGCACCCTTGCTCAACCGCGGCTGACCGGGGCCGGTCAGCCCCACCTTGGGCAGGACGCGGTGCTGCCTCTACCATGATGGCCTGCCCCTGTCCCTGGCAACTCCGCCCGGAAGGCGTTGCGAATAACTCCGCCTTCCCTCCGTTGGCCCCTTGGTTTCTCCTGTCGGCCTATGGCCAAGGTAGATATCGATTTAGTGCAACGCGTACTCAAAGAAAATGGCGTCGACGTGCGGGTCGCGGCCGCGATCCTCAATCAGATTCGCGAAGCCGCCGCCGAAGACGCCGTCGAACGGGAGAAGCCCGCTAAGAAGCAATTCATGGTTCTGGTCAGCGAGCCGGAAGAGGGCTTGCCTAAGGACCTAACGGGTTGGGTGGTGCAATTATTGGAAGACGACGACCCGCGCGAAGTCGCCGCCAAAATTGCCGAGACGGCCACGGGTTTTAATAGTTCACCCAAAGGTCAGCGCCTCCCGCTCACTTCCTTTGGCGACGCTTGTCAGAGTTTACCGACCAAGCTTTTAAAAGAACGCGATGTTTGGATCAAGACGCGTGAACCCGTTAGAGTATTAGCGGTTAAGAATACGTTGGGACGTCGTCGTAATACCGATTAACGACCACAAGTTTTAGCCGTTAATTAAAAAAACTCATTTTTACAGCGTTTTTCAACTTGGCTGGCGTCGATTGGTTGCGCTTAAGCGGCTTTTTCAACGGACGATTTGCACTCGCCACGGCACTCAGCGGACCCAAACTCCGCCGATATGAAGTTCAAAAACTTCCCAATCTATCGCATCGAGTGGGTCACTTCCATTTTCCTAATCGGGACGGCGCTGCTCTCCCTGACGGTCGTCCCTTGGTTCCTCTGGACGCAGTATCACCTGCCCGCCGAGGCTGTTAATAAGGTACACGGCTGGGGCTTCGTCTGGGCCCTGTTCATCTTCTACTATTACGCCACGGGCTTCGGTATCACCTTGGGCTACCACCGACTTTTCTCTCACTTGTCGTTTAAGGCCAAATGGCCGGTCAAGCTGTTCGTGCTGCTCTTCGGCGCCGCTTCCTTCGAGAATTCGGCCCATGATTGGTGCGCCGACCACCGCATCCACCATAAGCACGTGGATGAAGATGCAGACCCGTACGATATCTCCAAAGGCTTCTTTTACGCTCATATCGGCTGGCTCCTTTTCCGCTTAAAGCCGCCAACGCCCACCAATAACGTCAAGGACCTCGAAGCCGATCCTCTGGTGATGTGGCAACACCGCTACGTGCAATGGATCGGTGCTTTCGTCGGCTTCGTGATGCCCGCCGTCTTGGGCTACGCGTTCGCCGTCCTTAATGGCTACACTAATCCCGGCATGACCGCGTTGGCCGCCTTCCTCATCGCCGGCCTGCTCCGTACGGTCATCGTCCAGCAGGGCACTTTCTGCATCAACTCACTCTGCCACATGATCGGACGCCAGCCTTACTCGACTTCCCACAGCGCTCGCGACAGCGGTGCGGTGGCCTTGCTGACGTTTGGTGAAGGTTACCATAATTATCACCACGAGTTCCAGCACGACTACCGTAACGGCGTCAAAGCTTGGCAGTTCGATCCGACGAAGTGGATTATTTGGACGCTCTCCTGGCTCGGTCTCACCGAAGATCTTCGTCGCGTACCCGACTCGCGTATTATGGCCGCGGAGCTAAAGGAAAAGAGTCTCACGCTCGGTCGCGATATCGATTCCTTGGCCGCTCGCCTAGACGCCCGCACCCGTGAATTAAAAGCCAAGACCATCGCCGCCGCCCATGAGCTCGCGAAGGAATTAGGCGCCCGGGCCGAATCTTTGAAAGAAGCCGCTACCACCCAGGCCGAAGTCGGTCACGAAACTTTGTCCGAACTGCGCGGTCTATTGAATCAGGCTGCGAGCTACCTCGAAACTTTACGTCGGGCCGACGCCGGTTCCGCCGCCTAATCGGCTCCGCTTACTTGCGGAGTTTCTGCACCAGTTCGAGAACCTGCTTCTCGATCTGGGGCAGGGCTTCGTTGGGGTGCGCATAATCGATATCGTGCACCGACCAATAATCAATCCGGTCCGCCCACTCGGGGTGTGACTCCAACATCATAGCATAGTGCTCATCGCGTTTCAGGGCGATGGTGCGCTGGGCGCACTCCAAGTCTCGGCGGCGAAGCTGGGTCGGGGCCGCCCCCGTCAAGTTCATCGGGATACCTAATTCCCCCATCCGGCGTTGGGTGTCGCGCGAGATCAGGGTGGGCTCGTCGGCGACCAGGGAAGTCAGTAAGCCGCGGGAAAAAGCCCGATGGGGCAGGTCTAACTTGGTGGCATGCCAGTTGAAAAAGGCTTCCGCATGGCGGCTTCGATAGAAATTGCCGGTGCAGACGAATAGGGTCAACGGGCCAGAATCTGCGCTTGTGCGTTGGGTCATGCTCGGTAAAGTTTCCCTAACCTAACTCCAACGCCATGGTACGCAATCTGTTCGTTCTCTCCCTTCTTTCCTTCTCTGTCGTCGGTTGCATGGGTCCTAAAAAAGGCCCTAGCGCAGTCTCCGACGGTGGCATCGACACTAGTATTGTCCCGACCGGAGGCCTCACTCCGGTGACCTCGGTGGCGACCCCAGCTCCGACCGCCGCTCCGACCGCCAAGAAGACCCCTTCGACCCCGGCTAAGTCCAAGGGCCGCTTGCCCATCAATAACGCCGGTAACAAGTAAGGCACTCGCCTTACATTAAAGATACCTCGGTGACGAAGGTGTCGACTTGACCGGGCTCCGCAAAACGGAGCCCGTTCTTATGTTCAGGGCTGTTTGGCGGCCCCATCCAGGGTTCGACGCAATAGAACGGCACTTCCGGGTCAGGCGTCCATGTCACGACTGCCGCCCAGCTCCCCGGAATCGGTTCTTCGCCGACTTTGACGGTGATGTCTTCTTCGCCGGATTTAGGCCCGAAGGTGAGGGTAGCGGATTTTAAGTTCGTGAAGATGCAGTCCGAAAGGTGCGCGTTATCGAAGCTGATTTCCGTCGCGCCTTTAAATTCGGCGAAGGGCACGAGTTTACCGTCCGCCGCATGTCGCCACTGTTTCTTAGACGGGATTTTTATGACGTAGTCCCGCCGGCTCAGTCCGTGATGCCAAGGGAGCGTGAAGTAAAAATGATGTCCAGCGCACCAAGGTAATGGTTGGGTGTCGCGGTTCTCGAATTCGAAGGTGATGCGCAGGAAGAGTTCGAGAAAGTCGAAGCGAATTCGGAAATCATAAAGGAAGGGGTAACACGCCCGGCCACGTTCGTCTTGGACCATGCGTAAGACCGCATATTTAGGACCTGATTCAATAATTTCAAAGGCGGAGTCACGCGCGAAACCGTGCTGCGGCATGGGACGCTTGACGCCATCCGCGGCCTTCCAGGCCAACTTCTCGCCGTCCGCATAATTTCTCCCCATGAAGGGAAAGAGGATCGGGTTACCGCCGCGCACCGCACCGATCTTGTCGAGCGCCATCGGCGCGCCTTCCGGCCAATGCAGCACTTCGCGGTGCCCCGAGGGGACGTCGAGTTTCCAGCGCAAGAGCCGGGCACCCCGCGTCAGGCAAGTCTCATAAGTCGAAGCCCCGACGCGCCAGCGTTCCATGGGTACGCCATTCTCTTCAAAGGTCTGCATGCGTTCAGCAAACCTCGCCGTCGCTCGGTGGCAAACGCGTACTTACAGGCGCGGTGGCCGCGGCCAAAACGCCGAGACCCTTCGCTGGTAGTCGACGTAGGCATCGCCTTTCGACGCGACCAATTGCCGTTCGGTCAAGGCTACGCCGGTGACGCGCGTGAGTAGGTGATACATGATGAGCGCGCAGACCAACCCGGGGATACCACGGTAGGTGGCGTTATAACTCATCAGGACAAAGCCGACCCACACCATCCACTCTCCGAAGTAATTCGGGTGCCGGCTCCAGGCCCAGAGGCCGCGTTCACAAACCTTTCCTTTCTGGGTGACGTCCTTCTTGAAGGCGGCGAGCTGCGCATCGGCCACACCTTCGATGATGAGCGCCAAGGCGACAATGCCCAGCCCGAGCCAGTGGATGGGGCGGAGGGGGCTCGGCGTACCATAGGGACTCGAGGAGAGCAATGGCAGGCAGAGCAAGGCGAGTGCCACGGCTTGGAGGAAATAAAAATACGCCATCTGCCAAGGCATCCGCGCCCCGGCTTCGACCCGCATCTGGAGATAACGCCCGTCTTCCTTATCCAGATGGCCCAGGACGCGTACCGCCAAGTGCGTGCCAAGCCGGAGGCTCCAGAGGATCGTCGCCAAGGTCATGAGTAGGCCCTGTCCGCCCAGCGGCATGTCGTAAAAATGTACGTAAAGCAGTTTTAGCCCGACCAGCGCAAAGCCGTAAGACCAGGCGACATCCACAATCGACCAGTTATCAAGTTTGCGAGCGATCAGCCAGCAGAGGAAGAAATAGCCGCAAGCCGCCGCCAAGAGTGCCAAGAAGTCGAAGCCGAGATCGAAGAGCGGTGTCATGCAGGGTTTTTATTCATGAGGCGGCGGAAGGTCCAGCGTAGGAAGAAATTAAGTATCCACGTGGCCGCCGGCACGACGATGAGCCACCCAATGATGCCGTGAACGTAGGCCATCCAGAATTTTTCCATGAAATCCCCAAATGATCGATTAAACTCATCAATGATGGCCTGCGGGGTGAGGTGGATGTGCCGCGACCCAGTCACGGTCTCGCCGAGTCGGACGAACGGCACAATGAGCAGGATCTGAATCGGGTAGCTGACGTGGTTGATGATCTGCATCACCACATGGTTCAGTCGGAAGAGCCGTCCGGCGATGATACATCCGATGGTAGTCGTGCCAATGATGGGGTTGATGGCGATGGCCAGGCTGACGGATACCGCGGCTGCCACGCTTTCCGGCGTGGCGCCTTGGCGTAATTCCGCCAGCAGCGGGTCACGTACTTTGCGGCGAAGCCAATCAGAGACGCGTCCCATCTGATAAGACCTTACGCGCAAAGAAGATTTTGCCAATGGTAGTCTCGTCTTTTGCCGTAAAGAGGCAGAGCAGGGCATAAGCAGCGATGGCAAAATTCCCGAGGGTCATTACAGCCACAAACCAAGCGAGGCGGGGGGCGACGGTGCGTTCGCGCCAGGCGACGTATAGCCAGAAGGCCATGAAGCCGAAGTAGGCGTCAAACATCGTGGCCAAGCCCCAAGGCTCGCTGCACACGGTGACGTATCCGCCCAAGACGTTTAGGCCCTTGCCAGCATAGGTGGGGAGCGACGACGTCGAAGGCGCCACACACGCATGCCACGACACCCAAGTCATGGCGATTAACACTAAGATGAAGTAAGCGATTAGACTTTGGCGGAGGTTCATGCCCGCAATCTAAGGGTTAACGCTTAAAAAGCAAATCTCCTCCGGCACCTGTTCTCGAGAGAAGGGACAGGGGCAGGGGCAGGGACAGGTTTTGATGCCTAGGGAAAGAACCAGACGCAGGAATAAATACCCCCGCTCATCAACCAATCAACCAATCAACTAACACCGCCTCTCCCTGATCAACTTTTCAACGTGCCAGCTAGTTGTTCCCGCGTCCACCTTTGCACCTTTGCACGCGGCTCCGCCGCATTTGCACCTTTGCACTGCCTCTATCTGATCAACCGAGCCTCTAACTTGCCTCCCGCCTCGCGGCACTTACGCCGCGCGATTCGGCCGCACGTACACGGCCTGGACGACGCCGATGTTCCGATGTTCGAAGGCCGCCTGGCAATAACGGAAATATAAACGCCACTTCCGGATGAAGCGTTCATCAAAACCCATGCCGCGCACCTGCTCCAGTTTAGTTTCAAAAGCGTTACACCACGCATCAAGTGTCCGCGCGTAATCTGTTCCAAACTCTTCGAGGCGCTCCAACTGGAAGCCACTTTTCTGGGTCATGAGATCGCCGACCCGATTGATCGACAGGAGCAAGGATCCCGGAAAGATATGTTTCTGGATGAAGTCCACGCCGTCGCGGAACTGCACGTAACGGCTATCCGGGCACGTGATGTATTGAAAGGCGGCGATACCGTCAGGCTTAAGCAGCCGCCCAATCGACTCACAGAAAGCGGGTAGGTATTTATGGCCGAGGGCTTCCATCATCTCGATGGAGACGCATTTATCGTAGCTTCCCTGATGGTCCCGGAAATCTTCGAGCTTCACGGTGATGCGGTCCGCGAGCCCCGCCGCTTGGATACGCTCGACGGCCAGGTCGTGCTGGGCTTTTGAAATCGTCAAGGAGGTGACACGACAGCCATATTTTTTGACGGCGTGCAACGCCCAGCCGCCCCAGCCGGTCCCGATCTCGATGACGTGGTCCGTCGGTTTGAGCTGGAGGAACTGGCAAAGGGCTTCGTTCTTGTTGGCCTGGGCTTGTTCGAGTGAGTTGGTGCCTTCCCAACGAGCCGACGAATACATCATCGACGGATCCAGGAAGAGGCGGAAGAAATCGTTGGAAACGTCGTAGTGTTCAGAAATATTTTTCCGCACGGTTTTCTTGTCGTTCGGTCGCAACAGGTGGCCAATGCGGTCCGCGATCCGGAACAGCCCGACGCCGAGAGCCTTCCTTGCCGAGCCCGACATGCCTGGGGTCTGGTCGATGTTCTCGATGAAGAAGCCGATGACGGCGTTGAGATCTGGCGAATCCCATTCGCCTTCCATGTAGCCTTCGGTCAGGCCGATATCCGCCGCAAGCATGATGCGCCGGAAGGCGTTGTCGTCCGCGACCTCCAGGCGGGCGCCGCCTTGGGCACGGGAATCGCCCAGCACGAGTTCGGTGCCTTCGGGCAGGCGGAGCGTGAGCCGTCCGCGCTGGAGCTTGGCCAATTCGTTCAAGACGAGTCGGCGGGCGAGGGTTGGTTTAGTCATGTCGGCCAGAAAGTTCGGAGGTGGGGTTGCGCAGGTTGCGTTGCCAGGGAATATCGGCCCCCTTCCGCCGAAACGGAAGTTTTTTTACCAACCCCAGCCAAGCAGCGTGCAGGTGGATGAGGGTGATGACTTTTAGGATCAGCAAGGGCATCTTGGCCGTCAACCACAGCAGCCGCCCGTCCGTCAGCGGTACCTGTCGGCCCGTCCAAGCGCTCATCAAGGTCTTCTGTCCGCCTTCATAATGGTCGACGGTCATGGTGAGGCGTTCGTCCGGCAGTCGGAGCGTGAATTCGAATTCGGTATCGAGCGCGGAAAAAGGCGAGACGTAGAAACGCTTCGGGGTACGTAGCTGTAGGTAGATTTCGCCGGCGTTATCTTGCTTGAGGCAATCGCGCCCAAGGAACCAGGCTTTGCGTTCGCCGAAGGTATTGTGCACCTCCGCGATGCCGCTGAGGAGCTTGCCATCACGGCTGATCAGATAAAACACGACGGGGTTATAAGATTTGCCGAACGCCCGCGGCATCGCGACGAGCTGGACTTTGGCGTCCGGGGGGATGGGTTCGCCTTGCGCGCGGCAGAACGCCCGCACGCGCTCCGCCAAGCTGTCGCCCGGTTTGCCGAAATCTTGGGGCGTGCCCTCGGGCTGGAACATCTCCGCCGCAGGCAAGAAGTCCTGATCGCGAAATTGATAAGGGTGCCCCGCGCCGCCGAGGAGAAGCCGGCCGCGGCCGAGCCGACCCCATTCTTCTAGGTCGACGGCGAAGGCGAACGCTCCGTGCGTGAAATGATGCTGCTTCGGCCAAAGCCGGGCATGCATTACCGCCGCATCATAAAGTCGGGCCATCTTCCCCGCAGAGTGAAAGGAAAGGGACTCAGCGCAAGGTTCCCTTGGCTATCGCTCCTCGGGCACTTGCCAATTCTGGGCCCTTGGGCATAAGAAATCGGGTGGTCTTATTAAGTTCACCGAATGATACGGCCGGCCTCTTGGCCTTGGCCTCCTTCGTCTTTTTATTGTTCTCCCTGCATTTCGAACGGAAACGCCGCCTGCTTGACGATACCCCGGTCAGCAAGGCTCTCGGGGTCTTCATCGGCGAGGTCGAGCTTGAAGGGGTCGGCCACCTAGAAAAGCCCCTGACTGGTTACCTTTCTCGCTTGCCCTGTATCATGTACGAATGGTCCATCTCCGAGCATTGGGAACGCGAGGAGGAGGAAGAGTATGTCGATGATAAAGGCCAGCGGAAGACCCGCATGGTGACGCGTTACGGCTGGGACGTCATCGCCAGCGGAGGTAAGCGTAGTGGTTTCTACCTGCGCGACGAAACCGGTTATGTCTGGGTCAACCCGGAGGGCGCAAAGATCGAAATGAACAGTCTCTTCAACGAGGAATTCACCCGCGGCGATAAGTTCTACTATGCGCGCGGCCTTCCCGATGCCGTCGAAGGCTCGACGGGCGAACGCAGTTTCCATGAGGAGGGTATCGC
>QYQK01000093.1 GCA_007280935.1 Opitutales bacterium
CACCCTACGTATCCTAACCCTCCTCGCCGTGTGCTCTCTCGCCCAAGCTGCCGAAGTAAAATATGAATTCGTGCCCAATTTCTTCGGTACGCCCCCAGGCAAGGAGCAGATCGGAAACGGACACGGCGAAATTGCCGTCGACTCAGCGGGCAGCTTCTACGTCAGCGTCCAAGATAAAGACGCTGGTCTGCAAGTTTACGGAAAAAACGGTAAATACCTCAAGACCCTCGCCCTCCCGGCGTCCCTGCACGGCTTCGTCATTCGTAAGACGGAAGAAGGTGAGTTCATCTTCGCGGCGGTCCTCGGTGAACAGCGCTTCATCAAAGCCAAGCTTGACGGCACCATTGTCATGGAAATCAAGCCCGACGCCTTCCCGGCCGACAAGGGTAAGACTAAGGACAAGGCGGGCAAAGCCATCAACGCCCTCAAACTCACCAACTGCGACGTGGCTCCGAACGGCGACATCTACCTCGTCGACGGCTACGGCAAGAGCTGGATCTTCGTCTTCGATAAGACGGGTAAGTTTAAGAAAGTCTTCGGCGGCCCCACCCAGATGGTGGACGGCAAGGCCTTTGCCAACACCCACAAAATCTTCATCGACACCCGTTTCGCCCCGGCCCGCCTACTCTGCCTCGACCGTGGCAACAACCGCATGTTCCACCTCGACCTCGACGGCGGCAACCCGCAGATGATTGCCAACACTGGTCTACGCAACCCCTCTTCCGCCTCCTTCCACGGCGACCTGATGTGCGTCGCCGAGATCGCTGGACGCGTCTCGGTCTGGAACAAGGAAGGCAAGATGCTCGCCGAACTCGGCTCCAACGACCGCGTCGCCGAGGACAAAGCCAAGGGCATCAACAAAGAAACCAACACCCCTAAGGTGCCCCCCACTGACTGGCGCGAAGGCGTGGTTACCTCGCCCCATGGCATTACTTTCGACGCCCAAGGAAATATCTTAGAAACAGAGTGGAATCAATTCGGCAGAGTGCTACGCTGGGACCGTAAGTGATCCGCACCCTCCGCAGATTCATCCTGACCGGGGGAGCACTTTTGCTCCCCTTGTTTGTTTGCGCCCATAACGGCGAATTCCTTCTGGCAAAGCTCCAGCTTCACCCCGACGGCTCGTGCACGCTTAAGGTCACGGCTGACGCCGAAGCTAATTTCAATATTCAAGACCGGACGCAAATGACGGAAGCCGCCCCGCGCTTCTTCGAGCTCTCCAGTGGCAAGGAGACGCGATCGCTCTCAAAAATCGCCGGTGAGCCGACTTATTCGACCGCCCAAAAGCTCGATCCGGATGCTCCGCTGGGACATTCTCCCGAAGAGCTCGCCAAAAGGTATCGGCTCGAAATCGCAGAATGGAACTGGGTCCCTGACACTTCGAAGTTTGTCCTCCGCGTCCCAGAGATGAGCCCGCACACGTTCATCCTCTGGCTGGTCGATGAACGCGTTCCGGCCCCCAAACCGCGCTGGGTAATGATGATTGCGGAAGATGAATCGCCCCTGATCGAACTGTCTAAGACCACCGAGGTGCCGCGCGACGGCTGGGACATCCTTCTGATCGCATTGGTGGCCTTTACGATCGGCACTCCCCTGCTCGGCTCGATCTTTGTCTGGTACAAAAATCGCCAGCTTTCGAGGTCGCGCGGATAAGTCAGGCCATCACGGTATCGACAAAACCAGCCCGGGCATCGAAATGCGGATTATGTCCGCTTTCCAGTAAGGTCACCACGCTAGCTTGCGGGAAATAGCCTTTGATCAGAACCGCATCAGCATCGCTGATATAGTGGGATTTGCCGCCGCGGATAAAACGCGTCGGCCCTGGCCAAAATTCCCCCGGCACCAGCGGGTTCGAAAGAATTTCCGGCAAAGCCTTGGTGAGTGCGTCCCGATTGACCATCCAGGCCCAACGCCCATCCGGCTCCTGGCCGAGGTTTGTCAGGATAAATTGCCGCATCCCCCATTCCGGCACCGATGATGAAAGTTTTTCTTCGGCGTCCTTGCGTGATTTGATCGCGGACAAGTCCAACGCGTTCATCGCCGTGAATTCCTGTCGAATGCGATCGGCGTAAGCGCGGGGAGCGATATCGACGACGGTGAGGCGAGCAACCAAATCAGGCCGGTCCATCACCAAACGCATCGCCACCTTGCCGCCCATGCTATGCCCGAGCAGATGGACGGGCCCGTGGGATGATTTTTCCAAAAGTGCGATTACGTCCGCGGCCAGGGCCGCATACGAACAATCCTCTCCCCAAGGCGAAGCTCCGTGATTACGCAGATCCGGCGCCAGCACGCGATGTCCCCTCTCCGCCAGCGCCACGCCGGCCGACTGCCAATTCCGCGACGAACCCAACAAGCCATGCAGGACGACGAGCGGCGCACCAGCGCCACCAAGTTCACGGACGACGAGAGGAAGAGCGGTCGGCACGAGGATAATAAAAATGATAAGTTGAATAAGAAACCTTCGGGGTCGATGCATTTTCCATGCCGCCGGGCTTGTATCCTGAAACCGGGCGGCTAAGCGTGGAGCATGCTCTTCCGTCTCCTCGCCTGCCTCGCCCTGACCGCTTCGGCGTCTGGCGCCATCGAAGTCGTCAAGCTCCCGGGCGCCGAAGACTTGCACGAGCCTTTCAGCATCGCCTTTGACGCTAAAGGCGACGCGTACGGGGTCGAATTCCAGCCTGCGAATCGCATCTTTCATATTCACGACGGCAAGATCGAATATATCTCCGGCGTAAAATGGAACAGCACGGCCAAGACGGCCAATGTGCCCGCTCCGGCCAAGCTCCTCGACCTGTCGCCCGCCGTCTACAACGGCATGCACGACATCTCGATCGCGCCCGACAGCTCGATCTACGCCTCCGACAGCTTTCAGCACCGCATCATCCGCCTCGACCCCAAGACGCGCGTCGCGACGGTCTTCGCCGGCACAGGTAAGTCCGGTTACGCCGGCGACGGCGGCCCCGCCGACCAAGCGCAGTTCAATATACCGATGTGCGGCGTCATCGATCCCACGGGAAAATTCATGGTCATCGCCGATATCGGTAACCACCGCGTGCGCCAGATCGACCTTGGGACGAAGACGATTACGACCATCGCTGGTAACGGTAAAAAAGGCCTGCCCAAAGACGGTGATGACGCTCTGCATACGTCAATGGGCGACGCGCGCGCGGCCTGCACGGCCAAGGACGGTACGGTCTACGTCCTACTCCGTGGTGGCAACGCGCTTGCCGCAGTCAAGGACGGCAAGGTCACCGTCGTCGTGAACAAGGCTGGCAAGGCTGGCCCGGCGACCGACGGTCCGGCGGCCGAGGCCACGTTGCGCGGCCCGAAATATGTGACGATGGATGCCAAGGGCAACGTGCTCATCCTCGACACGGAGAACCATTGCCTCCGCCTCTTTGATCCGGCGAAGTTGACCATCCGCACCATCGCCGGTAACGGCAAGAAAGGCTCTGCTGTCGGTCAGGATTGGGCTGGCACACAGCTTAATCGCCCGCACGGAGCCCGCATCGGCCCAGACGGTCGCCTCACCGTGACGGATACGGAAAACAACCGAATCCTCATCGGTCCGGCCCCTTAATCAGGCTTCTAAAGGCCTGGCGGGGTTTTGGGTTTGTCTCTTTTGGTCGGGGACGGTTGTTTCTGAGGTCAAATCACTTCGCAATGTCCTCGCCTGGCTCCAGCCCATCTCGCCGCTCCTTTGGCCCCCGCGCCTTCGTGGGAGCCCATACGGCCTTGGTCACGCCCTTCCTCAACGGAGCGGTGTCTTGGGATGATTTAAAGAAGTTGGTCGAATTTCAAATTCATGACGGCATTGACGGACTGGTCGCCGTCGGCACCACCGGCGAATCCCCGACCCTCGACAACGAAGAACATATCGAGGTGATCCGGCGCACCGTGGAATATGCCGCAGGCCGCGTACCGGTCATGGCCGGCACGGGTTCTAACGCCACGACTGAAGCCTTGGATCTGACGAAGCGGGCGGATGAAGTCGGAGCTGATGCGTTCCTGCTCGTGGCTCCTTATTACAACAAGCCGAGCCAAGAAGGCCTCTTCCGCCATTTCGCGCTCCTCGCCGAGTCTACCGCCAAGCCGATCATCCTGTATTCGATTCCGGGCCGTTGCGGCGTCGAGATTACGGTCGAGACCACCCTGCGCCTCCGCAAGAATTACGCCAACATCATCGGTATCAAGGAAGCGGGCGGCCAAGTCGAGAAGGCGGCTCGCCTCGTGCGCGAGTCTGACCCCGAGTTCATCGTCTTGAGCGGAGACGACTCCCTCACGCTTCCCTTCGCTGAAGTCGGTGGCCAAGGCATTATCTCCGTCGCCTCCAACTTGATTCCTGGCCCGGTCGCAAAACTGGCGAACCTGGCGCGCCACAAGCAATTCGTCGAAGCTAAGGTCTTGCACGAGAAACTTGCCGCGATCTTCAAGACGTTGTTCATTGAGCCTAATCCTGTGCCCGTGAAGCATTGCATGCAGCGCGAAGGCATCATCCAGTCCGCTGAAGTCCGCCTGCCGCTCTGCGAGATGTCTGACGCCAATCGCCTTCAGGTCGAGAAGGTCGCCGACGCCACCCTTGCCTCTTTCCGATGAGCCCACCTATCCGCATTCTTCTTAATGGTGCCAAGGGCCGCATGGGACAGGCTATCATTAACGTTGCCGCCTCCGAGAAGGCCGTCATCGCCGCCGGCGTTGATCAGGGCGACAACCTCGCTGCGCACATCGGCAATGTCGACGTCATCATCGATTTCTCTTTTCACGCCGTCACGCTCGCCGTCGCTCAGCTCTGCGCCCAGCACCAGAAGCCACTCGTCATCGGCACCACTGGCCACACCGCCGAAGAGAAGGCCGCGATCAAAGCCGCCATCAAGGGCCTCCCGGTCGTCTGGGCCGGCAATTACTCCGTCGGTGTCACGCTCCTCAATGCGCTGGTTCGCCAGGCCGCCCGCTCGCTCGCCGACGCCGGCCGCTGGGATGTGGAAGTGCTCGAGATGCACCACCGTCTGAAGAAGGACGCTCCTTCCGGAACCGCCGAGACACTCCTCAAGATTCTCCTCGAAGAGCGTCAGCTCGCCAAGGATGCCCTCAAGCATGGCCGCGACGGCCTCGTCGGGGAGCGCCCGCTCAACGAGATCGGCGTTCATGCCATCCGCGGCGGCGACGTCGTGGGCGACCACACCGTAATCTTTGCGGCTGAAGGCGAACGCCTTGAACTCACGCACAAGGCTTCCAATCGCGAAATCTTCGCGCGGGGCGCCGTCCGCGCGGCCCGCTGGCTTGCGAGCCAGCCCGCCGGCCTGTATGGCATGGAAGATGTTCTCGGGCTGAAGTAACGGTCAGGGGGCAAGCTGGCACGGTGACACGTGGGCAGGGGGTTTAATTGCATCGGGTAGGGGCGCGACTGCGTCGCGTCCGTTCGAAACCGAAGCCAGAAGTCATCGGGCCTTAGCTATGCTCGGACATATCCCCCATTCGCCGCTGCGAACGGACGCCACGCAGTGGCGCCCCTACC
>QYQK01000083.1 GCA_007280935.1 Opitutales bacterium
GGATGAAGGTTTAAACCAGTCCGGATTTCGTATTCCCCAAGGGTGCGCTCAACCGCGGCCGCATACTCGCGATCGCTGAACCCCGATAACGTCTGCTCGATGAGTAACAGTTTGGGATCGGTGGCCGCAATGGACTCCACCAGCCCTAGGCTGAGCAGCAGGAGGGTGGTGAAAGTTCGACGCATCTGGCCATTATCTCGGATTTTTCATGCACGGCAAGCCGCTGTTTTGTTTGCGATGGGGCGAAACGGCTCCATCTTCGCCTGCATGTCAGCCCCTGCCATGCAACCCCAGCGTCGAGTCCTTGGGCTAATCTTCCTCACGGTATTCATGGATATCGTCGGCTTCAGTATCATCATCCCGTTGTTCCCCCATTTGCTCGACCACTATATTCGGACTGAAGGCTCCGCTGGCACGCTGATTGGCTCCCTGAATTCCGCTGCCGAATGGATGGGTGGCGACACGGTCTTCAAAAAGACGGTCCTCTTTGGTGGTTTGCTGAGCACACTGTATTCCTTGCTACAATTTATCTTCTCGCCGATCTGGGGCGCATTGTCCGATCAGCTGGGACGCCGTCGCATCCTGACCATCACCTTGGCCGGCAACGCCCTCTCCTATCTTCTCTGGATCTTTGCCGCCCAATTCTGGGTCGTGGTCGTGACGCGGCTCGTCTCGGGCATGATGGCAGGCAACATCGCCGTCGCCAGCGCTGCGGCTGCGGATATCACCGATGAGAAAGAGCGGACGAAGGGCATGGCCGTGGTCGGCATCGCCATCGGCCTGGGCTTCGTCTTCGGTCCCGTCATCGGCGGCCTGGCGTCGTCCGTCCAGTTCGCCCACGGGCCGGCTGCCAGTTCCTTCGGGCTCAATCCTTTCTCGGTTCCCGCTGCCATCGCCGCGTCGATGGCGCTCCTGAATTTCTTATTAGTCTTAAAATTCTTCCCGGAGACCTTGGCGCCGGAGCGTCGAGCCAGGGCCGACGCCAAACGGCCCTCGGTCTTCGACCTCGCCACGGTCCGCTCTTCCGCCGTCCGTCGCACTTCATTCGCCAACCTCGTTTACCAGGTCGCCTTCACTGGCATGGAGAACACGATCGTGTTTCTGACCTTTGCGCTGTTCGTCTACAGTCCGCGCGATAATGCGTGGCTCTTCCTTTTCAACGGAGCCTGCATGATCTTCGCCCAAGGCCTCGCCCGTCAGCTCGTCAAGCGACTGGGGCAGCGCAAGGTCATCATGCTGGGGATGCTGATCGCCTCCGTCGCCTTTTTCGTGGTCGCCTGGATTCCAGCGACGCCCGCCGCTGCCGGCGATGGCGCCGAGACGATTTTCTATCTTGGGCTCGGCCTGATCTCCTTTGCGACGGGCCTGATCCTCCCGAGCGTGTCGGCACTCGTCTCGCTCTACTCGGATGCTTCCGAGCAGGGCCGTAATCTCGGTATCCTGCGCTCGGCCGGCTCACTGGCGCGCGTCATCGGCCCCGTCACCGCTGCTCTGCTTTATTTCCACTTTGGATCCCACTTCTGGGTCTACATCGGCGGTGCGTTGCTGATGGTGCCCGCGATTTGGGTCGTCCAGGGGCTACCTGACCCGGAATCCGAGCGGTTGAAGGCTTAACCTTTAGCTAAGGCTCGACCGAGCTCATCGCCGCTCCGGATGACTTGCATCAAAGCAACGCCGCCGCGGAATGATCCGTGGAAATGTAATCCCGGGTGTAAGGATTCAGCTTGGGTTAAGGCGGCTTCTCTCCGGGTTTGATCGGCACCATACTGTGGAATCGCGCGATCCCAGCGATGAGTCCATTCTTTTTCGGGTGCACCCGTTGCGCCGAGTGTTTCCGCAAGTTCGCTATCCACGATGACTCGCAACTCCTCGTCGCTCTTGCGGGCCAGAGCAGGATGACGCGCTCCGCCGATGAAGCAGCACAACAAGACTTTCCCTGTTGGTGCGCGTTGCGGCAAGACGGAGGTCGGGAAAAGGCATCCCAAGACATTACGATTTTCGCTGCCCGGAGTTAAATAACCAAACCCATTCAGCGGGTGCCGGATGGCAGCCCGGTCGTAACCACGAACAACCACAGTCACGGGGGGTGCTTCGGTTCGCTCCCACTCCCGGAACGTGGGTCGTAAACTTTCGTCAAAGGGCAGGGAGGGCCATTGCCAGTGCGGAGCGGTGACTACGAGATGGCGGGCTCGCGCCCCGTTTTCGATCCCCTCGGCGTTGCGCCAGGCGATATTCCATCCTTGGCGATCGCGACGAATCAAGGTCGCCATTGAATTCAGCTCGAGTCCGTCGCTTCTTAGAGGCTCAGCCATCGCATCGGCGAGTTGCTGCATGCCGGCGGGGAAGCCGACGATCCGACGATCCGCCCCCTTGTTCTTGATCAAACCGAGAATAATTGAGCGGTGCTTTTCCTCGAGCGTATGGATGCCAGGAAAACAATTCTTCATGACCAGCCGATGAGGGTCGCCCGCATGAACGCCCGAGACCACGGGATCCATGAGCAGTTGAGCGGCTTCCGCGCCGAAGCGACGAGCCGCGAAGGCGTAAACCGTTTCGCCTTCATGGCCGCCCCGCAAGCGGAATATTTCTGTGAGTAACCTCAGTTTACCGCTCCAGCTCAGTAGGTCGGATTTAAATAAACTTAACGGGTTAGATTTGAGTCCGTGCAACTGTCCGTGGGCGTAAATAAAGCGTTGGGCTGAATGGGGGTCCGCTTCCTGCAGGCACTCCTCAAGTCCGTAATTTCGGAGCAAGGACCGGTCGGCTTCCCCTTCGATTTGCAGGGTATTAGGGCCCGTCTCAACCAGCCAGCCAGCCTCCTTTACCGTACGAATCGCCCCGCCGCATCGGTGCGAGGGTTCAATCACCTTAACTTTGGCCCCGGCGCGGACCATCCGATGTGCCACCGCGAGACCCGCTGGGCCAGCGCCAAGTATGACCGCATCGAGCTCCATGGAAATTACCTTAACCTCAAATCTCGGGATTGGCAACCCTCGGTCTTTCGTCATGTCATAGGGGATGTTATGCGGTTAGCGCTTTTACTGCTTCTCCCGTTAGGCCTCTGGGCCGATACCGTCACGCTGACGGATGGCACCTTCTTGCACGGTAAGATTGAACGCATCGCGGGTGGCTTCATGGAAGTCGTCGTCCCTAAGCTGAGCCCGGCGACGCAGCGAATCTCGATTACCTCAGTAGAATCTTTTAATACGGACTCGGCGGTTATTCTTAGCGGCGGAGGGACGGTCCTGCGTGGCATGGCCTCGGCGACCGCCCAGCGAGCGACGACTACAGGCGGTCCGGAGACACTCCCGTTCGATGCCCGCTTGGAACTTTGGCGCGATACCAATGCCCGCCCCGCAGATATCGTCAATTCACGTAAATGGACGATGCTGGCCGACCTTGATTTATCCGGCCGGTCAGGGGTGACAGAAGGGTCTGGAATCAGCATCGGCTTTCTCGCCAAGGGCGTCACTCCACAGGATACGATCATCGGTAGCGTTCGGGCCACCGAGGCCAAGTCGGGAAATCAGACGTCCGCCAATGATCTGCATGTTAATTTATCTTATGAGACTAATCCCACGGGGATCGTCTTCTGGTATGTCCGGACCGACACCGGTTATGACAAGGCGCGGATGGTGGATTTATTATCGGTAAACGCAGGCGGCATCGGCCTGCGCCTATTTACAGATGCCTCTGGCAAATTGGATGCCCGCTTGGGACTCGCTCATCGTTACGAGAATTATTCGATCGTCGGGCAATCGAGCCTCTCGACCCCGTCGGCTGATCTGGGTTTGATTCTTCATCGGGAGTTGGGCTGGGCAGCCTTGGATTCCTCGATTTCCGTAGTTCCTTCGTTCAGTGAATCGGCGAATTACTATATCCGACACGAATCCTCGCTTAACATGATGCGCCGGGATGGGCCTCTTTCCCTTAAAATAGGGCTATCCAACGATTTCAGGGGCCGTCCTTTGCCCACCCAGGCCTCACTTGATACGGCCTATTTCGCCAGAATTGTGTATGCTTTGAAGTAGACAGCCCTAAAATGCCTAAATTTATACTTAATGCCTAAAATTAGGCATACTTGACCTGTTAATTGTTACCTATTGAAGCGTGGCACGCAGGGTGCTTTTCAAGAGGTGGTAAAGTCTAATTTTCATCAATCCCCCCAATCCAAAATGAGCACAAACCCAGCACGACGCGAAGCTATCTCGGCGATCGCCTCCCAGCCTCGCCTGAAGGGCACGTTCGACTTCCGTAACGAGAAAATCGACGTCATCTTCGGACAAAATGTTTTCTCGTTAGAGAAGATGGAGAAACGCCTACCTAAGGATGTCTTCAAGTCTCTTAAGGCCAATATTGAATCCGGCACCAAGCTCGATGGTGCTTCTGCAGACATCGTCGCGGCCGCCATTAAGGATTGGGCGCTTGAGCGCGGTGCGACTCACTACGCTCACGTCTTCTACCCGCTCACGGGTTCGACGGCGGAGAAGCACGACACTTTCTTTGAGCCAAACGGCGCGGGTACGCTTGCCCAGTTCTCCGGCAAGGCTCTCGTGCAAGCCGAGCCTGACGCCTCCTCCTTCCCGAACGGCGGTCTTCGTTCTACGTTCGAGGCTCGCGGATACACCGCCTGGGACGTCACCTCGCCCGCTTACATCTTCGACAGCGAAAATGGTTCAACGCTCTGCATTCCGACCGTGTTCGTGTCTTGGAAGGGTGAGGCCCTCGACAAGAAGACCCCGCTACTCCGCTCCATGGCTGCCGTCAATAAGGCTGCGACCCGCGTCCTAGCTCTTTTTGGTAAGAAACACGGCTTCATCAGTGCTTCATGCGGTCCGGAGCAGGAGTACTTCCTGATCGATTCGCGGCTATATCATCTCCGCCCAGATATTTACACCTGTGGTCGTGCGCTTTTCGGTGCGAAGCCTGCGAAAGGACAAGAGTTCGAAGACCAATACTTCGGTACCATCCCGGATCGCGTCCTCGCATGCATGATGGAAACCGAGCGCGAGTGCTTTAAATTGGGTATCCCTATCAAGACTCGCCACAACGAAGTCGCCCCCGCGCAATTCGAAGTGGCGCCGATTTATGAATCTGCGAACGTCGCTCACGACCACCAGATGCTCACGATGACGCTCCTGAAGCGTGTCGCCGCGCAGCATGGTTTCGTCTGCCTCTTGGCCGAAAAGCCTTTCGCCGGCGTTAATGGTTCCGGCAAGCACGTCAACTGGTCCATCGGTGGTGCTGGCGTAGGTAATCTGCTCGAACCGGGCAACGACCCGCACGACAACGCACAGTTCCTTACTTTCTGTACCGCTGTCGTCCGTGCGGTTGATCTGCACCAGGGCTTGCTCCGGGCTTCGGTAGCTTCCGCTGGCAACGATCACCGCTTAGGTGCGAATGAAGCCCCTCCGGCCATTATCTCGATTTACTTGGGCGATATGCTCAATGAAGTCATCGAGCAGGTGAAGAAGAGTGGCTCCGCCTCTTCCTCGCGTAAGGGTGGTCACATGACCTTGGGTGTCGATACGTTGCCCGTCTTGCCGAAAGACGCTGGCGACCGTAATCGGACGAGTCCTTTTGCCTTTACGGGTAATAAGTTCGAATTCCGCGCCGTTGGCTCCTCCTTCTCGGTCGCTGGTCCCCTGACCGTCCTCAACACGATCATGGCTGACTCGCTGGACAAGTTGGCTGACGAATTAGCGGTAGCCATCAAGAAGAACAGCAATTTCAACACCGCTCTCCAGTCGGTCCTCAAAGAAATCCTCACCAAGCATGGGCGTATTATCTTCAACGGGAACGGCTATTCGGAAGAGTGGCATAAAGAAGCGGCGAAGCGTGGCCTCAAGAACTTGCGGACGACCCCGGACGCTCTCCCTGAAATCGTCGCTAAATCAACGGTGGATGTCTTCGAGCGCCAAGGTGTCCTTAGCAAGGCTGAGCTCGAATCGCGTGAAGAGATTTACACGCATTCCTATGTGCTCACGGTGAACACCGAATCGAAGCTCGTCTCCGAGATCGGACGGACGTTGCTCTTGCCAGCTGCACTTAAGTTCGCTGCTGATCTGACCCCGGTTGAAAAGACCAAATCTGGTGGCAAGTTGCGGAAAGAGGTCATCGGGCTTGCGGACGAACTGCACGACGCTCTGGGAGCCCTTGATGCTGCTCGCGAAGTGACAAAGACCGATACGCACGCCCAAGCTAAGCACTCTTGCGACAAGGTTCTCCCAGCCATGTTGAAGGTTCGTGCCGCCGCTGATGCGCTCGAAGAAATTGTGGCCGACGAACATTGGCCGTTACCGTCCTACCAGGAGCTCTTGTTCATCCGCTAAGCCTGTATTGGCTAAGTCTTACAAAAGGGTCGAGCCTCTAGGCTCGGCCCTTTTTTGTCCCTGGCGCCTTCCGGGCTCCCCAAACAAAAGACCCGTCATGGTGACGGGTCTTTGGGAACCAATTGAAAGGGAGGTTATACGTTATCCCACTTCTTACGCAGGTAGGCGTTGAAGTTCTTGACCTTCTTCTTGCGGCGACGGCGCTCGGCAGGCTTTTCAAAGCCGCGCTTGGCACGGGCATCCTTGATGATCCCCTCGCGGTCGATCTTCTTCTTTAGGCGGCGGAGAGCCTTATCGACAGTCTCACCTTTGCGAATCTTGATTTCTACGGACATGTTGGCGTTAGAGGGTCGAAAGAATAAGGGGGGAGCCGTCTCGTCAACCCCGAATCCTAAGATTTCGCACCGTGAATAACTGCCCCCTAATAAGGGCACTAGACGCTTGCGGCGGGGGTAGGGGAGGGCAATCGTGCTATTTCACCCCTCGATGTACCTCAAGGAAATCGTCGTCAACGGATTCAAAAGCTTCGCCGACCGGACCCGTATTGACCTCCGTCCTGGCGTCACGGCTGTCGTTGGGCCTAATGGCTGCGGCAAGTCAAACATCGTGGATGCCATCCGCTGGGTGCTTGGCGAGCAAAGCGCCAAGTCGCTCCGGGGCGCCAGCATGCAGGATGTCATCTTCGCCGGTACGGATAAGCGGAAGCCACTTCCCCAGTGCGAAGTCGAATTGATTTTTGCCGACTGCGAGAAGGAACTCGGAACGCAGTTCTCAGAAGTCTCCGTGATGCGTCGCATCCATCGCGAGGGAACGAGCGACTATTTTATCAATGGTAAGCCGTCCCGGCTGAAGGATATTCACCGGCTCTTCATGGATACGGGTATCGGACGGATGTCCTATTCGTTTATGGTGCAGGGACAGATCGACCAGATTCTTTCGGCTAATCCGGCGGAGCGTCGTTATCTTTTCGAAGAGGCGGCCGGCATCACTCGCTATAAGGTGCAACGGCGGGAAGCGTTGAACAAGTTGTCTGGCGTTGATACGAACTTGGCACGAATCACCGACGTCGTCAGCGAGGTCGGCCGTCAGATTGCCAGTCTTCGTCGCCAAGCCGCCAAGGCTTTACGTTACCGCCGCTTGCGGCATCGCTTCACGCACCTCGATCTCGCTTGGCAGGCCAAGCAGTTTGGTGAACGTCGTTCGCAGATTACAACCTTGGAGACGGACGCCACGCAGTGTGGTGCCGAAGTCGAGGGTTTGAGCGACGGCCTGCGCAGTCGCGAAGCCGCCCTGCTCGATACGCGTGCCCGCCGGGCCGAGTTGGCGGAGCAAGTCCAGCAGGCCCAGCAGGCTATATTTGATTTACGTACCACCCGCGAAAACGCGGAAGCCGAGGCCCGGACCGCCGACCTAAGGGCAGATGATTTAGCGACCCGTCTGGTTGATATTCGCCGCGAGGGTCAAGAAGCCGAACAATCCATCGCAGAATATGAAATGCGCCTGCGTGGCAGTTCCGATGCTAAGTCTCATGCGACCGGCTCGGTGACGGCGACGGATGCCGCCTATCGCGATAAGACTTCGCAGGTAGAAGCCGCCGCCAAGTTTTTGGTGGAATCCGAGAATCGACTGCGCCGTGCCCGCCAAGATATTTTAATCGCCGAAGGTGAGATGACGCGTGCCCGCGGTGATGTCACGAATCTTGAAATCGATCTTCGGGGCTATCAGGCCCGTCATGTCGATGTGACAGCTTCCGTTACGCAAGCCATGGTAGAGCGGGACGGGCATGATCGTCGCGTTGCCGAATGCGGCCTAGTCGTTACCGGACGCCACGGTGAATTACAGGCCGCTCGTGCCGCCGAGCAGGAAGCGGTTGAAAAAGGCAAAGCGTTGCTGACGGAATTCCGTGCGCTGCAGCAGACAATTTCCGAACAAGATCGCAGCGTCGCAAAACTTTCCGCTCAGCTTGGCTTGCTCGAACAGATGCAGTCGCGGCTGGAAGGGTTTTCGGAAGCCGCCAAAGCGGTGCTTCGCGGAGAGCTTTCGGAAGCCATGCCGGCCGGCAAAGCAGCCGCTTTGGCCGACCTTGTCACGGTCACTGATATTTCCGCTGCCGCTGCCTTGGAAAATATCTTAGGGGCCGCCTCGGAAGCGGTCGCCTTGGACAACGCCGATTTCTTGCCAGGCATCGTGGCGAAGATGGCTGAGCGCCAACTTGGCCGAGCGGTCTTTCAGGTCGAAGCTCCTCCCGCTTTCCAGAGCGGCTCGGTCGCTCCTGGTTGGCTGCGGCCCGCCGGTTCGGCGGTCCAGCCCAAGTCTGCCACCCATGCACGACTGGTCTCCAATCTTTTTGATGGCTGTTACGTTTGTCCCACCTTGAGCGACTTTATCTCGTGGTGGCGAAGCAATCCGTCCTTTGAATTCTTTTTGGTCGCTACGACCGAGGGCGACCTGATCGATCGCCGTGGGCTGGTCTATGCGGGTCGTCCTCGGAAGGTCGCATCCTCCGCCGGCTCGGGAGTTTTCTCCCGCGAGAGCGAAATCCGTTCGGTACGGGCAAAGTTGGAGGCCGAGAACGATCAGCTGACCACACTCAACGAGCGTGCCTTGGGGTTGCAGTCGAACATGGATGCCAATGAGGTGGAAGTGGGAACGCGTCGCGCAACGACGCAATTTGCAGCGCAGGAGCTCTCCGTTGCTCAAGCCGACGAGCGCGCCGCACGGCAGACTTTGGTGGCAGCCGATGATCGGATCGCTCGCGAGCAGCGTCAATTGAACGAATTGGAATCGGCCAAGGCCGAGGCCGTGATGAGACGCGATCGGGCCCAAGGGACACTGTCGACAAAAGATGCTCAGGTCGCTGAATTACGCACGGCTATCACCACGGGAGAAACTGATGTCGAATCGGCCCGTTCTGAAACCGAAGTCCGTCGCAATGCCTTAGGCGAAGTGAGGCTTTCTTTGGCCGAGCAGCGCCAGCGTCTTGAATTGGTTGGCCGCGAGTTGGCCGATCTCGAGTCCCGTCGCGCGGAGGCTTCGGCCCGCCTGGCTTCCCGCCGGACCGAAGCACAACAAAACGAACGTCAGATCGGCGAACTGCGCACCCAATCAGTTGCGGCCCGCGAATTGTCCGGCCGTTTGGCCGGAGAAATTGAAACTCGTTCCGTCAGTCTGGCCCAAACGCGCGGAGAGTTGGCTGAAAAAGACGCCTTGCTCGAGACCGATGACCGGGTGCTTTCCGTTGATCGGGAAAAACTTCGCGTGGTAGACATGCGGCTTAAATCCTTGGAGGTCACCCTTGCCGAACAGAATTCCCAATGTGGGTTTATTATCGAAAAAGTTCAATCTGAGCACCAATTGGATGTTTCCTCCGTAGACTGGCGTTTGCAACTTTGGCTCGCTGATGGCGAACCTGATGGCATTGCGAGTTTCGATGATCTTGAGGAGCCGGAAGAAGAGGGGACTCGGCCCGTGCGTAAGGCGCCCGTCCGCCAAGGAGAACCAACGGAAGATGAGCTGACGGTCTTGGGGGCGACTGACTGGCCGCCGCTCGTCCGGGAAATCGCCGAACTCCGTGAACGCATGTCGGGCATGGGCTCGATCAATCTCGTCGCCGTGGAAGAATATTCGTCGTTGCGCGATCGCCACGACTTCCTGACCAAGCAAAGCGATGACCTTTGGAAGGCGAAGGAAGAACTCTCCAAGGCGATCGAAGAGCTGAATCAGACTTCGCTCAAATTATTCACCGATACTTTCGAACAAGTCCGTAAGAATTTCAAATTCACCTTCGAGCGCCTCTTCGTCGGCGGTACCGCTGACTTGCAGATGGTGCAGGCCGAAGACCCTCTGGAAAGCGGCATCGAAATCATCGCCCAACCTCCGGGGACTAAGTTGCGCGGCATCTTGCTGCTCTCCGGTGGGCAGCGCACGATGACGGCGGTCGCGCTTTTGTTCGCAATTTATATGGTGAAGCCCTCGCCCTTGTGCGTCCTCGATGAGCTTGATGCTCCGCTTGATGATACTAATGTGGGACGCTTCACGGATATCATCCGCGAATTCACCCGTTTCTCGCAGTTCCTGATTATTACGCATAATAAGCGGACGGTATCCACCGCCGACGCGATCTTTGGCGCGACCATGCAGGAGAAGGGCGTCACCCGGCTCTTCTCGATGCGGTTTAATAAAGATAGGGATGAAGCCGAACCGACCCAACCGGGTGGCGGCTTCACGATGGCCCGCTGACGCTTGCTTGCCTTGGCTCGGCGCAGTTCTAGGCTGGCATGGTCATGCTTCGTTACTTCACCGTGCTCATTTTATTGCCGGCTCTGACGTTTGCCGGAATTTCGTTCGAAACGGATGTCAAGCCGATCGATCGGACCAGGCCGGGGGCGAGTTATGCCGATATGCTTACGCGTATCATGCCGTCGGTGGTTAGCATAAGCACCGCTCAGGTCATTCCGCCCGAAGTTCTTCGACGTTATCGCGGTCGGATTGACCCGGCAGACGTCAAAGTAGACGCCAAGACCGGCGAGGTGACGATTCCGACGGGTCTGGGTTCAGGCACGATCATCAATCCCGACGGTTATGTCGTGACCAATCGTCACGTTGTCACGATGCAGGATGGAAGTACGGCCAAGACAGTCTTTGTAAAACTTTCGGACCGTCGTGAATTCCGGGCAAAAGTTCTGGGCGTGGATGCGAACACGGATATCGCGGTACTTAAGATCGATGCGCGTGAGCTGCCATTTGCGCGTTTCGCCGATAGTGATAAAGCCCGGGTGGGTGATATGGTGTTTGCGATTGGTAATCCCCTCGGTGTCGGGATGACCGTTACTTCGGGCATTGTTTCGGCTTTGGGGCGTTCGGGTATGGGTTTGACCTTCGAAGATTTCATCCAGACCGAC
Organism: Opitutales bacterium; assembly: GCA_007280935.1. Taxonomy (GTDB): domain Bacteria; phylum Verrucomicrobiota; class Verrucomicrobiia; order Opitutales; family UBA953; genus UBA953. The sequence continues at coordinate 11,234 of QYQK01000083.1, forward strand.
GCAGCCATCAACCCCGGCAATAGCGGCGGGCCTTTGATTGACTTCGAAGGCCGTATTTTAGGGATGAACACAGCGATACGTACCTCGGGCGGGGGCGGGAATATCGGCATCGGATTTTCCATCCCATCTAACTTGATGATCAGCGTGGCTTTCGATTTAGCGAATACCGGCAAAGTTGTCCGCGGGATGATCGGCATTCAAGGGGAGGACCTTTCCCCGGAGGAGTCGGCCAAACTTTCGACTGCGGGTCGGGGCGCAGTCCGCGTGACGGAGGTCACGGACCAATCTCCTGCTGCCAAAGGGGGCCTGCGCAAGGGCGACATCATCATCGCACTCGAAGCAAAAGCGTTTGATAGTTGGAATGACCTCCGACTTGCTATTTCGCGCAAAAAACCAGGCGATGCCGTGGTCATTTCCTATTTGCGTGGCGGGCGCGGTTCTTTGGCGCGCGTCACCATCGCTGAACGGCCTGCTGGCAACTAATGCGTTCGCTGACGACCATTCGAGATTTAGCTGGTGGGCGGATTCCTCCTCTCACGCGCACGGCATTAATCTGTGGACTTGTTACCTTTCTGCTCACCATTTTGATTTTCCATCCCACTGCCGGGGGAGAAAATCCGGCCCCAGTCCTTTTTACGGGAGCTCATCTGATACCGTCAGGGGACGTTCGGGCGGAAAGCTTAGTGTTGCTGGATCCATCGGCAGCTTACCTTCCCGGGCGATTTACCCTCCGGGGGCAAGAAGCGGGTGTCATAGGGCAGTCGGAGGATACCCCCTTTACTCAGTTCCAGCCATTGCTTCAATTTGACCCAGGCAAGTTCGAGGAATATGACAAAAGAATCCTGCGCGAGACCCCGAAGGCGGTTTCAGCATCCCCACCCGAGGCGCTGCCTCTGGTAGGCTGGGGGCCCTTCGGATCCTTTGGGTCCACGGGATTTAAGCAAACGGGCATCCCCGCCAGGATTGGATATTACGAAGTCTACAGCCTAAATGGGGCTAATAAACCCATTATTAGTGGGAATATAACCCATTTTAACGGTAATTTAACTAAACTTAGTGATAAAAATGGAAGGAATAGCAAATTTTCATCATCAGTAGAGCTTTCTTTAGGGGTTGATTCGCTTGGGCTTCAGGCTCCGCCCGCCATTTTGCGCTCATCGGGGGATAAGGTTACAGATTTATCGGTTATTCAATGGGTAGCAGACGGCAATTGGGCCCTGCGCTTGCCCCCTGGAAGCTACCGGCTGATCGTCGGGCCGTAGGGGTTAAGGGCTGCCTGTAAAAGCCTTGCAAAAATCCGCTTGACGGTGGCGTTGGCGATGTTCATTCAAACCCTTCCCTTCGCGCCCAAAGCGCTTCGACGGATTGCCCCTGTAGCTCAGTTGGCAGAGCGCGTCCTTGGTAAGGACGAGGTCGACGGTTCAAATCCGTTCGGGGGCTCCACAAATTTCCACACACCAAACCTAAACCACCTCCTCACTACCAAAGCCATGGCCAAAGAGAAGTTCAATCGCACAAAGCCTCACGTCAACGTCGGAACCATTGGTCACATCGACCATGGTAAATCGACCACTACTGCCGCCATCGTGGCAGTGCAGGCCCGCAAGGGTTTGGCCGAGAATAAGTCCTACGCGGAAATCACCAAAGGTGGTACCGTGCGTGACGCTACCAAGACCGTGACCATCGCTGCCTCGCACGTTGAGTACGAGTCCAACCTGCGCCACTACGCGCACGTTGACTGCCCAGGTCACGCTGACTTCGTTAAGAACATGATCACCGGTGCAGCCCAGATGGATGGTGCCATCCTCGTGGTTTCCGCAGCTGACGGCGTCATGCCTCAGACCAAGGAGCACATCCTTCTCGCCCGTCAGGTCGGCGTTCCTAAGATCGTTGTCTGGCTGAATAAGGTAGACCTCTCCGAGCCCGACTTGATCGACCTCGTTGAAATGGAAGTTCGCGACTTGCTCAACAAGTATCAATATGATGGCGACAACGCTAAGATCGTCCGTGGCTCTGCTACGGCCGCTCTCGATGCGACGCCAGAAGGCGAACAGTCGATTCAGAATCTCCTTGATGCTCTCGATACCGAAATCCCTGAGCCTAAGCGCGAAGTCGACAAGCCTTTCATGATGGCTGTCGAAGACGTCTTCTCCATCACCGGTCGCGGCACTGTTGCCACGGGCCGTATCGAGCGTGGTGTCGTCAAGGTCGGCGAAGAAATCGAAGTCGTCGGTCTCCGTGACACTCTTAAGACCACCGTAACGGGCGTTGAAATGTTCCGTAAGGAACTCGATCAAGGCCAGGCTGGCGACAATGTCGGACTCCTCCTCCGGGGCGTCGAAAAGAGCCAAGTTGAACGCGGTCAAGTTCTCGCAAAGACTGGCAGCATCAAGCCTCACACCATCGCAAAGGCTCAGATTTACGTTCTGAAGGCCGACGAAGGTGGTCGCCATACTTCCTTCACCAACAACTACCGTCCTCAATTCTTCTTCGGAACCTGCGATGTCACTGGCACCGTGATCCTTCCAGAAGGCGTGGAAATGGTAATGCCTGGCGATAACGTCACCATCTCGATCGAGCTCCAAAAGCCTGTCGCCATGGAAAAGGGCCAGCGCTTCGCTCTCCGCGAAGGTGGCAAGACCATCGGCGCCGGCCAGATCCTCGAAATCACCAAGTGATTTAAACGCCGCAAGGCTCGACTACGGTGCCGAGGTTCCCTCAAAAGGAGCCCGGCACTCGTCTCTTTAAACCCAAGAACAGGACGGTAGCTCAACTGGCACAGAAGCGGTCTCCAAAACCGTCGGTTGGGGGGTTCGATTCCCTCCCGCCCTGCCAATATCCAAACCAAACACCAGCATATGATCAGCCTCCTCGGACGCCTTCGCGCTTTCTGGAACGAGACCATCACCGAGGTCTTCGTTAAGGCTTCGTGGCCTACTGCCAAGGAGTTGGTTGATTCTACCCTGGTCGTCATCACGGCCGTTGCTCTTTTGGGTGCCGTTGTTTTTTTCTGCGATTTCTCACTTTCTAACTTCGTTCAGTTCGCCACCAAGCGCGTTCGCTGATTACCCGCATGTCGAATACCCCTTCAGATTTCCGCTGGTACACTCTTCAGACCCTTTCGAACAACGAGAGCAAGGTTAAGCGTCTCCTCGATAAGGCCATCCGGGATGAGGAGATGGGCGATCACGTGGCTGAAATTCTCATGCCCGTTAAGACCGTTAAGGATTTTCGTAACGGCAAGAAGCGCGAGAGCGAAATGAAGCTCTATCCGTCTTACCTTTTTGTGCGGGCGCGTTTGTTCGATGACGAAGGCCAACTCCTCGAAGCTCCCTGGAGTTTCTTGCGCCGGACGGATGGCGTCATCGGCTTAATCGGCGGCATGAACCCCGTTCCCCTGAAGACCGAAGAAATCAATACCATCCTCCAACAAATGGCGGATGCGGCTGATAAGGTCGTTCCCAAAATCAATTTCCACGTCGGTGAGCGCGTTAAGATTACCGACGGTCCGTTTGCCAACTTGGCTGGTAATATCGATAAGATCGATGCCGACCGCGGAAAGCTCGAAGTCTCGGTTGATATCTTCGGGCGCTCCACCCCGGTCGAACTCGAATTCTGGCAAGTCGAACGCGACGATCGCGACTGATTTTTAATAAACCCTTTAACCCAACCATCTAAACCACCATGGCAAAGAAAGTCGTCGGCGAAATCAGGCTCCAGCTCCCCGCAGGTGCCGCTAATCCAGCTCCTCCTGTCGGCCCCGCATTGGGTGCCAAGGGCGTCAATATCATGGCGTTCTGTAAGGAGTTCAATGCTCGCACCAAGGATCAGGCCGGCTTGATCCTGCCCGTCATTATCTCGGTCTACCAGGACAAGTCCTTCACCTTCATCCTTAAGTCCCCGCCCGCCTCCGTCCTTCTCAAGAAGGCCGCGAAGATCGAAAGCGGTTCCAAGGTGCCTAACCGCGATAAGGTCGGCAAGGTCACCAAGAAGCAGCTCCTCGAAATCGTCGAGCTCAAGAAGAAGGACCTGAACGCCGTCAACCCCGATAATGCCGCCCGCATGATCGCCGGTACCGCTCGCTCCATGGGGATCGAAGTCATCGGTTAATTTTCCACTCAACCCAACCCTAATCCAACCCACTGCACTCCGCAGGAGACGAAAGTCGCTATGAAACACAAAACCAGCAAGCGCTACCGCGCCGCCCTTCAAGTCGCCGACTTGAAAGCAAAATATGACGTCACCCAAGCCGCCGAGATCATCAAGAAGATGCCGAGCGCTAAGTTCGACGAAACCGTGGAGATCTCCGCTTTCTTAGGCGTAGACCCTAAGCAGTCCGACCAGATGGTGCGCGGAACTGTATCCCTGCCCAACGGATCGGGGAAGAAGATCAAGGTCCTCGCTTTCACGGAAAACCCGGCCGAAGCCCTCGCTGCTGGTGCTGATTTCGCCGGACTCGCCGACATGATCGCTAAGGTCAACGGTGGCTGGATGGATTTCGACGTAGCTATCTCGACAACCTCCGCGATGAAAGACGTCCGTCAGGTGGCTCGCGTGCTCGGACCTAAAGGTCTGATGCCTAACCCGAAGTCTGGCACCGTTTCCGACGACCTTCCTAAGACGATCAAAGAAGTCAAAGCCGGTCGCGTTGAGTTCAAAATGGATAAGACGGGCAATATCGTCATCGTGGTTGGAAAGAAGTCCTTCTCAGTTATACAGCTCACGGAAAATGCTCAGGTTGCCTTGGCTGCCTTGGTCAAATCCCAGCCCACCGGTTTTGCCGGTGGTCGCTTTATCAAGTCCATTACCATGAGCGCCAGCATGAGCCCAGGCGTAGGCGTCGACCTCAAGCCTTACTCCGCCGCCACGGTAACCGCCTAATCACGCAACCCTAGATAAACTAAGAACATGCGCGCTGAAAAACAATTCCTCGTCGACGAAGTAGCCGCCCAACTGGCCACTTCCAACTATCTCCTGATTGCTAACTTTACGGGCGTCAGCGTGAAAGATGCTACGTCCGTGCGTGACCAACTCCGCGTCCATGGCGCCGAGTATCACGTGGTCAAGAATAGCATCATGAACATCGCGGTAAAGCAGGCGAAGCTGCCTGATTTATCCACTCATTTGACCGGCCATACGGCTTTGGTTACGGGCGGCAAAAATCCCACGGGTGTCGCCAAGGTCCTGGTCTCCTTTTTCAAGGAATTCTCCAAGCTCGAAGTGAAAGCGGGCGTACTGGATGCCAAAGTCCTCACCAAGTCGGACATCGATGCGCTTTCCAAGCTTCCTTCCCTCGAAGCTATCCGGGCTCAACTGCTCTCGCTCTTCACTACGCCTGCCTCTCAGGTCGTCCGCCTCTTGGACGCCAAGCGTCAAAAAGACGAAACGGTCGCCTAACCCCTTTCCCTGCAAAGGCGTGGCCATGTGGCCACGTCCGAGCGGGGGGAAATCCAACCCAATACAACATACCATCCAACGAACTCCGGTTAGGGGCCTAGTGCCCTCAAATGTCCTCAAACGACGCTAACCATTCAAGGAACCCAAAACCCATGAGCAACATCACCAAAGACCAAGTCATCGAATGGCTGAGCGCCCAAAGCGTTCTCGATATCGCCAACCTCGTTAAAGATCTTGAAACCAAGTGGGGCGTTTCTGCCGCCGCTCCTGTCGCCGTCGCCGTCGCTGGCGCCGCTGCCGCCGCCCCGGTGGAAGAGAAGACCACTTTTGATATCATCCTTAAGTCCAAGGGTGCTACGCCTATTAACGTCATTAAGGAAGTCCGTGCGATCACGGGTCTCGGCCTTAAGGAAGCTAAGGACCTGGTCGATACCGCTCCTAAGCCAGTTAAAGAAGGCGTTTCGAAAGACGAAGCTAAGGATATTGAAGCCAAACTTAAGGCCGCAGGTGCCGAAGTTGAGGTTAAATAACCCGCTTTTAGTTTCTTAGAAATTTCAAGTGCGGGGAGGGGAGAAATCCCTCCGGAAATCAAACTCCTCCCCGCTCTTTTTTCCCAACGGAGCCCAGTCCGTCCCCCACTAGGCACACACAGTAAAACCGAAACAACCAGACACTCCGAGCCCACCTTCACCAGCCATGCCTCAAGAGCGCAAAAACTTCGGTAAACTACGCGAAGTCATCCCCCCACCGAACCTGATCGAGAATCAAATCTTCTCGTTCAACGACTTCCTCCAGCTCGACGTGACGTCCGCGGGCCGTAAGAACGTCGGCCTCGACGCCGTGTTCCGCGAAGCCTTCCCGGTTGAAAGCAACAACGGCAACTTCCGTCTCGAGTACCTTGAGTACGGCTTGGTCATGCCAAAGACGAATGAGCTCGAATGTATCCGCGAGGGCACGACTTTCGCCATCTCCGTCCTCTTGAAGCTCCGCCTTCGTGAGAAGGGCGCGTTCAAGGACGAAGAAATCTTGATGGGCGAAGTCCCGATGATCACGGATCGCGGTTCCTTCATCGTCAACGGCGCCGAGCGCGTGGTCGTTTCCCAGCTCCACCGCAGTCCCGGCATCTGCTTCGAAGAATCCACGCACACGAGCGGCAAGATTTTGCACGCTTTCCGCATCATTCCGGATCGTGGTACCTGGATCGAAGTCCAATTCGACCAAAACGACCTGCTCTGGGTCTACCTCGATCGTCGCCGTCGTCGCCGTAAGTTCCTAGTGACCACTTTGCTCCGCGCCTTTGGTTACAAGGACGACAAAGACATTCTGGCTCTTTTCTATCAGCACCGTGAATTGACCGCCAAGGCCGCACTCGACCTCGAGCCCGAAGCCCTTTCTCAGCTCGTCTATGCCGACCCGATCGTCGACGTTGAAACCGGTAAGGTCGTCGCCAAACAGTACGACAAGCTTTCACGCGAAACGCTTAAGGAAATCCATAAACAACTACCTAAGCAGAAGTTTGGCGTCTTCGACACGCAGTTCGACGACGGTGCGGTCATTCTCTCGCTTCGTAAAGATATCGGTACAGTCCGTAACGAAGAAGAAGCCCTTAAGGAAATCTTCCGTAAACTTCGCCCAGGCGAGCCCGTGAATGTCAAGGGAGCCCGCGCTCACATGCAGCGCCTCTTCCAGGACCCTCTCCGTTACGATCTCGGCCGCGTGGGTCGTTATAAGCTCAACCAGAAGTTGAGCCTAAACGTTTCCCTCGATACCCGCACGATCACCCCCGAAGACATTGTCGAAGCGACCAAACTGCTTTGTAAGCTTCGTGCCGGTGACGGTGCCATCGACGACATCGATCACTTGGGATCACGTCGCGTTCGTAACGTTGGCGAACTCTTGGCCAATCAGTGCCGAGCTGGACTCAAGAATGTGGTCAAGACCGTTAAGGCTCGCATCAACGAGTACGACCAAAGTGTTGATTCCATCACGCCCCAGAAGCTGGTTAACCCCAAGCCATTCGGTAACGCGATCCGTGAGTTCTTTGCCCGCAGTCAGCTGAGTCAGCTGATGGACCAGATTAATCCGCTCGCCGAGCTGACCCACAAGCGCCGTCTCTCCGCCCTCGGGCCCGGAGGTCTGAATCGCGATCGTGCCGGCTTTGAAGTCCGTGACGTCCATCCGTCCCACTACGGTCGTATCTGTCCGATTGAGACTCCGGAAGGTCCGAATATCGGTTTGATCAATTCGCTGTCCACCTACGCCCGCATCAACGAATTCGGTTTCATTGAAGCCCCCTACCGGAAGGTAGTCCGCGGCAAGGTTTCCAACCAAGTTGAATTCATGACGGCCGACCAGGAAGAAAAATTCAAGGTCGCGCAGGCGAACTCGGAATTAGACGAGGCTAGCCGATTGAAGGGCAAGGTCACCGTACGTTTCCGCGACGACATCCTCGAAGTCGAACCCGAAGACGTCGACTACATGGACGTTTCGCCACAACAAGTGGTGTCAGTCGCCGCTGCCCTTATTCCTTTCCTGGAGCATGACGACGCTAACCGCGCGCTCATGGGTTCCAACATGCAGCGCCAAGGCGTACCGCTCGTAATCACCGAAGCCCCGCTCGTGGGTACCGGTCTGGAACGTCGCGTCGCCATCGACTCGAAGACCGTCATAGTTTCCGAAGGCGCCGGCATTGTCGCCGCAGCGGACTCACGTCGAATCGTCGTCACGAAAGACGGCGAAGTCGTCCATGCGCAGCTCGAGAATAAGAAATTCAAGACCGATGAAGCCAAAGGCATTTATGTCTACGACCTGCGTAAATTCTTGAAGACCAATTCGTCCACCTGCTTCAACCAACGCCCGTTGGTGCGTCGTGGCGATAAAGTCAAAGTTGGCGACATCATCGCCGACGGTGCCGCGACCGATAAGGGTGAGCTCGCCTTAGGCCGTAACGTCCTTGTCGGCTTCATGCCCTGGAACGGTTATAACTTCGAAGACGCTATCTTGCTCTCCGAACGTCTGATTAAGGACGACGTCTTCACTTCCGTGCACATCGAAGAATTCGAAGTGACGGCTCGGGACACGAAGCTCGGACCTGAACAGATCACGCGCGACATCCCCAATCTCGGCGAAGAAGCCCTGCGTAACCTCAACCGCGACGGTGTCATCCGCATCGGTGCCGAAGTGAAGCCCGACGATATCCTCGTCGGTAAAATCACGCCGAAGAGCGAAGGCGACCTGGCCCCTGAAGAAAAACTCCTCCGGGCAATTTTCGGTGAGAAGGCTCGTGACGTTAAGGATACTTCCCTGCGCGTGCCTTCCGGTATTTCCGGCATCATCATGGATGTGAAGGTTTCCTCCCGTACCGATAAGGACGATGGACGACTTTCACCCAACGACCAACGCCGCGCGCTGAAGAAGGTCAACGAAGAGTACCGCACCGCCGATTCTCGCCTGCGCGAAGAAATGACGGAATCTCTCTCGAATATCCTCCTCGGAGAAAAAATCCCCCTCGATGTCAAGAATTCCGAAACCGGAGAAGCCATCATCCCTGCTAATCGCAAGATTACCAAGACGCTGCTTCGTCGCTTGGCCTCGGTCTCTCGTTCCATCGAGATGAATGATTCGCCGGTGAAACAGAAGATCCGGCAGATTGTCGATGGCTACCACCGTCGTTTTGATGAACTAGAGCAAGAGCGCGCCCGTAAGGTCGAGGCGATTGAGCAAGGCATCGACGAAGGCGGCGCGATCAAGAACGTCAAAGTTTACATCGCGACCAAGCGGAAGATCCAGGTCGGCGACAAGATGGCTGGTCGTCACGGCAATAAGGGCGTCGTCGCCCGTATCGTTCCGATTGAAGACATGCCTTACTTGTCTGACGGTACCCCCGTAGACATCTGCCTCAATCCTTTAGGCGTTCCTTCTCGTATGAACGTTGGTCAGGTTCTGGAAACTCACTTAGGTTGGGCTTGTTCCAAGCTCGGACTCAAGGTGGCTACCCCGATCTTCGACGGCATCCCCGAGAAGCAGATTCGCGAATACCTGAAACAGGCCAATTTACCTGAGACCGGGAAGGCGATGCTCATCAATGGACATACCGGCGAAGCGTTCGACCAAGACGTCGTGGTCGGTTACATCTACATGATGAAACTGAACCACCTCGTGGCGGATAAAATCCACGCCCGTGCGACCGGTCCTTATAGCCTCATCACCCAGCAGCCCTTGGGCGGAAAAGCCCAGTACGGCGGTCAGCGCTTCGGCGAAATGGAAGTCTGGGCCCTGGAAGCATACGGTGCGGCTTACACCTTGCAGGAGCTCCTTACCGTCAAGTCCGACGACGTCGCCGGACGAACCAAGATTTACGAGCAGCTCGTCAAGGGCGATAACACCCTGGTCAGCGGCACGCCCCAATCGTTCAACGTTCTCATGAAGGAAATGCAGGCCCTTTGCCTCGACGTTCGTCTTGGCACCGGCTCGCCTAATCCCGCCGAGCGCAACTAAGCGATCTACGTCCACCCAACTAAATCTTATACGACATGATTCACCCGGAACACACCCCCGAGTTTACGCCCAACGAAACGAAAGAACAGTCCTTCGATTTCGTCTCCATCTCGATTGCCTCCCCTGAGGAAATCGTTGCATGGACGGGTGAGCAATTCCTCGACGAACTCGACGAACACGGCAACCGCAAGGTCAAAGGCCTCAAGGAAGTTAAGAGTCCTGAGACCATTAACTATCGTTCCTTCAAGCCGGAGCCTAACGGGCTCTTCTGTCAGCGTATCTTCGGTCCAGTGCGCGACTATGAGTGCTACTGCGGTAAGTATAAGAAAGTTAAGTACAAAGACGTTGTCTGCGACAAGTGCGGCGTCGAAGTCACCGTTTCCCGCGTGCGTCGCGAGCGTATGGGTTACATCCGCCTGGCCATCCCGGTTTCACACATCTGGTTCCTCAAGAGCATGCCCAGCCGTTTGTCGCTGATGCTCGATATGACCACGCGTCAGCTCGAACAAGTCATTTACTACCAGAAATACCTCGTCGTCGACCCAGGTCAGACTGGCCTCGAAGAAAAGCAACTGCTTGACGAAGAATCTTACCGCCAAGCGGTCGAGCAACATGGTCCGGACGCATTCAAGGCCCGCATGGGTGCCGAGGCGCTCCAACAGTTGCTGAAGAAGATGGATCTCGCTTCGACGGTTGAAAACCTTCGCGACCAGCTCCGTTCGACTCGCTCCAAGCAGATCAAGAAGAAGATCGCTCGCCGGATGAAGATTATCCAGGGCTTCTTGGCCTCGGGTAAGCGTCCAGAGCACATGATTTTGACGATCCTGCCGGTGATCCCGCCGGACCTCCGTCCGCTCGTTCCTCTCGAAGGGGGTCGCTTTGCGACTTCGGACTTAAACGATCTCTATCGTCGCGTCATCAATCGCAATAATCGCCTCAAGCAGCTCATCCAGATGAAGACGCCTGACGTCATCATCCATAATGAAATGCGCATGCTCCAGGAAGCGGTGGACGCGCTCCTCGATAACGGCCGTCACGGCAAGCCTGTGAAGGATCGCGATCGTCAGCTCAAGTCGATCAGCGACATGTTGAAGGGTAAGCATGGTCGTTTCCGTCAGAATCTTCTCGGTAAGCGCGTGGATTACTCCGGCCGTTCCGTCATCGTCATCGGCCCCGAGCTTAAGCTCAACCAATGCGGCCTGCCGAAGAAGATGGCCCTCGTGCTCTTCGAGCCATTCATCATCCGTCGTTTGAAAGAATTAGGCTTCGCGCATACCGTCCGCGGTGCGCGTAAGCACATCGAACAGAAGAAACCCGAAGTATGGGATATTCTCGAAGAAGTCACCAAGGGCCACCCGGTCTTCCTCAACCGCGCACCTACGCTGCACCGTCTTTCTATTCAGGCCTTTGAGCCCATCCTCATCGAGGGTGACGCTATTCGTCTGCACCCGCTCGTTTGTACGGCCTATAACGCCGACTTTGACGGCGACCAAATGGCCGTCCACGTCCCGTTATCCCTCGAAGCTATCATGGAGTGTAAGCTTCTCATGATGTCGACGAACAACATCTTCTCGCCCTCCAGCGGTAAGCCGATCCTTACGCCGTCGCAGGATATCGTGTTGGGTGCTTATTACCTGACCCTCGAGCCCGCGGACAAGCCTGCGGCTGATACCCACTTGCCGGTCCTGGGGTCCGTTTCGGAAGCCATCTTCGCCGAGGCCGAAGGCTCCTTGCACTTCCATGACTGGGTCCGTTTCGCGAACCCGGACGTTGGCCGTGAGACCGTCTATGGCGACAAAGTGACTCGAGCGATCGTCACCACGGTGGGACGAATCATTTTCAATACCATCTGGCCTGCCGAAATCGGCTTCGTCAACTTCACCGTCAAGAAGGGCCAGTTAGGCGACTTGATTTTGAATACCTACAAGCATTGCGGCCGCGAGGCTTCGATCCCCGTTCTGGATGCCCTGAAGGAGACCGGATTCCGCGTCGCCACCAAGGCCGGTATTTCTATCGGCGTGAGCGACATGATCTATCCGAAGGAAAAAGACGGCATCGTGCGTGAAGCCACCCTTAAGGTGCGTGAGTTCCAACGTCAGAACGAAACCGGTACCATCACCAACGACGAACGTCGTAATAAGGTCGTGGATACTTGGTCGAGCGCGACGGACACCATCGCTCAGTCGGTCTATAAGACTCTGTCCGAATCGGCGAAGGTTGCTGGCGTTCGTAAGGGCGACCCGCGCCACCCTCACCGCATGCTCATCAATCCTGTTTACGTCCTGATGGACTCTGGTGCCCGTGGTAACAAGGCCCAGGTTAAGCAGCTTTGCGGCGCCCGCGGTCTGATGGCCAAGCCTTCTGGCGAAATCATCGAACGCCCGATTCTCTCTTCGTTCCGCGAAGGTTTGTCGGTTCTCGAATACTTCATCTCGACCCACGGTGCTCGTAAGGGTCTGTCGGACACGGCGCTGAAGACCGCCGATGCCGGTTACATGACGCGTAAGCTATGCGATGTTGCCATGGATGTGATCGTCACCGACCACCGCGACGTTACCGCCGGTTCTGAAGTCGTGACGCTCGGGGATACTTCCTTGGGCCGCCACCTCGCCGCTGACGTCGCTAATCCTTCTGGGGCCGTTAAGCCTATCGCGAAGGAGGATGCCGTCCTCACCGAGGAGCTAATCGCCAAATTGCGCGATGCCGGCGTCGATCGCGTGCATGTCCGTTTGCCTAATGGCGTCTGGAAGACTGCGATTTACGATGGTGACGAACTTCTCGTTTCGCTTTCCGAGCGCATCGTGGGTCGTTGTCCTTCCGACGATATCGTCAACCCGTTGAATCCTTCCGAGGTCATTGTGCCTTCGGGCGTGCTCATTGATGAACCCGCCGCTAAGCGTATCGAGACCGTGGGTATCGACCGCGTCAAAGTCCTTTCGCCCCTCACGCACATGAATGTGAATGCGATTCCGCCCACTTCCTACGGCCTCGATCCTTCGACTGGCCGTATGGTCGAGCGCGGTACCGCGGTCGGCATCATTGCTGCACAGTCGATCGGCGAGCCTGGTACTCAGCTCACCATGCGTACGTTCCACATCGGTGGCGTTGCTCAGCTCAAATCTCCGGAAGTTAAGGCCAAGAGCGCCGGACGTATCTCCTTCCTCGACCTTAATTGCGTCGACATCAAAGGCGGCCAAGTCGCCATTAATGGAAACGGTTCTATCCGCGTCCTTAATGACGCCGGTCAACCGATTGAAGAATACCGTATTGTCGCCGGCTCCGTGATCGCGGTGAAGGATGGCAAGAAGGTAGAGAAGGGTGAGCCCATCGCTGCGTGGGATCCGAACTTCACGCCGATCCTCGCAAATAGCGACGGTAAGGTTCGCCTGATTGATATGATTTCAGGAGTGACCTACACCGAAGAGCGCGACCCGTCGAACAACAGCTTCTTCAAGTATGTGATCGAGCACTCGGATGAGCAAAATCCGCAGGTCCAAATCGTCGACTCTTCTGGCCGCGAAATGGGCACATTCTCCATCCCTGCCGGCGCCCGCGTCGAAGTGGATGAAGGCGACATGGTGCACTCGGGTAGTATCTTGGCCAAGATTCCTCGCCAGGCTGCCAAGACTCAGGACATCACCGCCGGTCTGCCGCGTATTTCTGAACTCTTCGAAGCTCGTCCGCCCAAGGACGCGGCTGAAATCGCCAAGATTGACGGCACCGTTCGCTTCGAACCTTCGGTCCGTGGTAAGAAGCGCTTGGTCATCTCCGACTCCATCGGACGCGAAGAAGAGCACCTCATTCCTCACGGCAAACACATCATCGTGGCGGCCGGCGAGAAGGTGAAACAGGGCCAAGCCCTGACCGAAGGCGCTGTCGATCCGCACGATATTCTGGACATCCTTGGACAATCCAAGGTGCAGGATTATCTCATCACTGAAATTCAGAAAGTTTACCGAACCCAGGGTGTTGTCATCAATGACAAGCACATCGAAATCATCGTCTCCCGGATGCTCCGCAAGGTGCGTATCACGGAGCCAGGCGATTCCGATTACCTCTGGGGCGAACAGGTTGACCGGACGATTCTGGGTCATGCCAACCGCTCTATCAATGAGCGTGGTGGTCAGATTGCTGAGTCCGAGCCTATCCTCTTGGGTATCACCAAGGCTTCCCTTGAAACCGAATCCTTCATCTCGGCCGCCTCTTTCCAAGAGACCACCCGAGTCCTGACTGATGCGGCTACCATGGCAAAGCGCGATAACCTAACCGGTTTTAAGGAAAACGTGATTATGGGCCACTTAGTCCCTGCCGGAACTGGCCTCCCTGCCTACCGTCGAATTCGCGTCTTCCCGACCCCAGTTGTTGCCGAATAAGCGTCAAACAAGTTAAGATTAAGATATGGAGCCTCCCGCCCTGCTTTAAGCAGGCAGGAGGCTCTTTTTTGGCCTTTTGGGGATTGATGCCGCCGCATTTATTATCATACCTGAGGATATACCCTAATCCCGTTCGAATCATGTATCGCTTCCTCCTCGCGGCTTCTTGTCTCACATTGTTGCCAGCAGCCCAAGCTGCCAATTGGCTTCCTTCTTCTCCGCTGGTCCAGATTGGGGATGACACCGATATTTTCTTCGACTCCTCGTTCGCTCTTGAAATTACGGACAATCTTTATTCCGCAGCCAGCGCTAAGGCGGCCACGAATTGGACCGTGACTCCAGGGCTCGCCTTGGAGTACGGGAAAGACACTCCGATCTCCTTAAGCCTCACGGCAAAACGGAGCTACGTTTACTTCAATAAGGCCGAGTTTCGTGGCCTAGAAGACTCGCGCGATGCCTTGAGCGGCAATCTTCGTTTCGCTTCGGGTGGTCCTCTGACCGTGACGCTGGATTCTTCCTACCGGGTTTCCGCCCGAAATGACAATCTGGCCTTGGATGGCGTCAGTCCTAATGTCTTTTCGGGTACGCTGGTCCGCCAAGCCAACTACAGTCACGCCATCGATATCGACTATAAATTGACGGAAAAGATCAAGCTAAGCACGGGTTTCACGAACAGCTATAACCACTACCTCAATCCCACGATTACCCACGTCGCGGCGGTACCACCGGTCGTAGCATACGACACTTACAACACCAACACGCTTTCGGAATTAAACACTAAGGTCATGCCGCTCAGCTTTGATTATCAGGCATTCGAAAAACTATCCTTTGGCTTCAATTTTGAACATACCGTCACGGATTATTCGGCCGCGCCTTATTTGAACACAATCACACCGGTTCGCCCCGCCTTGACTTCGCAGCAATTCAAGAAAGATTTTTATGGCCTAACGGCCAAGGGTCAGCCCACCGAATCCGGCAAAATCAACCTGACGGCGAAGATCGGCTACGCTAATTCGCGAACGGACAATGGTCCAACCACCGGAGACTTAGCTTATTCGATCAATGCCTCGCACGTTCTCACGGAGCGTATTAGCCATAACCTGACGCTTTCTCGGGATATATCTCCTTCCGCTACCGGTGGGACGAGCGCTTCCAAGTCGTACACCTATGTGGTGACTTTCGCAGCGATGTCGGACATGAACCTCAATTTATCGGTGACCAAGAGCGATGTTGTTGCCGGTTCAACCAACGTCGGCACCATGGTCTATACCTTGGGGACGGACTATAAGTATAATAACCACCTGAGCTTCCAGGCTAGCTACAGTTTTACGGATTCCAAGATCAAGCCCGTGACCTCCGCCAGTTTCCAACAGAATGCCCTGACGGCCTCCGCCTCTTTCCGTTATTAAGAAGCCTTTTGGGGTCGCGGTAACAGAGGGGCGGATTGACCGTCCTTATCATTCGTCATACTTTACTGCCATGTCACATTCCTTCAAGGCCACCTGCGGTTTGCTGCTGACCATTTTTCTGTTGGCCTGCACCCGTTCTGCACCGGTCGCCGAGACGACGCAGGATGTCGACACGGGGACCCCGGTTGTAGCCGAAGTGCCAGTTAACGCTGGGCCGGCTGTCGTCGCTAAGCCCGTCGAAAGTCGCAACACCTACCGCTTACGCGCCCGGGATTTCATCCGGGTGGGGGTAATTAACGAAAACGATACCCAGATCGAGCGTCGGATCAATCCCGACGGCACCGTTGATATTCCTTTCGTCAAACAGCTGATACCCGTGGCTGGCCTGACCCTGACCCAGGCGCAAGATGAGATTGCCGTCAGATTTCGTAAATACTTTAAGGAGCCTCAGGTCGTGATCTCAATTGTCAGTTATTCGGAGCGTCGCGTCTACGTTTCGGGTTATGTGGGTAAACCCGGCCCGGTTCCTGTTCCGCCTGAAGAAACACTGACTTTGGGTCGAGCCCTTTCAATGGCCGGTGGCATCTTGCCGCGCGGGCGGCGCTCTGATGTCGCCATAAAGCGCATGCGCGACGGTGTGATGCAGGTCATCAGTAAGGACATGAGACGTATCGATTCGGGCGACGAGCCTGACTTTGTCCTCGAGGATGAAGATCAGATTTATGTCGATGACAGCCGTATTTAATCACTAATTTTATGGAGCAACCAAATCCTACGCCCGAAAAACCACCAGCCCAAGGCAAGCCTCGGGGCGGTCGGGGCTACCGTTCCTATGGCAACCAAGAAAATTACGGCAGCGGCTATGGTTCCTATGGTGCCGGCAATTACGGCGGCGGAAATTCAGGGTATGGCCAACCCGGTTACGGCGGCGGTCGTTACGGTGCCGGTGAAGCTGCTAACCCGATCACGGCTTACCTCGCCATGTTGCGCGAGCGCTTCTGGTGGATTATCCTCTCTGCGCTAATCTTTGTCACCGTCGGCCTGCTCTTTACCTATAACACGATGCCCGAATATCGGGCCACGGGACGGCTCCGAATCTTTCGCCTAACGCCTAATATTGGGGGAGGTAATTCGGCGGCAGACGATAATTTCAAGATTATCGGTAATGACGACTTCTTCACCGCCGTCGAAGCGATGCGGAGCGCAGTCATCATCGAGGGCGTATCAAAGCGCCTGACCACGGCGGAAAAAAAGATGGTACTCGAGCCCTACCAGAACGGTAACGTCTTCACTGGGCCATTGACGGAGCAGGAGGTTTTCGCCAAGCAGCGCGGCGTCAATCCGCAGCGTCAGACTTTGGTGGTGAACGTGGAATTCACGCACCCGAATCGCGACCTAGCCCGCCAAGTGGCAAGAATGTTTTGCGAAGCAATTCAGAAATACAGTGAAGACGAGCGTCTGACGATTACCAACCCACTCGTTGAAAAAGCCCGCATCGAAATCGAATCATTGGAAGATAAGGTGCGGAAGCTTTATGAGCAGAAGAATGAGATTATCCGGAATCAGAAACTGCTCTCCATCGCCAAAGACACTAATACGCTCACGGCCGAACGGGCGGTTCTGGTGAAGGACCGCGAAGAGGCCCGCAAGCAGATCGATGAGCTGGAAATTATTTGCGCCCTCATTCAGGAATATAAGAAGGCCGGAAAAGATCCGTATGACCTGGCTCAAGTCCGCACGGATGAGCGAGTGTCGACGCTAGTCTCCAAGGTCACGGATTTGAAGGTGACCCTGAGTACGATGGAAAAGAAATATACGGACCAGCATCCTACCTTGATCTTAAACCGCGAGCAACTCGACCAGACGCGGAAGGAGCTGGATCAAGCGGTCGTCCTCTCAGTAAATCGAATTCAGGCTTCCTTGCAGAATGCCAAATCGCGGTCGGATGCCATTGTCCGCAATCTAAGCACGAAAGAAGCGGAGATCTCTAAACTCCAGGCCGCCAATGTGGAATTGGAACGGGTGGATAAAGATGTGCGTGCCAGCGAAGATTTCCTAAGCCGTTTAAAATTAAGCTATGAAGAGGCCAAACTGCGTTCCTCCACTTCGGGGACGAGCACTTCCATTCGCGTGCTCGATATGCCGTCGGTGGCCGATAAGCCCATCAACAAGAATTACTATTTCAATGCTTTGATGGGCCTAGGCTTGGGCGTTTTCTTCGGGGTCGGCCTCATCGTCCTGATGGGGACTTTCGACGACCGCATCAAATCCGCCCGGGATGTCGAAGGCGGCCTCGGTCTCCCCTTGTTGGGTACGTTGCCTAAGGTGGAAGTCACCACGGGGCCTGATCGGGCTTTGCTCTCCCGGCAGGATAAGGACAAGATTGCGACCGAAGCTGTTCGTTCCCTCTACTCGGCGATGAAGGTCAATCCGGCGATCACCGCCAGCAAGGTGTTCCTGATCACTTCTACGCGGCCCAGCGAAGGGAAGACTTTTGTCGCGACTAATTTGGCGCTGACTTTTGCCCAACATGCCGAACGCGTCTTGATCATCGACGCCGACCTTCGCTTGCCTAATATCGGACCTTCCCTTGGTTTCACGGGCGACGCTGGTATCAGCCGATGGTTTAACGGCGAAATGACGTTGGATGAAGCCATCGTGAAGGAAGTGGCCCCAGGGCTTGACGTTCTTCCCGTGGGGATGAGTTGCAAGAACCCGACCCAAGTTATCAATAATCCTAAGTTCACCGCAATGATTGATGAAATGCGCGGACGCTACGATCGGGTCTTCATCGACACTCCG
Organism: Opitutales bacterium; assembly: GCA_007280935.1. Classification (GTDB taxonomy): domain Bacteria; phylum Verrucomicrobiota; class Verrucomicrobiia; order Opitutales; family UBA953; genus UBA953. The sequence continues at coordinate 29,712 of QYQK01000083.1, forward strand.
CCGATCGGAGCTGTATCCGACGCGCTGCACGTGCTTCCCACGGTGGACGGCGTCATTTATGTCGTGCGCTTTAATGTTGTGAACATGCGTAACGCGCTGTCGTGTCTGGCTCGTTTACGCGAAGCCGGGGCGCCGCTGCTGGGCGTCGTGCTCAATCGCATGTCCCTCCGGATGGCCTCGACCTACACGGACACTTACGACTCTTCATATCGCAAATATTACACCGATGCCGCGGAGGCTCCGCCTGCGGAAAAGCCGCCTAAAGCTTGATCACGTTGATGCGCCTCCTCGTCCTGTCTCTGGCTACCCTCGGTCTGGTCGCCTGTCAGAATGCCCCCGTAACCGGGCGCTCCCAATTCATCATGGTGAACGAATCGGAAGTGGCCACGATGTCTTCTGGCGAATTTTCCAAGATGAAGAAGTTACCAAACGACGCGCGCCTGGCAAAAATCAAGGAAATCGGACTTAAGATTGTTGCCTCCGCCCGCCGCGATGATCGTAGCGGAGTCTTACCGCCAGCTTCGAAGTGGGAATTTGCGGTCATCGACGACAAGAGCCCCAATGCTTTTGCGATGCCCGGAGGGAAGATTGGGTTTAATTCCGGCATGTTCCAATACGCTCCGACGGATGATGATGTCGCGGTCATTCTCGGCCACGAAGTCTCGCACGTCATCTGCCGACATGGCGCCGAACGTATTTCTCAAGGCCTCGGCGTCGCGATGGTCGCGGCAATCACCGATGAGGCGACTAAGAATAAGTCCGCCCAGACGCGAGCGACCTGGATGGCGGCCGTCGGGGTGGGCGCTCAAGTCGGGATCCTGCTTCCTTTTAGCCGCAGCCACGAGTCCGAGGCTGACCACCTCGGGTTGATGTTCATGGCCCGAGCGGGCTACAATCCGGAGGCAGCGCCGGCCTTCTGGGCTCGGTTTGCCAAGATAGGCGGGTCACGCCCTCCCGAATTCCTTTCCACGCACCCAGCGGACGCCACGCGCATCAAACAACTGCAAGCTTGGCTACCGGAAGCCAAGGCGCAGATGCCGAGTAAGCCCTAAGGGTTATTCTCAGCGGATGGGCTTAGCGGGACAGCTCAAGTAAACGCCCTTGGGGTCGTTGAGGGCCCGCAGGGAGCGTAAGGTCTCAAGATGGGAGCGGAGGAAGTGAAGGGTGGGATCATTGCCTGAAGTCTTGGCAAACAAGGGCGACTCAGGGTCGTCATTGGAAAGAATTTTCTGAAGGAAATTTTCCCGGCCGGAATGTAGGCTGGGCACTTGAATGATTTCGATGGAACTTAATTTAGCCATTTGGCCTGCCAGCTTGATCGCATCGCGCAGACCTCCGAAGCGATCGACGAGTTTGATCTCCTTCGCCATACTTCCAATCCAGACGCGGCCCTGGGCGATTTCGTGTACGTCATCGCGGGTCATTTTCCGTCCTTCAGCCACGATCTTGAGGAAATCTTCGTAGACCCCGTCGACCATAATCTGAATGACGGCCAATTCTTCGGGACTGGCGGCGCGGTGCATCTCCAAAAGGTCGGCGTAACGGGCCGTCTTCACGCCATCGGTGCCCAAGCTGATTTTCTTAGCCAGCTCTTCATAATTAAAATGTAAGCCGAAGACCCCGATCGAACCCGTGATGGTAGAGGGGTCTGCCATGATGACGCTGCCCTTGGCGGCGATGTAATAGCCCCCGCTGGCGGCCACATCGCCCATGGAGACCACCACCGGAAGGCCTTTGGCACGAAGGAGGCTGACCTCCCGGGCGACGATATCGCTCGCAAAGGCCGAACCACCCGGGCTGTTTACCCGAAGGACGATGGCTTTGACGTGCTCATCGCCGCGTAGTAGGCGAAGGTCATGGGCCAGACGATCGCCGCCGACGTCTTCCGGCGAACCCCAGCCATCGACGATTTCCCCTTCGGCATAAACGACGGCAACGCGACCGCCCCCTTGTGGGAATTTCACCTTATGAGCATATTTGTGCAGTGAAACCTGGCGAAACGAGGTATTACTCTCGTCGGCGCCGGCCCCCGCTTTGCGCATGCGATCGATGAGTTCGTCTCGTTGCAGGACGCCGTCGACAAGCTTCAGGTTCAAGGCCCTTTCCGCATTGAAGACTCCGCCGGTATTGGCGGCCCGAATGAGGGCGGCTTGCGAAAGCTTCCGCGCCGTGGCGACATCCGCAACGACGCGTTTCCAGATGTTGCCGAGCAGCAGCTCTTCTTGTTCCCGGGCGGGCTCGCTCATGCGGTCGCCCAGGAAAGGTTCGACGGCAGATTTATACTTACCGACTTTCGTGACTTGGACGCCGACCCCGAAGCGCTTGAAGGTTTCCCCATAATACGTGTTAAAAGAGGCCAGCCCCTTGAATTCAACTTCGCCGGCAGGGTGGATATAAATCTTATCAGCAATACTGGCCATGTAGAATTCGCCTTGAGAGCCATTTTCAATCCACGCGATGACGGGCTTACCCGATTTTTTGAATTCCACAATGGCTTGGCGTAATTCGGCTTTTTGCACCAAGCCAGCTTGGAGATGGCCGGAAAGCAGCAGTCCCACGATATTTTTATCTTTTGCGGCGAGGTCGACGGCTTCCAAGGCGCGGAGCAAATCAAGGGTCGGGCCGCCGCCGCCGCCGAAGAGATCACTCAGTCCGGGCGTGCCGAAAGCGGGAGTGTCGTTAATGCTGAGGTCGTTACCGACTACCAAAATGGTCTTAGGTTTGACGGCAGCGGTGGCGGTCTCGGGTCGATTGCCCGCAGAGCTGACGAGGGCGACAACGGCGATGACAATCACAATACATGTCGTCATGCCAGCGATGAACGTGCCTAGGGCGGAGGCGAGGACGGACTTAAAAAAATCTTTCATGAGCTTAGGATGGGACGCTTGGGGTAAGGAATTGGTTAAAGTGTATTAGTGTGCCGACTTTTCGCCAACCAAAAGAGGCAAGATTGTTTCAGGTTTCCGCTCGTTTCTGCCCTAGACCCGAGTTAACCTGTGGCCATGATTGAGTCTTCACAGGATGTAGGTGCGGCCACTTCCCGCAAGGCGCTGACAATCAACTTGGATCGTTCTGCTTACGGGGCGTTCGCCGAAATTGGCGCCGGGCAGGAAGTCGTCCGCCATTTTTTTAAGGCCGGCGGCGCTTCGGGTACCGTCGCTAAGAGCATGTCAGCTTATGATATGCGCGTGAGTGATGCCATTTACGGGCACCCGCGTCGGTACGTTTCGCGCGAACGGCTGGAGCAGATGTTAAACCACGAATACGGCTTGCTGGTTGACCGATTGGCTCCGGAGCGCGGTCCGCAGACGAGATTTTTCGCCTTCGCGGATACGGTGGCGACGACTCCGCATGACGAAAAAGGGCAGGGACACTCTTGGATTGGGATTCGCTTCCAGTCGGAGCCGCTCTCACCTCCCAGCGAGGTTCTGATTCACCTCCGTCTGTGGGATAAAGATGCGAATCGTCAGCAGGATGCGCTGGGGGTGGTTGGCGTGAACCTTATCCACGCGTCTTTGAATACGCGCACCAGCGTTGACGAATTCCTCCTGGCTCTGGTGGATGAAGTCGGCGTGAAGCGCGTCGAGGTCGAGTTCGCCCATTTCTCCGGCCCGGCTTTCAACGCTTTTGATAATCGGGCGACGGCGTTGCGGCTGGTCCGGCTGGGCTTGACGGACGCCGTTTTATTCGGCCCGGAGGGGAATCCGGAAGTCCCGAGCGAATACCTTTATAAGAAATCCGTTCTCGTGGCCCGCGGTACGTTCCGCCCCGTATCTTTGGTGAACGAAGACATGTTGGCCTGTGCGATGCGCAGCCTGCCGGACGCTGGCAAGGATGTCCTGCCTCTTTTCGAGATGTGCATCGGAGCTGACCCGCATCCCGAATCTGAATTGATTGACCGCATCCGTTTGGTCGGCGCGATGCAGCATCCGTTATTAGTCACGCGCCACCGAGGCTGGTATCGGATGCCGGCTTATTTCCGCATGCACACCACGGGGAGCATCACCTTGGTCGCGGGCATGAATAACCTCGTCGATTTGTTTAACCCGGAGCACTACGTCCACCTGGAGGGCGGCGTTTTGGAGTCATGCGGGCGCCTCTTTAAGGATGGGGTGAGAGTCATGGTGTACCCGATGCGCGGCGATCAGCTCCGCCGGCTGGTCCTTGACCCGGTGGCCTGCAAAGTTTGCTTCCCAGAAAGTTACAACGTGGATGAAAACGCCATCGCCACCGCGAATGATATTCAGATGCGGCCGAGCGTGTCTGGGTTATTCCAACACCTGCTGAATAACGGGTTTCTCGTGCCGATTACCGGCGCCGACCCGATTGCCATGGCTTGCCAGCCCCGAACTTTGGCGGAGAGAATTCGTGCGGGTACGCCAGGGTGGGAGCAAGAAGTGCCACCGACGGTGGCGGTCGCAATCAAAAGCCTGAAGCTCTGGTCCGTCTGATCGATGTCAGCGCCGCTAACTTCATTGCCTGCAGGCCAAGCAACGGAGCTTTCGCTTTCCGTTGAAAGGGCCTATCGGGAGGCGATGGTGATTGATCGGCTCGGCGCTCTCTGGGCTTTGATTCTGGCAAAATGCTTCCTGGCGCAATGGGCAATCGGGCGTTTCGCGATTCCCGTGAACGGGCTGATTTATATTTGGACGCTGACGCTCACGATGGCGCTCTTAGCTACGGCTTATTATCTGCATGCCCACCGCATTGCCTTCCGATTTTTCCCGACGCAGGTGAGGGTGGGCTCGGCCGGTTTGCTGGGACTCGTGGTGGCCTTAGGTTTCGTGGCGTACGTCCATCTGGGGCTGAACTTAATCACGCTTGCGGCGGCGGTCGGATTGTCTGCCGCCTTGCTCGGAAGCTGGTCGATACTCCAGGTAGCTTTGCGTCGGGCAGGGGAGCCGCTGATGGGTGCCTTGGTCTGGTGGGGTGTTGCCTTGATGGCGCTGCATGGCAGGGACGCCGACGGCTTATTATGGATTGGCGCAGGCTTCCTGTTCGCCCAAGCCTTCCCCGGGTTTGTCCTTTGCCTCCGGATGGCTCGTGAAAAGCGCGTCTGATTAGGCCGCGTGTTCTTTGCCGCCGGCGCTGTTGAGTAAATGCGTCATGAAACGCTTCATGGCTGGAGTGAGCACGCGCCCTTTGCGATGTAAGATGGCCAGGGGACGGGCTACGCGCCGATCGCGAAGGCGGAGCATGACGAGGGTGCCTTGTTCGACTTCTTGCCGGATTGTCCCTTCGGGCACCAGTGCGACGCCCGCATCCACTTCGACGGCACGTTTCAAGGTCTCGATATTATCAAATTCCATCGTCGGCTCCAATTCGATCCGTTGTTCGCGGAAGAATTGATCCAGCGCTTTGCGCGTCGGCATGTCTTGGTCGAAGCCGATGAATTTACCGCCCTGTAATTCGATTAGGTCGATTTCTTTCTTACCTGCGAGTTTATGGCGTGGGGAGCAGATGGCGACCAATTGGTCTTCCATGAACGGGGTGATTTCCACTTGGCGGACTTTTTGCGGGAAAGCCACCAAGCCGAAATCTACGGCATTGGAAATCACGTCATCGTAGACGAGGTTAGAGCGACGGTATTCTACCCTTACGTTCACGTGCGGGAATTCCTGCATGAAACTTTTCACATGCGGCGGCAGTTCGTGCAGGCCGATGGAAACGATCGAGGAAATGTGAACGGTACCGCTGACGACTTTGCGCATCTCTTGCATTTCGCTGACGACCTGTTCGTAGCGGTTAAGGATGTCTTTGGAGGCCTCATAGAGGCTCCGGCCTTCGCGTGTTAGGCGAAACTGCTTTTGACTGCGGTCGACGATGAGGACGTTGAAATGTTTTTCCATCGAACGAAGTTGCTGACTCACGGCTGACTGTGTGATGGCGTTTAGTTTGGCGGCCTTGGAGAAGCTCTCGTTATCCACGAGGTCACGGAAGATTTTCAGGTTTTCGATGTGCATACTTGTACGGTCCCATGATTAATAAATCTTATGACCTTCGGCTTCAAGTGTAGTTTTACTTATCATGAATTTGACCCCCCAAGCTTCGCCCAGGGGTAGCCAACGTTGACTCCGGCCTCTTTCTCCTTCCCTCTGGTTTAAATGGTCACCTACGACCAGTTTAAGGTCAATTACGAGGGGGTTCTGGCCCGTATCAGGCAAGCCTGTGCCCAGTGTGGCCGGAATCCGGCCTCCGTGCGCCTTCTCCCGGTGACCAAAACGAATCCCGTTGAGGCGGCGATTTGGGCCTATCAGTCCGGAATGAGGTCGGTCGCAGAAAATCGCGTGCAGGAAGCGGAATCCAAACGTCCTTCGGCCCCCGCGGAGCTTCGTTGGGAATTGATTGGGCATCTCCAGTCTAACAAGGCGAAGCAGGCGCTCCAGGTCTTCGATGTCATGCAGACGGTGGATTCGGCTGAATTGGTGGTCCGGTTAGGCCGCTTGGCGGCTGAGCTTGGGCTTGTCCGGGAGATTATGCTGCAAGTGAATGCGGGGGATGATCCGGCCAAGTTCGGCTGCGACTTAACGGAGGCGCCCCGGTTGCTTGAGGCGGCAATGGCTCAGTCCGCCTTGCGGGTCACTGGGCTGATGGCAGTCGCGCCGCTTTCCGATGATCCAGCCGTCGCCGAACGAACTTTCACGAATCTTCGGCGGTGTCGTGACACGCTCGCCGCAAGTTTCGGGGTGGCTCTGCCGGAATTATCGATGGGGATGAGCGGAGACCTTGAATCCGCGGTCGCCGCAGGTTCTACTTGTCTCCGTATTGGCTCCGCTTTGTACGGTAGCCGCTCCTCCGCATGATTCGCCGCCTTCTTATTCGTGACCTCGCCTTGATGGACCGGACCGAGCTAGAATTAGGTCCGGGTTTCACCGTTGTGACGGGAGAGACTGGTGCAGGTAAATCCGTCCTGCTGGGGGCACTGTCGTTGCTCGCTGGTAATCGTGCCACCAAAACCATCGTCCGCAAGGGCGCGGAGGAGTGTGCGGTCGAAGCCGAGCTGGAAGTCGGCGATGATCAGCGCTTCGACGAGGTGCTGAAAGGACTCGACCTACCTGGCTGTGAGGACGATTTGCTCATTTTGAAACGCTCCGTGCATGCGACAAAGTCCGGCCGCATCTCGATCAACGGCGGCGCGGCGACTTTATCTCAGCTACAGCAACTCGGCGAACTGTGGATTGATTTTCATGGACCAGGAGAGCCGCAAAAGTTGATGCGGGTGGAGACGCAGCTCGAAATGCTCGACTTGCATGCTGGGCTGGGAGCTTCGCTGGCAACGTATCGGGCGGGTTGGCGGCAGCGCGGTGACTTGTTACGCGAGGCGGAAGAGGCCGCGACGGCTGAACGTCTGTCCGAAGACGAGGAAGCCTTCCTGCGATCGCAGCTGGGCAAGTTGGATTCGCTCGATCTGACCGATGAAGCCGTGGCTAAACTTGAACGTGACCACGCTCGCTCCTCGCGGGCTCAAGAGCTTGCCCTCTTGCTCGGCCAGCTCGAAGCCGGGTTCGGCTCCGAGGGGATGGGAGAGGTTTTACCTAAATTGCTTAAGGCCTCGGATGACGTGGCCAGGATTGATCAAGATGCCCAAACCTTGCGCGACCGGATTATTTCACTGGCCTCCGAGGCGGAAGATATCCGGGCGGACTTCGCTCGTTTAGGTCGGGGGTTGTCATCGGATGATGAGTTGGCCGCCGGTTTGGATCAGAAAATGAATCTCTGGTTGGAGTTCCGCCGTAAATACGGACCAGGCACTTCTTCGGTGCGAGAAAAACGCGAAGGACTTCGCCGGCGACTATCCTCGCAGGGCGACGTCGAAGCCAGGGTCGCCAAGTTGAAAGCCGATGCCGCTAAGGTTGAAAAAGAATTACGTATCCAGGCCGATAGCTTGCATGCTTCGCGCACGAAGGCCGCGGAAAAACTCGCGACGGCAGCCCGCAAGATGCTGGGGGCGTTGGGCTTTAAGAAGGCCGACTTGCGAATCGAAGTGGCCACGGCATCGCTTGGTCCAACGGGAGCGGATGCCGTTCGCTTCTTGTTCTGCCCCAATGCCGGCCAAGACTTATTGCCGCTCGACCAGATTGCATCCAGCGGTGAGGCCGCCCGCGTCATGCTCGCGCTTAAGACC
>QYQK01000060.1 GCA_007280935.1 Opitutales bacterium
AGCACCGCGTGCTGCCCTAATTGCCTTCATTGAGGTGACGGGTGACGGCCATCGGGGGACCAATCACGGGGTCAGGTCGTTACTCGTCAGGCGCTGATACTAAACCCGAAGGTTCAGGGTGTTTTTGGTATCAGACTATGTTGGTAACGGCCTGACCTCTTGGGCCTTCGTATCGCGTCAGCCTTTAGGCACTTCGACGCGATACAGGTTCGCGACATGCAAATCCCGCGACTCCGGCGCGTAGAAGAAATCCGCCGCCAAGGCTTCGGTGTCATTCGCTCGCCAGACAACGAGACTTCTGTCGATCCGTACCGGCAGGCCGCGGTGCGCACTATAGAACGGGGTGGCGAGATCTTGAAAGCGGAAGTTAGTCGCCGCCGTGTCCCGGTAATTATCTGCGATGGCATTACCCATCATGCGTCCTCGGAGCTTGATTTTGGCCTTGGATACCCTGCCGGTCGGATAGGCTCGGCTTAGCTCCCTCATGAAGCAGCGGAAAAGGTAACTTAGCAGGTCGACGGAAGGGACGACATCCCCGCCGCGCATGGCGAATTGGCTCTCCGTGCCGAGCAGCGTGTGCCAGGGTGTCCAGACGAACGCTTCGCCCAGCGTCGGTAATTTGCCGTGGAGTTGTTCGAACGTCTGCGGGTTAAATCCTAACCTCATCACGTCGACGCCCTCAGTCTGGTGGATCGCTTGGCAATTCATGGCATGCTTCAGGATCCGCTCCGCGCTCGCGGCGTCCGGGCCTTTTTCGGATTGGGCGTTGATCTCGACCGCACGGTCGGAGTCTTCTTCGGCTCGCAGGTGACGTTGTAACATCTTCGTCATCAGCTCATGCACCCGTTGAACGCTCCGCGCGTGGATGTGCTGGATGATTTCCCAGGAGATTGGCTTATGCTCGGTGTAGCGGAAGATCTGACCGCACTTAAAGATTCCGACGACCCTGATTTCGTTCAGTTGCATTTTCATCTCCCGGCCAAAGCCGCCTGTTGCTGGGGTGTCGACGATCACATTCACTGAATTCATCAGCTCGGCGTATTCTTTCGCCCGGAGCTCATTAGCCCCGGTCTCGTCGTCGATGTATAAGGTGCAATACACGTCAAAGAATGTTCCGCCGTCCGCCAACTCGATTTTCTGGACGGTATTGCCTACGGGCAGTTCCATCGTTGGCGCTTTATCTTGCGGAGTTTCGATCTCCCGCAAGAGAGCGCCGATACTTTGGAGGTGCGTGAGGGCTTTCTTGTCTCCGAGCAGGTAGAGGTTGACGCTGTTAGGGCAAAGGCTCCAGGGGCCGAACACGGGGTCAGGCCGTACCCTGGTTTAGGGTGTAACTAAAAACGCCTTAAATACGCGAATCTAGTTACGCCTAAGTTACGGTACGGCCTGACCCCGTTGGTCAGGTACGTAAAGGGATTGTCTCCACGTCCTGCCGGCTGATGCTGAAGATTGTCACGACTATGAGATCCCCCTTCGTCGCTTGTCTGTCGTTGCTAGTCCTGCTGGCGACACCCGTCGTCCACGCCGAAGAGTTGGTCAAGGACGCCTGGATCGGTATCGGCCTCGGCGAAGGCGAGAAGACGCATCTTTCTTTCGGCATCGAGAAAGATGCCAAGGTGGTGAAGGTCGTCACCCGCCTCAAGGTCGACAAGGTCTCGCCCAACGGCCTCAACTTCTTTGCGATCCAGGTCAACTATCCGAACAAGACCTGGGCCCATGGCGGCCCGCAGGCCAACAAGCGTGACACGAAGCTGGTGCGCTACGCGAACTGGGGCGGCTTGGTCAATCGCGGTGGCGGCTCGAAGGATTACGTCGAGGCCGATCCGAAGAACGACTACGCGCTGATTGAATGCGGTCTCGGCAAGCCCAACACGGTGCCGTGGGAATGGAAGCTCGACCAGGAATACATCCTGACGGTCGAGCGCGGTAAACAGCTCGAGCTGCCGGCCGGCCGATACGGCCCGAAGAAGGATATAAGCCTCGGCAAACGCACGATGTGGGAGTGGAAGTTCACCATCGTGCCCGCCGACAAGACGAAGGGTGGCCGCGAATTCAGCTCCTTGATTTATGATTCGGCCGAATGCCTGACGTCGTTCTATCTCTGGAACGAGTCAGGATACGGCTCGAAGAGCGACGAACAACACGCCCATTGGATGGCCCCGATCTATTGGACGCTTGGCGACGAGAAGCCCAAGACGCTAGTGAAGTGGACGAGGTTCTGAACGCGGTCTGAAGGCCGAAGACGGGGTCAGGCCGCACCTTTTGAGTGCTGAACCAAAACTCGAGTGAAAGGAGTGAATTTCGGTGCTGGCTATTTCCGGGTACGGTCTGATTTTTTGTTTAGCTCACGTCTCGTCAGCGCGGAAGTCGTCGAATCGAGGTGATGGGCTCGAAGGGGACGAACTTTTTTAGGAGCGAACGGAGTTTGGCGGCGCGGAAGCCCGGGCCAGGATTTATGCCAGCCTGTTCGATGAGGTACATGACGGCGATCCGGGCTGAAGGCAGATCGGCTGACTTGAATCCTTTGGTGCTCCCATCGAGGATCCGGAAGAGGAGGGTCTTAAGCATGCGGTCCGCATCGGCGGGCTGGTCTAGGATATAGCCATCCATGATGATGCGCTTGGCTTCTTCGAACTGCTCTTTCGTCGGCGAGGCTTCCATGCGCTTCGGCTGAGTTATCTTGGCCGCGACTGGTTTGGCTTCGGCAGGCTGGTTGTAAGGTTCCGGCGGCTGGTACGTAACCTGGAAAGTCCCGAGACCGTATTCCTGCTGCATGAGCCGCAGGGCGGCGATCTCTTCGCCGAGCGCGCGGTGGATCGCTTCGAGCTGACGTAGCCGAGATTCCAGGTTTTGCGGATCCGTCGGGTTTTTGCCAGAAGCCATTCAAGGATTTTCGGCACAGAGGGCACGATGTAAACATTCTTATAGAGCCATATTACCATCCCGTTGGTCCGGGGCAGTCTCGCGCCAGGCACAGGGTCAGACCCTAATCATGGGGGTTGACCCCATGATGACCCTTATCGGGTGATATATTCGCGGTCGGAAGCTTGGCACCAGAGGCGATAGACGTTGATCACGTTTTTACGGATGCCGGCGACCGGGATTTTTAAAAAGCCCTGGCGCTTGGCCGCTTCGAAAAGGATTCGCTCCTTCTGAGTCAGCCGATGTCCGACGCCGCGATTGCCGATTTTGCCCCGAGTCGACTCTCCACGACTGAGTCGTTCGATGTCATTCTTGTCGGGCTTGGGCATAGGGAGAATGCTAAAGCGAAAGGATGAAAGCGTAAATGGCCTTAGAGGGATAGGAGAGCCGTCCCTACCTGCAGGTAGGGGCTCAAGGGGAATCCGGATAATGGGTAGGGGTATTGTAAACCTGGACGTAGTTCGGGCTTAACAATGGGCCGGGAGGGCCCTAGAACAGGGGGGTGCCGACAGGGATGTCAGTAAACCCGCCCACCTTGGGCCAACTCGATGCCGCCGACCGGCGCTTCGGGTGGCATCCGTTTACCCAGATGCGGGAGTATCACGACAACCCGCGACTCCACTTGGTCCGCGGCGAAGGGTGCTGGCTGATCGACGGGGAAGGGCAGCGCTACCTCGACGGCAACGCCTCGGTCTGGACGAATGTCCACGGCCACAACGACGCCGACCTGAACCGTGCGCTGCGCGAGCAGTTGGATAAAGTCGCCCACGTGACGTTGCTCGGACTCAACCACCCGATCGCGACCGAGCTGGCTGAGGATCTCGCCGGGCTGACGAAGGGTGTGCTGTCGCGTTGCTTCTTCTCTGATAACGGTAGCAACGCCGTCGAGGTCGCCCTGAAACTTTCGTTCCAATATTGGCAACTCGTCGGACACGACGCCAAGCGCGGCGTTATCTCGATGGAAGGCGCCTACCACGGCGACACTTTTGGCACGATGTCGGTCGGCGAGCGTTCCGAATTTCACCGCCGCTTCAATCCTTGGCTCTTTGCGGGGCAGACTTTCCCAGCGCCCATCCATTCCGAATGCGCCGGGAAGATCGCGCGCACCGGCGCCTCCGCTTCGCTAGCGGCACTTAAGACGCTCCTCGAACGTGATGCGGCCACGACGGCCTGCCTGATCCTCGAGCCGCGTGTCCAAGGGGCCGCCGGGATGGTCCAACAGCCCGAAGGCTTCGTGAAAGCCATCGCCGACCTTTGCCGCCAATACGGCGTCCATTTGATCTTGGATGAAGTGTTCACGGGCTTTGGCCGCGTCGGTGCGCTGACCGTCTCGGAACTCGAAGGAGTCGTCCCAGATTTCCTTTGTCTCGCGAAAGGTCTCGCTGCCGGCTACCTGCCGTTGGCCGCGACGGTGACGTCGGAAAAAATCTACGAAGTTTTTCTCGGAAAATTTTCGGAAGGAAAAACCTTCTTCCATGGTCACACGTTTTCAGGCAATCCACTCGGCTGCGCGGTCGCTCGAGAATCGTTGCGTAAGCTGAAGCTCATGTTGGCCTCGGGCCAGGTCGCCGATCGGGCCGCTCTGCTTGGCCGCGAGATGGAAACTACCTTTGCTGGTCATGCGCAACTGCGCACGTTCCGTCAACTGGGCCTGACCGGCGCGGTCGAATTTAAGCCTGCCGACGTCGATCGCTGGCCGACCGACACCCGTGCCGGATACCGTGTCGCTTTGGCCGCACGTCGGCATGGCCTCGTCATCCGGCCGCTGGGCGACTCGATCCTGTTCGTTCCGCCAATCTCCATCCAAGCTGATGAAATAAAGCACCTCGTGCGCGCCGTACGCCTCGCGATGGATGAGGTGTTGCCATCACTGAAGACCGACTAGCGAACTAGGGCAGCACGCTGTGCTGCCCCTACCTTTCCCCGATACTCGATACTCGGTACTCCATACTCTCTTCTTAAACATATGCCCAACCTCACTGAAGCCCGAGCGCTCTACGACCTGCCGCTCAACACGCTGATCTTCAAGGCTCAGCAAGTCCACCAGGCCAACCAAGATCCGGCGGGTGTGCAACTTTGCACGCTCAAGTCGATCAAGACCGGGGCCTGCCCCGAAGACTGCGCGTATTGTCCGCAGTCCGTGCACAATAACACCTTCGTCGAGGCCGAGGCCCTGATGGAGACCGATGCCATCCTCGTCGACGCGCGTCGCGCGAAGGCTGGCGGCGCGACCCGCTTCTGCATGGGTGCCGCTTGGCGTCGCGTGAATGACGGTAAGCAATTCGACAGCGTGCTGAACACCGTCTCGGGCGTGAAAGCCCTCGGCCTCGAAGTCTGTTGCACGCTCGGCATGGTCAGTGAGCAGCAGGCTGGCCGACTCAAGCAGGCCGGTTGCGACGTTTATAACCATAATCTTGATACCTCGCGCGAGCATTACTCCAAGATCATCACCACGCGCACTTATGACGACCGTCTCCAGACACTTTCGAACGTCCGCAAGGCCGGCCTCGAAGTCTGTTCCGGCGGTATCATCGGCATGGGCGAGACCGTCGATGACCGTTTGAAAATGCTTGTCGAACTCGCCGTCCTCGAGCCGCAACCGGACTCCGTCCCCATCAACGCGCTGGTCGCCGTCGAAGGCACGCCGCTGGCTGGACGTAAGTTCGTGGATAGCATCGAATTCGTCCGCACCGTCGCCGTGGCCCGCATCCTGATGCCGAAAGCTATGGTCCGCCTCTCGGCTGGTCGCGGTAACATGAACGACGAGACCCAGGCTCTTTGCTACCTGGCTGGCGCCAATTCGATCTTCCTCGGCGAGAAACTGCTGACCACCGGCAATCCGGACATCGAAGAAGATATGAATCTTATGAAACGTCTCGGCCTCCATCCGATGCATCCTGAGGAAGCCCGCCGCATCCATCGCGGCGAGATTGCGCCGGCGGCCGCGCAGCCGGCGGCTTGGCCAAACGTCGAAGAATTTGCGGCCGCCAACGCCACCGAAGAATCCTGCGGCCAAGGCGGCTGCGGCTGCAAATAACATGGCCATCCTCTTCGTCACCGGCAGCGACACTGGCGTGGGCAAAACCCACGTCGCCGGACTGTTGGCCCGCCGCCTGGCGCGGGATGGATTTACGCAGGTCATCAAACCCGTCGAGTCGGGCGCGGGTGCCGGACGCGCAGCGGACGCTCCTAAGGCCGCGGGCAAATGGGCCGAAGCGCACACGCTCATGACGCTCGCCACGCCGATCGCGCCCTTGGCCGCAGCCAAGAAGGCCGGCAAGAAACTGGATCTCGCCACGCTCCTGAAACTTTATCGCGAGGTGCCTTATGCGCCGTGTCGCATCATCGAAGGCGCGGGCGGAGTGGCCGTGCCCATCGATCCTAAAGGCAAGGACTGGGCGGATTTCGCGGTGGCCATCAACCCGACCGTCGTCATTGTCGTCGTGGAAGATCGCCTCGGTGCGATCAACCAGGCGAGGATGGCAATCGCGTATCTCAGTCGCCATTACGAGGGTCCGATGGGCGTGTGGCTGAATGCGATCAAGAAGCCTTCGGCGGCGGTGGCCGCGGCGAATCGCGCGGGTCTGGCGGAATCTTGGATTCCCGTGCTGGGTGAATCCGGTCGCGGAGCGAAGTCGGTCCGTTTCCATTTCCTGTCGAAATGAACGCGGTCTTGCTGCAACGTCTTCGGATGTCTCTCGCGCAACGCGAGGGCTCGACGTTGCGTCGCATGCTCAGCGCCCGGTCCTCGACTGATGCCCGCGTCAACTTGGCGGATAATGATTATCTGGGTCTCTCGCGCGATCCGGCGGTCGTCGCGGCCGGTGTCGCGGCCTTGCACGAATGGGGGGCTTCGTCTTCCGCGTCGCCGCTCGTCACGGGCTATACCGAATTACACCAGCGGCTAGAGCAGACCCTCGCGACCTGGCAGGGCTACGAGCATGGCCTCGTCATGAACACCGGTTTCGCGGCCAACTCGGCTGTCCTCGGAGGGTTGCCGAAGAAGGGCGACCTTATCCTCGCCGACCGCTTGGTCCACGCGAGCATGTTGGATGGTATTATGGCCTCGGGGGCGAGGTTGCGGAGGTTCGCGCATAACGATCTCGATGCCCTCGAACTCATGTTGCACGAGGAGCCAGCGTTGGAGGGAGTAATCTTTGTCGTCACAGAAAGTGTTTATTCCATGGACGGCGATAGCCCGGACCTGAAACGTCTGGCATCATTGCGGACGCGTTTTGGTTTTTGTTGGGTCTTGGATGAAGCCCACGCCACGGGTTGGTATGGCGCGACGGGTTCTGGCCTGCAGGAAGCGCAGGGTGTTTTCGCGGCGGCTGACATCGTTGTGGGTACGCTCGGCAAAGGCCTCGGCTCGCAGGGAGCTTATGTGCTCTCGCATGCGTCGGAAGTGCGTGACGCCCTGATTAATTTTGCCGGTGAATTCGTCTACTCGACTTACCTGGCGCCCTCCTGTGCGGCCGCGGCGTTGGCCGCCATCGGCCGGGTCAAAGCCCTCGCAGTCGAACGCATTCAGCTGCAAGCGATGTCGCACGCTTGGCGGGACGCCTTATTGGAAGCCGGCTTTGCGGTGCCCTCGGGAGATTCGCCAATCATCCCGCTCATCTTGGGTGATGCGGAGATCACCTTAAAATACGCCACGGCGTTGCGGGCGGCTGGTTTCATGGTCTCGGCGATTCGTCCGCCCACCGTCCCGGTGCGCACGGGTCGGATTCGAATTTCACTGCGTCGTGGACTCACGCCGCGAGTGCTCGCTGATTTCACCGCCGCGTTGAAAGGTGTTCGCGTATGAAGATAGGGTGGATCGGAGGGTGGGGCGTTTCGTTGGAAGAAATGCGAGCCATCGCCGTGGCGCATGCGCCAGAGGCCGAGCACCTGATTTATCCGCCGGTCATGGGTGCGGCGGAAAATCTCGTCGGTTGTGATGCCGTCATCGCATGGTCGCTCGGGGCGCATTTAATTTTAGAAGCCGGGGCTCGAGGCGTAAAGTTGCCGGCGAAAATTTTGCTCTTCGCGCCTTTCACTTCGTTTTGCACGGAGCATGGGGCCTGCGGGCGGATTCCGGAAACGCAGGTCAAGTGGCTGCGTCGCTGGCTGGAGACCGAGCCGGCCGCGGCCTTGGATGATTTCCGGAAGCGAGCCGGACTGGCCCCGATGATCGGCACTGAGTTGCCCTATGCGTTGGAATATCTCTTGGCGGGTTTGGACGTCCTGATTCAGCCCGCGGGCATCTCGCTGGTCACGTTTGGCCGCCAAGGTTTGCCCACGGGGTGGGAGGCTTACGTCGGGGAGAAAGATACCCTCTTAAATCCGGAGGGCGTTTGCCAAGCCATCCTCGGTTGTCATATTGGAGAAGGCTTAGGACACAACCTTCACGAATTCTTGAACGCCTGACCTTGATGCATTTTCACGAACGAGCCGAAACTTATGAGGCGCATGCCGCCCCGCAGAAGCGCTTCGCCGAAGCCTTGGCTGCGTTCGCGCCGTTTCGACGGGGAGTGCGCGTGACCGAGCTCGGCGCTGGGACTGGTTTTCTAACGGCGGCTTTGCTTGCGCAGGGCGTGAACGTCGACGCCACCGATGCCTCGCCTGCCATGGTGGAAATTGGGCGCGAGTCTGTACCCGCGGCGAATTGGAAAGTGCATGATGCTTTCGGCCCGATTGAAAAAGCGAAGGCTTTGGCCTCGACGGGACTCTTGCACTGGGCGGCGGATCCGGCGGCGGTGTTGAACCATTGGCATGCCGCGTTACCGGAAGGCGGCCGGCTGCTGCTCGGCGTCCCTTGTGATCCTTGCCTAAACGAACTACGTGACCTTATCGGCGAAGGGCCGGTACGTTGGCGCGACGAAGCCCAGTGGTTGAATTTATTAAAAGCCGCGAAGTTCGACGTCCATGCGCATGGCGTGCTCGAGTCCGAAGAAATTTATCCGAGTGCGTTGGATTTTCTGCGGTCGCTGCATCGCAGTGGTGTGACCGGTGATCCGCGGATGTCGCCGGGAGAGTTGCGTTCGATGATTCGGGATTATGATCGCTTGAATGCCCGGAAAGAGGGGGTGGTCGCAACTTGGGCGTGGTTATTGGTGGATGCGACCGCGAGCGGCTGAGTGGTAGAGTTAGTTGACCGGTTGACCAGTGGGCCAGTGGGCAAGGGTGACGAAGGTGAAAAGTGCAAATCGGCCGGCGGCCTGTGCAAAGGTGGAAATAAGAGAGTATCGAGTATGGAGTATCGAGTATAGGGAGAGCCAGAAATACGTGTGGCGGGTGGCGGCCCCGGGTGGCAGGTGGCGGGGGTAGGGATGTGATGACATCGCATCCGTTTGTCTTGAGGTAGGGGCGCCACTGCGTGGCGTCCGTGGGCGGACGGAAGTTCATATGGTCGGATGACTTGCCCGGCGTGTAGATGATCTCGCTGCGAACGGACGCGACGCCGTCGCGCCCCTACCTTTTACTCGAAACTAAACTCTCCATCCGTGGCTTCGGGGGGCGGAGGGTCGCCGGCGAGGATCGTGCGGACGAAGAGATCGCGGTGCTCGGGGCAGGAGCCGTGTTTACGCAAGGCTTCGACGTGCTCAGGCGTACCGTAACCTTTATGCGTGGCGAAGCCGTATTGCGGATAACGTTCATGCATCCCGACGAGCATGCGGTCGCGCTCAACCTTCGCGATAATCGAGGCCAAGGCGATGGCGAGGCTCCTCCCATCGCCGCCTTTGACGGATTCATGGGCCCAAGCGAAAGGGCGGAGTGGCAGACCGTCGACCAGTACGAGGAACGTGCGGGCATCTGAACGTCCGAACAGTTCGCCCTCCGTACCGGCGGTGGCGAAGAGTGGGGCGATCGCGCCTTGGGCGAGTTTGGCGATGCAGCGAGCCATCGCGAGGCGGGTGGCGCCGAGGATATTATGGGCGGATATTTCCATCACCGAGCCGGCGGCCCAGGCAGTCTTCAGTTTCCCTTCAGATTCCATTTCCGCGATACGGGCGCGAAGTTCGGCGCGTTTTTCTGGGGAAAGTTTTTTGGAATCATTGGCCCCGGCCAGTTTGCGCAACCAAGCCGGTTCGCCATAAAAGCCCGCGTCCAGCAACACGGCACCGGCGACGACTGGGCCGCAGAGTGAGCCTCGACCGGCCTCATCAACGCCCGCGATGCCTGGACGGTCGGCACCTTTCTTGCGGTCGAATGATGCCAGGGAGGCCACGGCTTAACCCGATTTTTTGCGGCCCTTGAAAGGTTTGGGGGCGGGTGGCTCGAGGCCGCGCGCTTCGTAAGCGGTCTTAAAGTGAAGCTTGGCGAAATTGACGAGAATCGCGGGGCCGAGCCGGCCGACCAGTTCGATTGCGACATTCTTGGCTTCGGAGCCCGAGCCCTTGGGCAGGTGGATGTTGCCGTCGGCGGAAAGCCGGTCGAGTTCGCGGACGAACGCCGCACGCGCGACGATGGAAGCCGCCGCCACGACCGGATCGGATTCCGCTTTCGTGCGCATGCGTAGGTCGAACTCAACGCCCTTGCGTGCGAGTTCCTTCTGGACGATTGGTTCTTCGGAGAATTGGTCGAGCAGGCCCCATTTCGGGCGACGACCGTTCATTTCTTCGTAATTCTTTAGGGCCTCTTCGCAGGAAGTCGCATGCATCCAGCCCAGCAAGCGGTTCAGGTTTTTGCCGAAGCGCGAATGCAGCTCGTTATATTTCGCCATGCGCATGAACGTCGTCTTCACCGCGACGCCGGGCGTGGAGCGGATGGCGCGGTCGAGTTCGGCGATCTTGGGGTCGGTGAGCTTTTTGGAATCCTTGATGCCCAAGTCGATCCAGGCGCGGATGACATCGCCGGAAGCGATGACGCAGGCCGAGACCACGGGGCCGAAAAGATCGCCTTTACCGGATTCGTCGAGCCCGGCGTGTTCCTCGAACCATTCGGGATTATTTTCTTCTTCGTAGCCGAGAAGGGCCTGACCCGTCACGTCGGGCTCAAGGGTGAATTTGACAAAATCCTCGGTACCCTTGCCGGAGATCACGCACTTGCCGGATTTGTAGTGCACGATGTTGAGGTTTTCGCCTTTGAAAGCGAAAGCCGAGTGGTCGACTGGAAAACTCACCCAGCGTTTGGCCACGAGGATGCCGCGCAGCTTTTCGGCCTGGGCGGAATCGAGTTTGACGGTGTGCATTGCCACCTTCTTGGGATCTTCGTCTGAGTCCGGCTTTGCCTTGCGAGTCATTACGTTCTAGGTCTTACCCGAGTTAGCGATCAAATCCAGCCCCATCCCATGGCCCGCCCCGAACGAACCCTAATTCAAGCCGCTCCGGCATTAAGAAGGGCGCTTTTGGCTTGGTTTGCCCAGTATCAGCGGAGCATGCCATGGCGGTCGAAACCAACGGCGTATCGGACCGTAGTGTCCGAACTCATGTGCCAGCAGACGCAGATCGCGACCGTCATCCCGTATTTCGAACGGTGGGTAAAGCAGTGGCCAGATTTCAAAGCACTTGCCAAAGCGGAGGAAGCTGCGGTGCTTAAACTCTGGGCGGGACTCGGCTATTATTCCCGGGCGCGAAATTTGCTCGGGTTGGCTAAGCAAGTCACCGCCTTGCCGGCGCTGCCGCGTACCGCCGTCGAGTGGCAAGAATTCAAAGGCGTCGGGCCGTATACGGCTGCGGCCATCGCGAGTATCGCTTACGGCGAGCCCGTCGCGGTCGTTGATGGTAATGTCGTACGCGTGTTGTCGCGGCTTACTGGTCATCGCGCTCAGCTCAAGGACGCCGCGTCGGCGACGAAGCAATTCACCGGCTTGGCCGATGCCTTGGTCGACCCTAAGCAACCGGGAGATTTTAACCAAGCCATGATGGAACTTGGCGCCTTGGTCTGCCGGAAGGCCGCACCGGATTGCGCGAAATGTCCGGTGGCGAAATGGTGTGATGCTCGCCGGCAGGGCGATGCGGAAAAACTCCCGCGATTTGTCAGCAAGGCTCGCCAGACCGCCGTCGTTGAGCGAGCCTTGGTTATGCGTTCGGGGAAGTTGCTACTCCGGCGGTATGGGCGGGATTCGCGTCGCCTCGTCGGCATGGCGGAGATCCCGGAGATGGTTTCGCTGGGCGTTAAGCCGAGCGGTGAACCGACGTTGGTACGGCGGCGCACCATCGGCACGATCAGTTACGAAGAACGGTTGCATGTGCTAGTAGCCGCCGCCGGATCTTGGCGGCGTTGGACAAGTGACCCCGAACTTGAATGGGTGGCCACGGAGACGCTGGAGCAGGCCGCGTTGACCGGGCCGCATCTGCGCTGGTTGCGCGAATGGCTTAGTCTAAGCGGTCCGAAAGTGCGCGGCAAACGGCCTTGAGGGCGGCCACGCGCGCGTAGCGTTTGTCGTTGCCTGAAATCACGTGCCAGGGCGCATGCGGGGTGTCGGTCCGCGCGATCATATCTTCAGCGGCGCGGATATTGTCATCCCACTTCCGGCGATTACGGTAATCTTCCAGCGTCATCTTATGGCGCTTGTGCGGTGAACTCTCGCGGGCCTTGAAGCGATTCAACTGTTCTTCCTTGGAGATATTAATCCAGAGCTTGAGCACGATCGCGCCGGACTCCGCGAGGCGGGCTTCGAAGTCATTGATTTCGGCGTAGGCGCGGGCCCATTCCGCATCTTTAGCGAAGCCCTCGACGCGTTCGACCATCACGCGGCCGTACCAAGAGCGGTCGAAGATTGCGAGGTGGCCGGCGTTGGGGGTCTTGTTCCAGAAGCGCCAGAGATAGTGTCGCGCCTTTTCTTCCGGCGTCGGGGCCGGCGTCGGGTGAACCTGATAGTGGGCCGCGTCGAGCATGCCGCAGAGACGCCGGATTGCGCCGCCCTTGCCGGCGGCATCGGGGCCTTCGAGGGCGAGCACCGTTGCGATGCCTTTTTGCGAAGCGATGCGGCTGAGCCTGCCGAGCCGGGCTTGCAGCTTGGCGATTTGTTGACTGTAGCCTTTTTTGTCGAGTGTCGGGTGAGGGGTGGCGCTTTCAAGCAGACCGCGGGGGCGGCTGCTGGGCTTCTTTACCGGGTTAGCGGCACGACGGCGGGAAACTTGAGCGAGTTGGTTGGCGATGATTTGGCCCGCATGCAGATCGCGTTGTTTAGTTTCGGCGGCCGACTGGATGACCTTCCAAGGTAGATTCTTACCGCTGCCTTGCACGCGGAGTTCGCGGGCTTTCTTATGGACGGAAGCTTTCGTTAGGAGCAGGTCTTGTTCGGTGACCACCCAGCCTTCGGCGTCGGTATCTTCGACTTCGCGCAGACGTTTGCGGAGAAGTTTCTCCGATGATTCCAGCCAGACCTTGACCACGGAAGTGCCGTCGGCGGCGAGCAGCTCTTCGAACTGACGCAGCGACTTCAGGCGGAGGCGGAGGGCTTCGCCGGAAATCTGATCGGTTGCCGCCGCGACGACCGTGTGGGTGAGCCAATCGCCCACCACGATGGTGAGGTGGCCTTTTGCCGGCATCTTTTGCCAGTAGGGCCAGAGAAACGGGTGACCGTTATTTTCCTTCGCGTGTGGCAGTGGGGCGCAGATGTGGACCGTGCGCGAGTCGAACCATTCCGTCAGCTGATTGGCGAGTTCGGAGGTGGCGAGGCGATCATTGCCGCCGAGCAGAATCACGGCGGACTGTTTTTTCGTGACCAAGCGGCGCTGCGCGGCGAGCAACCGCAGATGCAGGGCGGAGCGGGATTGTTCAAGTGCGCTGCGGGTGGCCATCGTCGGGGGCGGTCACTATGGGCTGGTCGCGAAGCGATGGGAAGCGCGATTGAGTGACAGGATGGCAACGGCTCAGTCCAGCAGCCCGGCGATGTCGGCCACGTAGACTTGACGCCCGCCGGCGTGGGCGGAATCGAAGCAGAACTGGCGGCCGCTCCGGCTGGCCGAAGGTTGGGTATCGCGGCACTATTCGCCCGTATTGTCGTACGGAGGAAGCGCAGCTGGAAAACAGACTGGTACCGAGGGCGGCGCGAGAGGTTCGGGCGAGAAAATCGCGGCGGCTTTGGAGACTCATTTTTCTTCGTCTTCGGGGAGATTAGCTTTGGGTAAAATGCCCTGATTGAGGGCGTCGAGGGTCTTTTGGAGTGCGACGCGGAGATCAGGACTATTGGCACGCGTGACGGCTTTCTCTTGCAGCTTGATGGCGTCGGCCTTGCGGCCTTGCAACCAGCGGACGCGGGCGAGCGTATCCAGCTTATCGCCTTCTTTTTCTTGGCTTAATTTCACGGCACGTTCGGCGCAGCGTTCGGCGAGGGCGAGGTCGGGCTTCTTGAGGTAGAGCGGATTCGTGACCAGGTCCCAGGCGAGTTCGTTCTGCGTTTCGGCGTCATCTTTCTCTTCTTCAGCAATCTTGGCAATTTGCGCGTAAGCCTTGGTGGGGTCGCCTCTGGCCAGGGCAATCTGGGCGCCGACGGAATTCAGGAGATCCTGACGTTCTTCGGGTGGAAGGACGGCGGCTGCGATGGGCAGGGCTTTTTCCGCCGCATCCCAATCCTTGCGCATCATCGCCGAGGCCAGCTTATCAAGCTTGGCCTGTTGCCGTTCCATTTCCGCATCTTGGGTTGGGCCGGCCTTATGATTCGCTTTCGGGGCATAGGTCCCCGTGATGATATCGCCGAGCATCTCGTCGTTGAGTTCGGCGGGATGTCCGATCCAGGCGACTTTGCCTTCGGCGATTACGAAAGCATGGGGAATGCTGTCGATGCCAGCGGCTTCGAGCCAGTCTTTGATGAAGGCCTTACCGCCGAGCGCGGTGCGGTAGGACATCTTGGCGCCTTGGGTGTTGACGAAGTCGCGGGCCTTTTGCGCGGCCTCGGCGTTGCGTTCGCCTTCCCAGACATTAACGCCCATGATCACTACGCCTTTTTTCTGAAATTGTTGGTGGAGCTGATTGAGGTGCGGGATGGTGGCCACGCAAGGGCCGCACCAACTCGCCCAGCATTCGAAGACATAGGTTTCGCCTTTCTTAAAAGCTTGGACCGCTTCGCCTGTGATCATCGCTTCGGGGCGGGTGGTCGGAGCGATATCGCCGACTTTCAAGCCAGCGGCCGAAAGAGTGGCCGTGAGTAGCAGCAGAAGCAGGGCGCGCATAGGTGAAGATATAGGGGGAGGGATGAGGGAGGCAAACCGCCAAATAGAGTACGGAGTATGGAGTATCGAGTATAGGGAGAGACAAGCTTCAGGTGGCGGGTGGCAGCCCCGGGTGGCGGGGTAGGGATGCGATGATATCGCATCCGTTCAGCGCCAGACACGTGGCTCAAAGGGAAACCGGTGACCGGATAGGATGCTGCGGGCTGCTGTATTAGGTGCAAAAGTGCAAATCGGCCTGCGGCCTGTGCAAAGGTGGAAATAAGAGAGTATCGAGTATGGAGTATCGAGTATAGGGAGAGCCAGAAATACGTGTGGCGGTTAGCGGTTTACGGTTAGGGATGAATTAGAGGCAAAGTTTCCGATACAGGTGACGGGTGACGGCCACCGGGGTATCGGCCACTCGGGAGTCGGCTGTTCAGCGCTCGGCCATTGGCTTCGGGTTCCCGCGGCTGGTTCCCGAACGGCCGGACCCTGAACTCCTGGCTCCCGTGCCCGTCACCTGTCACCCGAAATGGGTTTGTGTCGGGTAGGGTTGAGCGGCCTCGCTGAACCGCGGCTGACCAAGGGTGGTCAGCCCTACCTAAAGGCAGCTAGGTCAGCACGCAGTGCTGACCCTACCCATGAAAGGGGAAATAAAAAACCCCGACGGGGTCGGGGTTTTTTATCATCCAACTTACTTTATCTTCAGGCCTTGGGAGCGTTGAATTTCGCGCGGATGGCTTCGACTACGGCCGGGTCGGCCAGGGTGGAGATGTTGCCGAGTTCGCGGCCTTCGGAGATGTCGCGGAGGAGGCGGCGCATGATTTTACCCGAGCGGGTCTTGGGAAGGTCGGGGACGAACACGATGCGTTCCGGGCGAGCGAACTTGCCGATCTTGGCGTCGACCATCCCGTTGAGTTTTTTGGCAAGTTCGACCTCGTTGACATTTTTGGCGGCGGCCGTCTTTAGGATCACAAAAGCCATCAGCCCTTGGCCTTTAAGGTCATGTTTGACTCCGATTACGGCGGATTCGGCGACCGCGGCGTTTTCGATGAAGACCGCTTCCAGTTCGGCGGTACCGATGCGGTGGCCGGAGACATTGACCACATCATCGACGCGACCCGTAATCCAAAGGTAACCATCCTTATCGCGGATGGCACCGTCGCCGGGGAAGTAATATTTTCCGCCCCAGCGATTCCAGTAAGTATCCACGTAGCGCTGTTCATCGCCGAAAATCCCTTGCGTGATGCCGGGCCAAGGTTTGCGGATCGCGAGGATGCCATGGTCGGTTTCATTGCCGTTTTCGTCGAGGACGGCGGCATCGACGCCGAAGAAGGGCAGGGTCGCCGAGCCGGGTTTGGTGGGCGTGCAGCCGGGCATCGGCGTGATCATGTGGCCGCCGGTTTCGGTCTGCCACCAGGTGTCTACGATCGGGCACTTTTCCGCGCCGATGTTCTTGTGATACCAGAGCCAAGCTTCGGGGTTGATCGGTTCGCCGACGGAGCCGAGGAGGCGGAGTGAAGAGAGGTCGTATTTTTTCACCCACTCGTCGCCCCACTTCATGAAGGCGCGAATCGCGGTCGGAGCGGTGTAGAAGACCGTCACCTTATGGTCTTCGACGATTTTCCAAAAACGACCGAAGTCTGGAGCGTCGGGAGCGCCTTCATACATCAGCACCGAAGTGCCGTTTAACAGCGGACCGTAGACGACGTAAGTGTGACCCGTGACCCAGCCGACGTCGGCCGTGCACCAGAAGAGATCGTCGCCGCGGAGGTCGAAGACATATTTGTTGGTCGCGTAGGCATGCACCATGTAGCCGCCGGTACTGTGCATGATGCCCTTTGGCTTGCCGGTGGAGCCCGAAGTGTAGAGCAGGAAGAGCATGTCATTGGCATCTTGCCAGACCGCTTCGCATTCATCGGAGACCGAAGTCGCAGCTTCGTGATACCAGACATCGCGGCCGGCTTGCATGGCGCACGCGGCGTCGGGTTTGCCGGGGTGACGTTGGAAGACCAGCACGCTGGTGATCGAAGGACAATCCTTCACGCCCTCATCGACGGTTTGTTTCAGCGGAAGGAATTTACCGCGACGATAGCCGCCATCCATCGTGATGACGGATTTGGATTTGGCGTCGTTGACGCGGTCGCGGATGGATTCGGCGGAGAAGCCACCGAAGACCACCGAGTGGACGATCCCGAGACGGGCGCAGGCCAAGACGGCCATCGCGAGTTCGGGCACCATCGGCATGTAGATCGCGACGGTATCGCCTTTTTTCAAACCGAGCTCCTTGAACACGTTCGCAAGGCGGGAGACCTCGCGATGCAATTCGCGGTAGGTTATTTTCCGGACCTCGGTGGCGTGTCCGTCGACGCTCGGTTCGCCTTCGTAGACGATCGCCACCTTGTCGCCGAGCCCTTTGGCGATTTGAGCGTCGAGACAGTTATAAGCCACGTTGGTCTTGCCGTCGACGAACCAGCGGAAGAAAGGCTTCTTGGATTCGTCGAGCACCTTCGTCCAAGGCTGGAACCAAGAGAGCTCTTTCGCTTCGTCGGCCCAGAAGCCATCTGGGTCCTGGAGGGAGCGGTCGTAGAGGGCTTGGTAGCCATCCATGCCTTTGACGCGGGCTTGGGCGACGAAAGCAGCGGATGGCGGGAAGATTTGTTCATTGGAGCCGAACCCTTCGGCGCTGGCTTGGAGGACGTCCGCCATCTCTTCATTGACCTCGGTATTCGCCTTACGCTTGGCGCGGATGATCAGGTAGACGGAAAAAATAACGAGCAGTGCGAGGATGAGTACCAGCCAAGGGGTGGAATTGATGTCAGGATTAACTTTAGCAGCTGCCAGGGAAAAGGCCATGAGGGGGGTGGGGTGATAATATAAGAACCGAGCAACCGACCCGCGGGCAACAAAAACCCCTTTATTGTGAGTAGGTTGGTCGGCTGATCCGGCCCGGCCTAAAGTTCGGCGGTTAATTCGGCAAAACTATCTACGACCCGGACGCCCAGGCCCTCCAGCCGGTCGCGATGTTGGTGGCCGTGGGCGACCAAGACACAATCGACGCCCATGGCGGCAGCGGCTTCGGCGTCGTGGGCGGTGTCACCGATGTATAACACTTTTTCAGGCGCCACCGCGAGGTCGGATAAGTGATGGCGGGCGCGTTCCGCTTTGCTCCCGGCATGGATATCATGGCCACCGCAGGACTTAAGGAAATGACGATCCAGCCCGTACTGCGACAACGTGGTCTTGAGCAGATTACTTTCGTAGGCAGACAGGACTGAGTGGGTTAGCCCTTGGGCGGTGAGACCATCGAGCAACGCTTCGCTTTGCGGATGGAGGCGACATTCATGTTTGCGAGCCTCGTAGCTGTTCATGAAGTGTACGGAGATAGCCGGAAAGTTTTTTTCATCCGGCGAGAGACCTACCTTGTGGTAGACATTGATGACCGGGAATTCGAAGATCTGGCGGTAGCGTACCGGGTCGACGGGCGGCAAGTCGGCTTCCGCGAGCATAAGGTTGAGTGCTTCGCAGCAGAGCCAGGTATCGTCAAGTAGGGTACCATTCCAATCCCAGACCGCATGGCGGTAGTCTTTGAGTTTCTTACGCATGAGCGGGCGTCAGGGAGAAAGCCTCGACGGACACGCCTTGGCAACAGTGGGCGAGTTCGGGAGCGCGTTCGCCGACATTAAAGCCGTCCCAGCGGAGAGGAAGATTGCTCCAAGATGTCGTGGCGGCGGGGCTGAGCTCATAGGGCGAGTGGTGGACCTGTCCGCGAACGAGCCGACCATTCTTATAAGAGAAGAAACTGTAGCGTTCGGTCAGGTGAAATTCGAGCGAGCCTGGGGTCGCGGTCCGCGGGGCATCGGTGGCCGACCAAGCGTAACGGGCGGTTTCCGTCTGGCCTTGGCGGCGGCAGGTTTGGGCGAGGTTCGGACCGAAGGACATCGCGGCATGTTCATAGGGTAGCCCAAAGCCCCATCGCGCGATTGCGACGGCTGGGTAACGGTCGCAGTCGAGGGAGAAGAACCACACGCCCGGTTCGCCGCCGGCGTCGCGCACGTAAGTGCGGACGTTCAGCTCATTGAAATACGAAAGCCACGGCAGGGCGGGCAGGCCGACAGGGCGGACCGCGTTCATGCGGAAGCCCACGACGCCGAGGTGCGCCTTGCCTTCGAAAGTATCGACCGTGAGTCCGGCCGGCAGACGTGCCTGGATTGCGACAGTGGAGTATTCCCAGTGCAGGAAGAAGAGGTCGTCCCAGCGCTGCCGCATGACCGGGCGACGCGTCGGGCGGACGCGGGCGCGCAAGAGTCTTTCGGTAGCGTCGCTCACCTCGTCATCCTTTGCGCTCTTAGCGGGCGGTCAAGCGGGTCAGGCTTTATTTTCCTTCCGCGAAAGGCAGCTTCGAGAGGTCAATCTGATAGAGTACCTGATTGTAATCCCAGCGCGGGGTCGGTTGCTTATTGGAAGAAAAAGTCGCTGTATAGGTACCTTCGAAATGGATGATCGGCGAATCGTCGCGGAAGAATTCTGGGTGCAGCACTGGATTATAGAACGTGTAGTTGTCGTGCGAGAGCACCAGCCGGGCATTGATCCAGGGGCCCATGGGGGCATCGGCTTCGGCGAGCCAGATTTCGCCAAGGAATGAGGATTTGCCGGCCTTCTGGGTGAAGAGTGCGAGCCATTTTCGGCTCCAGGGATGCCAAGCGAGATGGCCGCCGTGGACGGTGATATTCTCGCCTAGCGGGGTGCGTGCGACCAGTTCGGGATTGATCGCGTGCCACTTGGTCGGATCTTTCCAGCCTTCGAAAGTGGCTGGAGTGCGCAGAAACGGGAACGGATTACAGAAGAGGATCCATTTGTGGCCCTCGGCATCGGTCCAAGGCACCGCATGGCCTTCGGGCACTGGCGGCGCCTTGGGGAGCTCGGTCGTCTCTGTCCAGACGGTCGAGAGCGGATGAAACACCTGCTCTTGCGGATTCCATTCGACGAGGTCCCAGCGGTAGGCGCGCATCACCCCTTTTACTTTTACCGCGGAGCCGACCAGATGCGGCGTGCCCTTGGCGTCGGGTAACGTCGTCAGGCCCCAGATCCAAGTCGGACCTTCGCCAGGCACCTTCGCCACGCCGCGAGGGCGTTCCTCGTCTTGGCCAGATTTACGGCCCGTGAAATATTTATAAGGTGGGCACAGAGGTGGGCGGGTGGGTGGTTGGAAATTATCCGTCGTCGCGCCCGACACGTTGAAGATACCCAGCGGGTAGTGCGGGAGATTTGTGTCGCCCCAGAACCAGAGGAGCTTCCCGCCGTTGTCCGCCGTCACCACGCTATCAGAGCCGAGCACGCCACTTTCTTTCCAGTCCAGTTGCTCGCCGAGTTTTTGGGATTCCGCGAAGAGGCCTGCACCGGTTAGGCGACCGAGGCGACGAGCGACGATGGTGCGCTGCACGGAAATCTTCAGAGATTTGCCCGGGGTGGGCTGGAGGCGGACGCCGCGGTAGCCGAACCCGTCGGCCTTTACGCCGTAGCCTTGACCGATCACTTCGAACCAGACTTCCCGGCCCATCAGTTCGGGAAGGTCCAGCGCGATCACCCCGGCGTTATCGGAAACGAAGCGCACGCCGTGGATGGTGCGCAGTTCGACGCCGGGTACGGGCCAGTCGGTGCCTTGTTCGATGACTTCGAGGCGGCAGATCTCCGCGGCCGGGAGCGGAGCGAGGAGGCTGAGCAGGCCGAGGAGCCAGGGGAGGGGCCGCATGGTCGCAGTGTCGGCAATATCGGGGCTGGTTCAAGCGTGCACGGGGCTTTTCGCTTGGAGGCGGGCGTCGGTCAGTTTACCCCTTGGTCATGTTGCCGGAAGCCCGCCGAGATGAGCTCATCGCCTTTGCCGAGTCGCTGGCGGATATTGCCCGGGCCGTGCTTACCGCGGCCCATGCGCGGGCCGAGACCGAAGTAGAGATTAAGTCGGATGGCACCCCTGTCACCGTGGCGGACAAGGAAGCCGAGCGCCTCATGCGAGCGGCGATCAAGCAGACCTATCCGGATCACGGCATTCTGGGGGAAGAATTCGGCGCCGATAATATCGGGGCCGAATACTGTTGGGTACTCGACCCTATCGATGGCACGAAATCATTTCTTTCGCGCGTGCCGCTTTACGTGACCCTCATCGGCTTGCAGTACCAAGGCAAGCCGGTGTTGGGCCTGATTGACCAGCCGATTTTGAAGGAGCGAATGATCGGCGATAACCGGACGGCGTGGTTGAATGGTAAGAGCGTCCGCGTGGCAGAAGTCGCTTTGAGCGAAGCCGTGGTCGTCTCAACGGATTTGGATAATATCCGACGCCTGCACAAAGATATCCGTTGGAGTCGCCTGGCTGATTCCGTGGCGCATGTGCGGACGTGGGGCGATGGTTACGGACACCTCCTGGTGGCCTCGGGCCGGGCGCACGTGATGGCCGACCCGATCATGAATCCGTGGGACCTTATTCCCGTGCTGCCGATCTTGCGCGGCGCGGGCGCGGTCGTCACGGATTGGCAGGGCGGAGATCCGTTGAACACCGGTCATGTCATCGCCGCGGCGCCGAAGTTGCACGCCGCCGTCGTGCAGGTCTTACGGGATTAACCTTTCGAATCCAGGCGCAGCTTGAGGGAGCGGCCGTGGGCGTCGAGGCGTTCCATCTTGGCGAAAGCATCGACCACGGCAGCGGCTTTCTTCAAAGAGGCTTTGTCGTATTGGACCAGACTGGTGCGGCGTAAGAAGTCGGAGACGCGTAGGCCGCTGAAGAAGCGACCCGTGCCGCCGGTGGGCAGCGTGTGGCTGGGGCCGGCGGTGAAATCGCCGAGCACCGTGGGCGTATCTTGACCGAGGAGCAGGGCGCCGGCGGTCGTGATGAGTTTGGAAATCTTTTCCAATTTCTCTTCGGCGACCATCAGCTCGAGGTGTTCGGGGGCGACGAGATTGGCGACCTCGGCGGCCTCTTCGATTTTATTAACGAGCACGACGCAGACCATCAGTTCGAGGGC
>QYQK01000025.1 GCA_007280935.1 Opitutales bacterium
CCATTCGGCAGCTCAATGAGTCGGGTCGGCAGCTTGTGCGCTTTCTCGGCCTCATAGAACATGCGGCTGTTTTCGATGGGTACGGACTTATCATCGAGCGCATGGGCGAGAAAGGCGGGAGGGGTGTCGTCTTTGACCTGTTTTTGGCTGGAAAAATAATCCGCCAGACCGGCAGCGGGGTTTTCACCCAACAGGTTCTTCTTCGAGCCGACGTGCTGCACACCTTCCTCCATGGTGATGACCGGGTAGATCAGGATGGAGAAATCCGGACGGCTACTCTGGCCGGTGACGGCGTTCGGGGCGCGGGTATCGATGGTGTCGAAGTGGACCGTGGCGGTCGACGCGAGGTGGCCGCCGGCGGAAAAGCCGATGATGCCGACCTTCTTTGGGTCGATTTTCCACTGCGCGGCGTTGGCGCGAGCCGTGCGGATGGCTTGTTGCGCGTCGAGGAGGGGGACGTAAGGCCGGCCTTTGGGCAGGCGGTATTCCAGCACGATGCCGGTGATGCCATGGCCGTTCAGCCACTTGGCGATACCATGCCCTTCGCCACCGACGACCAAGCCGGCATAGCCGCCACCAGGACAGATGATGATCGCGGCGCCGTTGGGCTTTTCCGCCAGATGCACGGTGAGTTTTGCTTTGCTTGAGTCGGAAAACTTGCCGTCGCCCTCGGGCGCATCTCCCTGCCAAAGCGGTTGCGAGGGCGGTAAGATTTCCGCGGCGAAAGTTGACAAGGTCAGGGCGAAGTGGGCGAGAAGGCGCATGGGTTTGAAGGGGTCGGGGTAGGGATTGGGGTAGTATGAATACGAACGCCGTGGGAGGGAAGGCTCGAGGTAGGGTCACGACTGCGTCGTGACCTAGGAGGCCACTAGGTCAGCACGCAGTGCTGACCCTACCAGCGATACGGGCATGCAGGGCACAAAAAAGCCCCAGCGAACCGGGGCTTTTGCGGCATGGAAGAGGAATTACTTCTTGCCGTAACCAGCCACTGGCTTGCCGTCGGCGCCGAGTTTGTCGACGGACCAGAGCAGGCCGCGGGTGACCAAGTCAAGGTAGCGGGGGTCTTCCACGGTGCTGTTGTTGTGGCCGATGGTGGTGCTGAAGATGCGTGTCTTCTTCGGGCCGAATTCATTGGTCCAAACCACGATACTGCTGGCTTCCTTGGCGGGCGTCACTTTGCCTTTCTTGTCCTTCATTTCCGGGATTTTTTGGGTGCCATTGGCGAGGCCCTTGGCGGTTAGGATTTGGACGTTGTTATAGAGCTCTTCGTTGACGGTAGTCCAATCGGCCATACCGCTGACGATGGGGTTGGTCTTGTCACTGAAGGCAATCGAGATGGGCTGTTGGGGGCCGTGGCTGGTGGACTGGATGCCGATCATTTCATACCAATGAGAGTTGTTGTCGCCGGCTTTGACGGGCTCTTTGTAATTGCCCCAGCGGAAGCTATGCATGGCGCAGTGGAGGTTGACGCCAGGCAGGCCTTGGCGGTGGGCGTTCAGGATATTTTCGACGTAAGCGGCGTCGGTGATATCGGCGGCGCACTCGTCGTGTACGACGACATCAAAGTTTTTATACCAATCGGCATTCTTATAAGTAGCGAAGACCGGCTTAGTCTTCTTGTCGGTGAAAGCCTTGTCGTTGATGTCGACGAAGTCGACGGTCACCACGGCGTTAAGACGAGACTCGATGCCGTTCTTAAGGATGTCTTTCTGCGCCAGGTAATCGTGGCAACAACCGCCGGCGACGATGAGGACGCGGAGAGGTGCTTGCTCGGCGAAGAGGGCGGTGACGCTGGCCAAGAATGCCAAAGCGAGGGTGGAGCGGAGTTTCATGGGGGTGTCTGAGATAAAGGGCGGGGTGCGGGGGCTGCGCAAATAAAACTTATTTTTTAGCCTTAGGGGCGGCAAGGGCGGCTTTGGCGAGTTCCGCCGGGATGGGTTGGCCCTCGATGAAGGCGTAAATGGCCTCTTTCTGTTCCTTGGTGAGGGGTTTCTCGGCCTTCGGCGGCATGACGTCGCCGGCAGTGCGCTCCAGGAAAACGCGAGCCAAGAGCATGCTATCATCAGGCTTGCCGATGGTGAAGGTCGGGTTCTTGCCGCCCTTGAGCGTAGCCTCGAGGGTATCCAGGCGCAGCTTACCTTTCACCTTCTTGGTGCCGTGACAGGAAATGCAGTTCGCGTCGAAGATCGGCTGAATGACTTTGGCGTAATCTTGTTTCTGCGCGGCGGTGAGCGGCTTGGCTGAATCAGGCTTCTTCGGGGTAAGCGGTGAGGCGGCGATGAGCGTGATCGACGAGAACAGAAGGACGGCTCGCATGGACTTACTTCGGGGCCTTCGGGGCCTGCTTGGGAGCTTTGGTCGCGGCGAGTGCCAGCTTGGCCACTTCGTCGGGGATGGGCTTGGCTTCAATCCAGAGGGCCAAGGCATTGACCTGTTCCTTCGTGAGAGGAGTTCCCTCGGTCGGCATGAAATCATCGTCTGCAGGATCGAGGGTCACGCGCACGTGCATGAGGCTCTTCTTGAGGTCGCCGGCGACGAAAGCCGAGCCTTCCGAGCCGCCTTTTTTGAGGGCCTCGAGTGTATCCATGCGAAGCTTGCCCTTTACCTTCTTGGCGCCGTGGCACTCGACGCAATGGGCGTCGAGGATTGGGCGGATGACCTGGGTGTAGTCATCGCGTTTCTGACTGGTGGTGACGACTCGCGGGGTCTCGGTCTTCTTGGGCGCGGCGACCTTGTTCGGCTTGAAGGGGAAGCCCTCTTGGTGGACGAGTTCTCCGCCGATGTGGGCGGCGAAGCCCATGGTCGCGATGGCCAGGAGTTGGGAGCCGAGTCGCACCTTGAATGATTTGACGAGCAATACGCTTGCCATGCCGGCAAAGGCCGAAGCGACGATGCCGCCCCAGAGGTGGAGTTGGACGGCATCCCCAGCGTATCCGTTAAAATGAGCGTGAATGATGCCGAGAAGGACGGCAACCCATGTGCCTGCGGCGGAAATAAGGGAGAGCCGGCGAACGGTGGTCGTGGCACTTTCTTGACGATCAAGGTATTCGAACAGTGGAACGATCAGCAGTAGGGCCGCCGGCAGGTGGAGCGCTAAAATATGGAAGTTACCCAGAATCGATAGACTGGCCGGACCGCGGGCTTCGCCGTCGGCCGGAAGCGCAAGAGCCGCTAGCACGAGGATGAAATTAGCCGATACCGCCAAGGTGATAGCACGCCGAGGGGTGAGGGCTTTGATGCGGTCTTCGATCTTGGAAAGGAGGAGCATGATAGAAAGGGGTTAACTGTAACTAACGGCCGATGGTAGACGGTCAAATGGAAGTGAAGGAAATGCTGTTTATCTCCCTAGAGTTAGACCCAAAAAAAGCCCGCAGGTTGCACTGCGGGCTTTTTTAAAAGGACTTATCGGACTTACTTGGCTTCGATGAAAGCCTTGAGCTTGGCGAGCTGGTCCTTGGTCAGGGGCGTACGGCTCTTGGCTTTTTCAGGGGGCATGGCCAGGTCGTCGGAAGGGTTGGAGATACCGAGTTCGCAGGACTTGAAGATCGAGCTCTTGGCGACATTGCCCCAGGTGATGCCAGGTCCGTTTTCTTTGCCGCCTTTGACGACGTTGGCGAGGGAAGTAGCGTCGAATCCACCCTTGGGTTTCTTGGCCTTGTCTTTTCCGTGGCAACCAACGCAGCTCTTTTCGAAGATCGGTGCGATGTCGGCCTTAAAGGCGGCTTCATGGTCTACTGCGGCAAAAGCCGAGGAGGCAGTGAGGAGGGTAAGCAGGGAGAGGGTGCGCATGGGTGTGTATTAAGGTAACACTTAACAAAGCGAAAAGTTTCCACCTTGGGAGAAAAAAATGACCTATTCACGGATAGCCCAAGCCCGGCAGGTCTCCCGCAGGCGGGTCGGGATGTAGGCTTCTACCCTAGTTCCTTCAGGAAGGGCCTTAGAATTGAGGATGGTGGCCCCGGCATGCAGTTTAGAGAGCATGGCATACTGGTCGTGGGGGATGAGTAGGGTCATGTGCTCATCCCGGCTGGCGGCGCATTCCTCGAGGCGCTGGAGTAGGGCGGGGATCCCTTCCCCCGTCCGGGTGCTGACCAGCTTGGCGTCCGGGTAGGCCGCGAGGGCTTGGGCGCGTTCGACCACGTCGCAAAGGTCGGCCTTGTTAAGTACGGTGATCACCGGCCGGTCGCCGGCGCCGATTTCGGTCAGGACCTGCAAGGTGGTTTCGGCATGCTTGTCGCGCTCGGGCGAACCGAGGTCGATGACGTGGACAAGGAAGTCGGCCTGCACGGCTTCCTCGAGCGTCGCCTTGAAGGCTTCGACCAGGCGGTGAGGGAGGCGACGCACGAAGCCGACGGTGTCGGTCAGCAGCAACGCGCGGCCGGAGGGTAGGGCGAGGCGCCGCGTGGTCGGGTCGAGCGTGGCAAAGAGCTTGTTCGCAGCGAGGACCTCGGAGCCGGTGAGCGTATTCAGGAGCGAGGATTTACCAGCGTTAGTGTAGCCGACAATCGAGAAGGTCGGGAGCGGCACGCGTTTACGTTGCTTTCGTTGCGTAGCGCGCTGGGCGACGACCTCTGCGAGGTCGCGGCGGACCTTAGCGATCTTATCGCGAATCTTGCGCTGGTCCATTTCCAGCTGCGTCTCGCCGGCGTCGCGTTGCATCGTGCCTCCGCCGCGCTGGCGGTCCAAGTGGGACCACAGGCGCTTCAGGCGCGGCAGCATCTGCTGCAAGGCGGCGAGCTCGACCTGGAGCACGGCTTCGCGGGTCTTCGCGCGCGTGATGAAGATATCGAGGATAATCTCCTGGCGGTCGATGGCGCGGAGCTTGGCATCTTTCTCCCAGTTGCGCTGCTGTGCCGGCGTGAGTTCGTCGTCAAAAATAATCAGCCCACATTCTTGGGCCCGCGCCAGAGCGGCGATTTCTTCCAGTTTGCCGGAGCCGACCAACGTGCGCGGGTTCTCTTCACGGATCTTAGCGATGAGGGAGCCCCGGATTTCCACGCCCACATTGCCGACGAGCTCATGCAATTCATCTAAAAGGTACTGGGCCTCGGCGGCCGTCTCGCCGGGTCTTTGCAACCCGATTAAGATGGCGCGATTAGAACGGGCGATGACTTCAGGATCGTAAGGATCGAGGGGCTTCGGTTCTGGATCAGACACGTGGCAAAAGGCGTAAGGGAATTAGACTGAAGTCCTCGCCGCCGTCTGCAAAGCCAAACTCCGAGGTGCGGCCAGTCCTACTTGCACCAAAGTAACGGCTGAGTGATCGCCCGATTGCGTTGCACTTCAGGGTCCGTGGGCTCTTCGTCCAGGGTCTTCCATAGCTCAAGGTATTCGGGTTTATTGAAAGCTAGCCCGTTGAAGAGGAGGTAAATAGGTCGCGCGGGCCAACCTTCCCAGGCTTGGATGTCTGGCTTGAGCGGCCACTTGGACTTATCGCGGATATAAGGGGTGAGGTATTCAGCACCACGTCCGATGGTGCGTCCGTCGGCCAATTTGAAATCCCAGAGGCTTTCTCCGGAGTTCGACAGTACGACGCAAAGCGTCGTGATATTATCAAGTTGGAAGATAGAATAACCGTAGGGTTTGGTGCGGGCGAGCTCGAGTGGGAAGCTGCCGTCTGCCGCCATCTGCTTGGGTAGGAAGATTTCCTTATATTGACGGCGGCATTCCGCCAGGGCCGTTTGGTCATGCGTAAAATCGGCGTAGACGGCCAGCTGCAGGTAGAAAGCTACGGCATGGTTATTCTTGGCGGCAGCTTCTTCTTTACCGTTCTTGCTGGTTTGCATCCAGGTCCCAAGTTCCTGAAACCAAGCCAAGAGGGCCGTTTGCTTTGCCGGCGTGAGCGCTTGCGAGCCGTTGAGGGCGCGGATGGCCGGAGGAATTTCAATCAGGTGCAGGGTGTCGATCACGCCGATGCCGCGACCCGGACTGACGCCTGGGACGGCTTGCGCAAAATTAAGATTTGGGTTCATGCGCGTTTTCGAATCGAGCAAGAAGACGTCCAGGAACTCCATCGCCTTAACTGCATACTTTTCTTCTTTCGTCAGTTTGTAAGCGGCGGCCAAGGCGGCCACGTTATCCCGGAGCACTTTCATGGCTAGGCGATGTTGGGAGAAGTTTTCTGGATTAGTCGCGCCGTCGCGGCGGATGTAAGGTAAGCCGTTTGGTTTGGAAGGATCCGGCCACCAGTAATCGCCGTTCGAATAAAAGTCGTTAGGCCCGCCTTCGCTGAGCTTAGCCGGCGAGGAAGTGATGCTCACGGGCTTGGCTTCCAGGGCGGCCGCAGCGGCCTTCATGACGCGTGCCTGTTGCAGGGAGGGGAGGTCGAATGTGGCGGCGATGGCTTGTCCAGCTAAGAGCAAAGCGGAAAGGATGAGGGAGAGGTGAGGGCGCATGGCTGGGTAATTAAGCTTCTGGGAAATTATTGATTAAATTGCACCCAGTCGAGATTCATCAGCCCGCTTTTACCTGGATTGACGAAGACCAGGAAGACGTCATGATGTCCGGTCGCACTTGTTAGCGGGGCTTTATTCTCCTCGAATTTATTCCAGTCGCCTGTGAATTTGATGTCTACGTTGCTGACCAGTGGCCCGGTCGCGGAATCGAGGTGGATCTCAACCTTGGTGCCTTTGCTGCCGCCCCCGGCTGAGGCACTGAGTGTGACGCTCTTGGTCGTCGTGAGATTGAGATTCGCAAAAAGAATGGTGTGACCGTGGGCCGTAGAGCCAACGGATTTAGAATTCTTTTTGGCACCCGTGACTTCGCCGGATTCGGCCTCGATGCGCGGGTGACGAAGGACGACAGAAGTCTTGCCCGTAAGCGGAGCCGCGGCGCCAGCTCCATTATCAGTGTAGGCGGCTTCAAGGAGAAGTTTGCCAATCTTAGCGTCTTTGGGTGCGGTCAATTGTCCTTCCAGTCCGCGTGCGAGCGTCGGGCCGCCTTTGCCTTTTTCGAGCGCGAGCATCCAACGGAGCATGATGGCGACTTCGTCTTCGGTGTGCTGGGGGTGGGCGAGCATCGGAATTTG
This sequence comes from Opitutales bacterium, assembly GCA_007280935.1. Taxonomy (GTDB): domain Bacteria; phylum Verrucomicrobiota; class Verrucomicrobiia; order Opitutales; family UBA953; genus UBA953. The sequence continues at coordinate 7,028 of QYQK01000025.1, forward strand.
GCCCCAGACGCCGCTGCCGCCGAGTCGGACCTTCTTGTTCAGGAGTTCGTCCGCTCCAGCCTGCTTACGATATTTGTCGGCGATGGCCACGAACGCGGGACCGAC
>QYQK01000142.1 GCA_007280935.1 Opitutales bacterium
CAGCAATACCATGGCGAGCAGCCCAAGCCATGAGAGCAAAGCCCCAAAGCGTCGGACGGCGGCAATTTTACCAGCCCGCTCTTCGTTGCTTGATCCGGCAATAGTCCGAACTCCTGAAGTGCCCAGCCCCCAACCCGCGAGAGCGGTAATATTGCCGTTAAAAGCGGTCAGCACCCCAACCAGTCCGACGCCCGATGGCCCGATGAGAAGTGCCACGATTTTCGTGCGCACGAAACCAATGCCTAACGTCATAACCTGAGCGCCACCCATGAGAGCGCTGGAACGAAGTATACGAGCAAAAGGCATGAGTTAAGGTCTGAATTTTAATTTAACTCTGATATTTACTTAAACTTGCCGGTTACAGAAAAACAACCCGCGGCACTGCTTGACCGTAAATCCCGCCTCCGAGAGCCAAACAGGAATATGTTTATATCCAGCTGCATCATGAAGTTCGACGATGATACAGTCTACCTGAGCCAGCCAAGGTGTTGGTGGGCGAAGAATTTCTACCTCGGCCCCTTCTACGTCCAGCTTAAGAATATTAATACGGCTAGTCGGGCTTCTCTTTAGCACCTCATCTAGCGTCCAGACGGGGATAGCTTCATCGGTGGCGGCGGCCAGGCGGCCTTGCGATCCTACGTCAGCTTCATTGATCGCAAGACTTCCTTGGCTCCGGCCGAGAAACGCCTTCGTGAGTACCGCCCTCTCTCCGTAAGCACAAAGATTACGCCCTGCTAGTCCAGCGTTTGAACTCGGTTCAAATACATAACACTGGGCTGACGGATATAAACTCAGGAAAACCGCCGCCGAGTCACCGATATAGCCTCCTCCATCGACAATGAAGTCCGCCTTGCTTGGCATCTGGCCGCCGACACATTCACCGCGGATGATATTTTGCAAAACTACGTCTCGGTCTGGCTTGATGAGTCTAAAAGTAAAAGGATGTAAAAGACGGCGAAAGGGCCAAGTTACTTCACCAGCCCCCCCTAGCATAAAGTAGGTTAACCGCGGCCCCTCGGGAAGACTCCACACCAAGGAATACAGATGACCAATTAATCTATATAGGCCGAATGGTATCAGTTTTCGGATTATTTTGCGCATGATATTTTTGTGGGTCTAATATTATCCGCGGCCGATTCGCTCCAGGCGATAGGATCCATCCAAGATTTTCTGGATCCACCCGGGGTTATCCAGATACCATTGGACGGTTTTCCGGAAACCGCTCTCGAAGTTTTCCTGTGGGCTCCAGCCTAATTCCTGCTTCGCCCGGGCGGCGTTGATCGCATACCGCATATCATGACCGGGACGGTCGGTGACGTAAGCAATCGCAGTGGCATGCGGCTGACCGTCCGCGCGCGGACGGAGTTCATCTAAAAGACCGCAAAGCTGCCCCACGAGGTCGATGTTGCGCTGCTCATTATCTCCCCCGATGCAATAAGTCCGGCCGGGCGTGCCTTTTTCGACGGCGGCAAGTAAGGCTCGGGCGTGGTCATCGACATACAGCCAGTCGCGGATATTCTCCCCCTTGCCATAGACGGGTATCGGTTCGCCGCGAAGGCATTTCAAGATGACCACCGGAATCAGCTTCTCCGGAAATTGATACGGGCCATAATTATTCGAGCAATTGGTGATGACCACCGGCAACCCATACGTATCCATCCAAGCCCGAGCTAGATGATCGCTGGCCGCCTTGCTCGCGCTGTAAGGCGAATGCGGGTCATAAGGCGTTGCTTCATTAAAGGCCGGCGCAGACGGTCCCAGCGAACCAAAGACCTCATCGGTGGAGACGTGCAGGAAACGAAAGTTATCCTTCGCCGCCCCAGAGAGCGTGCGCCAATAACCTAAAGCGGCCTGGAGCAATTGAAAGGTCCCGGTGATATTGGTAGAGATAAACTCGCCTGGACCATCGATCGAGCGATCCACGTGCGACTCGGCGGCCAGATGCATCACCGCGTCCGGGCCGTGCGTTGCCAAGGCGTTGCGCATCGCCTCGGCATCACAAATATCGGCCTGCAGGAAAGTAAAACCCGTCTTACCCTCCAAATCCGCCAGGGACGAGCGGTTACCCGCATAGGTCAACTTATCGATGACGACGATTTGATGGCCGAGGCCGTGCGCTAATCGGGTGAGGTTAGAGCCGATGAAGCCAGCGCCGCCAGTGATGAGGAGTTTCATAAATTGTAGGGATGAATTATTTTTCTGCTAAACGTAAAGCTTCGGCGATTCTCGGCCCGATTAGCCCAGCACCGAACGGGCTAAGGTGATTCGTATCGATGTAATAGAGGGCCCCTTGGCCATCCCACCACCTGACAGATCCGTCAGGATTCTTAAGCAGATCTTGGGTACGTATAAAAACGACGTTTTTGTTCGCCGCAAAATACTTCAGGAATTTGGCTTCGAAGTCTTCCTGGCCGACTTTAGCGGGCAGCGATTCGCTGACCCGCAGGCGATCAATAGGTTTCCCGTAACGGTCACGCTGAAAACCGAAATAATCGACGGCACATACATCCAAGATATCCATGACGGGCGGCTGCTGGACGACAAAGACTTTTGTATACCTCGCGGCTTCTTCGAAAAACGGCCGCATCCGCTCAAACAGACGCCCATCATACCTACATTCGAATACCAGAGCCGCGGGCCTCTCGTTTATCAGGCGACGCCCGAGCGCATTGAACCGGTTAATTTCATCCTCGGACTCGGATAAGTGGTCGCGAAATCTATCTTTGATCCACTTTCCTGTTTCGGGTGGAGTCGTCGTCGGAGTGGGATCGCCACCATCGAGGATGTGATAAATCGCTTTGTATCTCAGCTTCAGGGCCATGGTATCCACCTGGGCCGCCAGCATGCTGGCATGCGAATCGCCCCAGAATAATAAAATCCTCGCCGCGTCCAGATCGCCGCCGACGGTCACGAAATCAATCGGCTGGGTTTTTTGCTTCGTGCTAAACTTGATGGCGTTAAATTTATCCCCTAATCCGGTCACGGTATTCGACGAGTATAAGCCACCCTAGCAGGTCATCCCGCGGAATCCGCCCACCCAAGCGTCGGCCTGCATGGCGGCTGGGTCTTGGGAAGAGGATAGCTGCTGGCGACCAAAGGAGTCGGACACCAGACCAGCTGAAGCATAGAGCACCCCAGAGGCTATGATAATCATCCAGACTGACGCCATTCGGCGCAGGGGTTGTTCAATCCAGCGGTAACTGACCAAGGATAGTGGTACGGTCAGACCCAGCGCCAACAAAGCCAAGGACCCAGAATTTAAGTAGCTCTCGTGCGCGGCGTTCCAAGTCTTTAGGAAAACAATCACTGGCCAGTGCCAAAGATAAAGCGAATAGGAGACGAGGCCGATTCCTACCATAAGAGGATGCGCGATTGCCTTGCAAAGGCGGGATTCGGACTTGATTCCCCAGAGGAAGAGCATGACACCGGGTACCGCCAGCAAGGGCCGTAATCGTTGAAAGATGCTACCGTAATCGGGAAGAACGTAAGCCGTTAAGATTATAGCCAAGCCAAGCCAGCTTGCCGCCACTGCCCTCCAACTCGGACCGATGCTTCCCGGCTTGATTATTGCGGCGAGAGCGATGACTGCGCCGGCCATGAGCTCCCAAGCCCTGGACAAGAGCAGATAAAATGCCTTCGGCGGATTGGCCGCCGACTGAATTAGGAACCAGAGAAAGCTTAGCAGCCCAAGGCCTAAGACGTAAATTAAAGTCCGGGCGACGCCTTGGTAGTGGACCAAAAGCCAGATCAACAAAGGGAATAATAAGTAAAACTGCTCCTCGACGCCTAACGACCAGGTATGAAGCAAGGGGTCGGCCACCGCATTCGTCCCCCAATAGTTTCCGATGTTATCACACAATGCCCCGTTTCCATTAATTAAAATAACCGAACGGATTTGCCGGGCAATTTCATTTAATTGCATCGGGCTGACAAAAATACCCACCACCAAGACCACCGACAACATTGCGATTAACGCGGGCAGGATGCGCCGGATGCGGCGCCGATAAAACCCGGCGAAAGTAAAAGTGTTTTCGGTGATTTCTCGGGCGATAATGCCCGTGATGAGATAGCCAGAAATCACGAAAAAGATGTCCACGCCGAGATACCCGCCAGGCAACCAGCTCGGATTCAGGTGAAATAGGATGACCGGCAGCACCGCGATGGCTCGCAATGCATCAACGGCATTAATTCTTTCGGAGGCTTTCTGCATCTTTGGTTTTTAGGCGAACTGCGTCTTTATCACCTTAATCACCCGGTCCCGATCGCCCGGCGTCATCGCAGAGCCTGACGGCAGACAAAGCCCCGTACCAAAGAGACGATCACTTACGCCGCGGCCGTGGTATTCAGCTCCTTTGAAGACAGGCTGTAGGTGCAGCGGCTTCCAGATCGGGCGGGCTTCGATATTTTCCGCTTCCAGCGCGAGGCGAAGCTGCTCGGCAGTGATTTTGGTTCGCTGAGGATCTAAGGTGAGACACGTCAACCAATGCGTGCTCTCACTCCAAGGGGCTTCGGGTTGCATGATGATGCCAGAGATATTTTTAAATGCTTCCTTGTAAGCCTGATAATGCCCCCGGCGGGCTACCACTTTTTGAGCCAGACCCTCGAGCTGACCCAAGCCGATACTCGCGGAAATATTGCTGAGGCGATAGTTATACCCGATGACGGAATGTTGATAATGTGGAGCGGAGTCGCGCGCCTGCGTCGCCAAGTATCTTGCCTGCTGGGCGAAGGCTTCATCGTCCGTGACCATCATGCCGCCGCCAGAGGTGGTGATAATTTTGTTGCCGTTAAACGAATGGATACCGGCGATACCGAACGAACCAGGGGCTCGGCAGTGATAAGTAGCGCCCAAGGCTTCGGCCGCATCTTCGATGAGTTTTACGCCGTATTTATCGCAGCAAGCTTTGATGGGGGCGATGTCTGCCGATTGGCCATAAAGGTGGACCAAGATTAATGCCTTGGGCGCTTTGCCGGCCTTGGCTTTGCGCTCAATGATTTCGCAGGCAATGGCCGAATCCATGTTCCAGCTGATTTCTTCGGAATCAATGAAGACCGGAGTGGCGCCGACATAAGTAATGGGTGAAGCCGACGCGATGAAAGTCAGCGAGGAACAGAGGACTTCGTCGCCAGGGCCGACGCCGGCGAGGCGTAAGGCTAAATGTAAGGCTGCGGTGCCGGAGGATAGCGCGACGGCGTATTTCGAACCCACGATGGTCGCGAATTGTTTTTCAAAGGAATCGAGATTTGGGCCAACCGGAGCGATCCAATTGGAAGCGAAAGCTTCTAGGACAAATTCGATTTCCGCGGAGCCGATGTCAGGCGGTGAGAGATAAATTCTGTTGGGCTTCATAAAGGGAAGGTAAAATTTCGGGTCTCAGGTCTCGGCCGTCGGGTACCAGGTACGGGTGTTCAGGTTCAGGTACGGGTACGGGAAAAACACTGAGCCTAAACGTTAGTTTTCCGGGAAGCGGGTGGAGATAAGACAATTTCAGGTCTCGGGTCTCGGGCGTCGGGTCCCAGGTTCGGGTTCTTCAGGTACGGGTACGGGAAGCTTAAAACTTCTGGGGCCTAATTCCTAGGGGATGTCCTGTGTGGCACTGTATCACGGGAAAGGGTGAATAGAGGCATGTCATCTAACTATGTGCCTTTAAAAGTTCTGGGCCTTGGAAAAGTTCTTTCTGAGAAGGTATTTGTCGCGACTAATGATCGGCGTTTTCAGCGTGAGGTAACTCTGAAGAATCAGCTAAGGCGGGCTGCTCTCTCCGTTCCCAGTAATATCGCCGAAGGCGATGCACGAGGCTACTCGCAAGAGGGAATCCGCTTCTTCCGTATAGCCATCGCTTCTGCAGAGGAAACTAAAGTGCAGTTGGAGCTTTCTGGTAAAATGGGGCTCATCGAACTGCAGCTCTCCCAGTCACTGTTCAACGACGCATCTATAATCTGCCGGATGCTTAATAAGTTAATCGAGAGCCGAATTAAACGCGGCTCTTCTCTCGGCTAGTACCCGTACCTGTACCCGAACCCGGGGAACCCGAACCTGGGACCCGACGCCCGAGACCCGGGACCTGAAAATGGTCTACGTAGGCTATTTTCAGGGACTATTCTGATAAATGCCGAGTCTACTAAACTCGAGTAATCACTCCCGACTGCTGAATCCCGTAGGGCTGGCTCCCGGTTGGCTGACTCCCCGGTGGCCGTCACCCGTCACCTGAAATTTTCCGCCACCCGTATCGGAGCCGCTACTATTTACCCCCTCCCCTCTCCTCTCCTTCCCTTACCTCTTAAACATCATGATATTGCCGGCACCAAATTTCCACACAAGCTAAGGCAAGAATTACATAACTGGCGTCGACGTATCCAGAGCGATTATCGGCAATGAGTTTATGCACTTCATCTGGATCAAAGAGCCCACGGTTGATAATGGATTGTCGGCTCAGATAATCTGCCTCTATCCGATTGTCTTTGACCATCATCCAACCTCGTAAGGGGATGCCGAAACCGGTCTTAGGCCGATAAATAATTTCTTGGGGTAAGATGCCCTCCATCGATTTCCGAAAAATCCACTTTCCTACCCGCCCATGCTGTTTGTAGTCCACGGGCAGCCGGGTGGCGAAATCAATCAGATCGCGATCTAAAAATGGCACCCGCACTTCGACCCCTGCCGCCATCGACATTTTATCGGTATAATTAAGGTTATGGTCGGTAAGGAAATATTTCGCCTCAAGGTAAAGCATCTGGTTCAACTCCAGCGTTCCAGCTGGCAGGCTCTGCAGGGCTTTGATCAACGGTGCATTGGAATCCGGAAGGTTGCCCGCCGCTTTTATTTCCTTTGACCAAAGGCTCTTAAGCCGACCCTGATCTATCCATTGGAAATAACCGACCATGCGTTCTTGCGGCGACAGGGTTGCCTGACGGAACGCTTTTTGGATCCGTCGGCCCCAAGACGTGGCCGGAGGGGCGTGCCCCGAAAGATAGGCAAGGGATTCTTTGACGGGGGCCGGCATCCACTGCCAATAGCGCTCAAAATCTAAAGCCTGATGCCGTCGGTAGCCGGTGAAAATATCATCTCCACCGGCACCAGAAAGTAGTACCTTGATGCCCTGCTGACGAGCGAACTGGCAGATGTAAAAGTTATTAAGCGCGGCGGGGTCAGCCTGAGGCTCGTCCAGATGCCAGACGAGTTTTTCCAGATCGAGCAACTTATCTTGAGAGACTTCGGCAACATGTAGGTTCAGACCCAGCGCCTTGGCCGCTAAACGCGCATAGGGCAGGTCATCGACGAAGCCTTCTTGGGAATTAACTGGAAGTCGGACATCAATGGTAAAGCAATCCAGTCGACGGGAGCCGAGCTGCCTCTGGGCTAAGGCGCAGATGGCGCTGGAATCCAATCCGCCAGATAAGAATGCCCCGAGGGGCGCATCGGAAATCATTTGCCGCTCGATAGCGGTATCCAGCCGATTTTTGAGCTCATCCGCCGCCCCCTTGACGGTGAAGGGCAACGGTTCCTGCTCGTAAGGCAGTTCATAAAAACACCACTCGCGGATTTTTACCCCATCCAAAAGCCTTACGGCATGGCCCGGCGGGAATTTTTGTACATACTTGAAGGGGGTATGCTCCCCTGGGCTGTATAGGTAAGTCAGGTATTGGGAAATACCCTGCAGGTCTAGGCTCCGGTCAAAGTCCGGGACCTGCAGCAGGGCTTTAATTTCGGAAGCGAAAGCGAAATGGCTCTTTGTCTGCAGACAGTATAAAGGCTTTACACCTAAGCCATCGCGAGCGAGCAAGACCGAGCGCTGCCGATGATCGTAGATGGCGAAGGCGAAAATGCCGTTAAGCTTGCCCAACATATCATCGCCCCAACGGAGGTATGCGGCCAGAATGACCTCGGTGTCACCGCTGGAACGAAATTCGTAACCAGAAGCTAATTGGTTCCGTAGTTCGTGGAAGTTATAGATTTCGCCGTTAAAGATAATCGTCGCAAGCCCAGCGGGGTCGGTCATCGGCTGCGTGGCCGTAACCCCGAGGTCTTGAATGGCGAGACGAGTCTGGGCCAGGCCTAATCGGGCTTCAGCGGCAAAGAAACTGCCGGACCCATCGGGGCCGCGATGCGCGAGCGATACTGTCGCCTTTTTTGCCAGTGATTCGGCGTCTGGGCCGATGGCCCCAAATATTCCACACATGATCTTAGAGGGTGGGAGTTGGAGTTTCCGAGACGACCAAGCGTAATTTGCCGTTAACTGTACGAGATAATTTATCTACGTAAGTAATTCGATAATCACATAACCGCCCGAAGCGGCGCCTGAGTTGATTTGCCATGGCTGCCTCATCTTCCAGACCAAAACTGGAACCTTTCACGATTCTGATTTCAACCTTGCCGGGAGTATTTTGGACGAATTGTGCTTCGACGACATGCGGTGCATCCGCAAAAATTAGGGACAAGGCGGCCGCACCGACCATGGTGCCGTTTTTTAATACCACGAAATCTTGTTGGCGACCATTGATTGCAGCGACTTGTCGCACCATCGCCTCCCCCGCCGGGCCCTGAACGAGCTCACAACTGTCACCGGGGGCATAACGGAAAAGCGGGAAGGCCGGATTATGCCAATTAGTACCAATAATCTCGTGGGCGTTGTCAGCGTTGGGGATAAATTCAGTAACAGAAAAATCTTCGTCGACCATCATTTTCTCATCTTTGGTCTCGGAGAAATTAGCCACCGATTCCGACATGCCGTAATGCTGATAAACGGGAACGCCGAAAGCTTCCCTTATCCTTTCCTTGACCAGCTGGGTCAGATTTTCTGATCCCGTAGTGATAATACGTAATCCTGCCGGTGGGGGAATTTTTTGTTCCAGCATCCATGTCGCCATCAGGCTGATGCCGGAAGGATAACCGTGAATCCACTTCAGGCCCATCTTCTCGACTTTACCCACATACGATTGGACGGTTTCTCGCCGGAGATGTTGCGTACTGAAAATAATTTGCCGTGTCTGCTCGCTAACCCGCCAAAATGGTGGATTGACTCTCGTCAGCGGAATTAAACAACGCCCCCCGAAATGACCGCAGTTCATTTCCTGGCTGATACCAAGATTAAGCCTATACCGCCACCATGTGGCCCACCGTTGAGCCTCACTCTCTGGAGTCTCATGAAAGACCAGTCCGCTGCCAGTGCTGCCGCCAGTATGCGTCCGGAGGAGGCCGTCTTGAGCGATCAAAGGATTGGCGATACGTGCCAAATTCTGTCTCACCTCAGCCTTTGTCAATATCGGCAACTTAGCCAACTCCGCAAACGGATCGGACGCATTAGGGTCGACGGAGTAAGCCGAGAATTTATCCGACCAAAACGGACTGTGTCGGGCATACTTTAAATGCGACGATAACATCATCGCCCGATAATCATCCAGTTGGCCTTTCGTGAAAGCGCTACGCGCGATGGTTGCCGTTAGGGTTCGCTTGAATAGCTCACCATACCTATTTCTCCGTATATTTTTCCCGCGCCAATCTAGAGCGATTTGCTGCGCGAAGGACGGTAGATTTTGGTAGATTGTTTCGATATCTATTTTCATAGCACGTTGTTTATTACCTCCAAGATTCGTCCGTAAAAATTCCAAACCGACTCATTCGTCCGATTAACCCCGAGGCTTCGGCATCATTCAACATTTCCGTAATACCGATACTGCTACTGATTCGGATGAACATCTGCTCGCTTTTTTGGTTAATTCCATAAAGCCGAATATCTTTCCAAAGCAGTGGCAGGCGTTCAAGGCGGCCGATTAATCCATCCCGCCATCCTGCCGCCTGAGCTTCATATCGATTTGGCTCGCCGTTCACGAGATGCCAAAAGGCGACATTTTGCTGCCCAGCCTGGGGTACTAAATATTGGCCATACTCGTAAGGGATTAAGGCCCGTCCCCCAATCTGGCCGGCTACGGCAAATTGCCGCGCCGTCCGGACACAGCCATTATTTACCCAACAAGAATCTGGATTATGCGAGCCGGCATCGACGACCGAAACTTTGCCCGGCTCCCAGTAGGCGACATAGATCAAAATTCGCTTACTCCCTTTGCTGTATTCGGCTTGGGCGGCTTGGCTGAAATTTAAAATCCCCTGGACACTGGCGGCTGAAGCCGACGAAGCCCCTATGGGGATATCACGGCGTACCCAGCCGCCGGCTTCCCGCGGCAAAGCCTCTGATAGCTTGCCCGTGAAACGCCGAGGGTGTTGTGAAAAAAACTCCGAAGCGACCACGAGAGCGACGAGCCCGAAGAGGAACACGGTTCCGATAATGAGTAGTCCTTTGCGCACTTTAGAGAATCCGGGCCGGATTACCGACGACGGTGACGTTCGGAGGGACGTTGGAGAAAACGACGGCTCCCGCTCCAATCTTGGCGCCCTCGCCAACAGTCCTACCCGGGATGACGCTGGCCCGACTTCCCAGAAACACTTTATCTCCGACGGTCACATTCCCGGTGATGTCGCAATGCGCACTCGCCGTGGACCAAGATCCGATGATTGCGTCATGTCCGATCGTTGTCCGTAAGTTTAGGACGACAAAATCGCCGCAGGCGACGTCAGCCGAGACGATTACGCCCGGGCACACGACGCAGCCCATGCCGAATTTGATTCTTTCGCCGATGATGGCACTGGGGTGGATGAAATTAATGAACTTCGCTTCTAATGCGATTAGTGGAGTTAATAATTTCGCTTTTACCGCCGGAATCGCCAAGCCGCAGAGATACAGACTGTCTTGGGACACCCGGTGAGCGGTGAGCGAGAAGATTTTCGCAAAGTTTCCGAATTTTTCTAACGCCTTCGTATTATCGTCCAGAAATCCTGCGAATTTCCACACTACTCCTTGATCGGGATGTTTCAGGACCCACGCATGGACTTCTCTGCCAAATCCACCTGCGCCAACTATATATAAGTCTTTCATGGATTAGCGGGGGATAAACTGCAGAAGATCTCGGCCCGTCTTACAGGCTCGTATTTGATTGCCCGAAAGGACAAGGCCGTGTGCCTGTTCGAAATGTGTGATTACCAAAAGAATCGCCAGCGAATCCCATTGGGGTAGGGTTTCGAGCCGTGTCTCCTGTGTGATACCTGGCCCGTTGAGGC
>QYQK01000092.1 GCA_007280935.1 Opitutales bacterium
CTGCGAACGGACGCGACGCAGTCGCGCCCCTACCTCGAGACTGAACCCCCGCAGGGAAGGGTGGTTTGACTCCATCTACCCCGACCCCTATCCCTACCCCTAAGACAATGCTCTCTCGTCGTCGTTTCCTGGAATCCACTTTCGTGGCAGCCATCGCCGCCTCGCTGGGCGCCGCCGAAGGCAAGCGTGCGCCGCGCGTGGTGCTGCGATCCTCTTGGCAGACGGTGAATATCGGCGATATTGCGCACACGCCGGGTATGCTGGCTTTACTGGAGAAATATTTTCCGGAAGCCGTGATCACCCTCTGGCCTTCTAACGTGGATAATGGCGTGAAGGAAATGCTAGCGGTGCGCTTCCCGAAATTGCAATTCGTCGGACCCAAGACCGACGTCGCCAAGCTCTACGCCGAGAACGATTTCCTCCTGCACGGCTCGGGTCCTTCGCTCGTGGGCGAGAAGCAAGTCGCGCTGTGGCGCCAGCAAGGTCCGAAGCCCTACGGCGTGCTCGGGATCACGCAGGGCAAGCCAGCGGCCGAGACCGTTGAGATCCTCAACGGTGCCACCTTCGTCTACTTCCGGGATTCAGTCTCGCTCGAGACCGCCAAGGCTGGCGGCGTGAAGTGTCCCGTGATGGAGTTCGGCCCGGATGGAGCATTCGCGACCGACCTGCGCAACGAAGAGAAGGCCGAGGCCTTCCTGCATGGGTGGGGCCTCGAGCGTGGCAAGTTCCTTTGCTGCATTCCGCGTTATCGCAGCACGCCTTATTGGACGATTCATAAGGAGCGCGCCTTCGACCCCGTGAAGCAGAAGCGTAACGATGAGCTGAAGGAGCATGACCACGCCCAGCTGCGCGCCGCGATTGTCGCGATTGTGAAGCAGACCGACCTCAAGGTGCTCATCTGCCCTGAGGACCGCACCCAGATGATTTTAGGCAAGGAGATCCTTTTCGACAAGCTGCCCGATGATGTAAAAGACCGCGTCGTGTGGCGTCAGGATTACTGGCTGACCGACGAAGCGCTGAGCGTCTACGTCCGAAGTGCGGGCCTCTTCGGTAACGAGATGCATTCGCCGATCATGTGCGTCGGTAATGGCATCCCCGCGATCGTGTGTCGCTGGGCCGAGCAAACTTCCAAAGGGAATATGTGGAAAGATATCGGCCTGTCGGAGTGGCTTTTCGACCTCGATGATGAGCCGCAACTCGCGGGCATCGTCCCGGCCGTGCTCGCCATGGCCAAGGATCCGGTTTCGGCCAAAGCGAAGGTCGCTCGTGCCCAAGCCATTTTGCACGAGCGTCAAGCCACGGCTCTTGGACAGGTCCGAAAAGCTTGCTTGCAGTGAGGTTTAGGCGGCGTGCAGATGACGTTTTAATGTAACCTTAACCTGTGTTCATGCTTTGACAGCGTGAACGTGTTTCGACAAGGTTCCGCTACTGCTCAGCGGTCAGAATTTATTCGAAACCCGACAGTTTATTTTCACCCATCGCCCTAAGTAATCCATGACTCCTTCTCGTCTTTTTTTGCTGGCCTTGGTCGGGCTGCTCACGGTCACGTCATTCGCGCAGACCAAGGAGGGCGGCAAGTCTCCCGGCACCAAAGGCGGCGGGAAGGGCGGACGAAGTCTACCGGTTTCAATCGCGACCGCCCCCGTCGCCTTGGGCGATATCGAGATCCGGATCATTGCTCTCGGTGCGGTGAAAGCGTTGAAGACTGTAACGGTCCGCCCGCGCGTGAGCGGACAGTTGATGAAACTTTATTTCACCGAAGGGCAGACCGTCAAAGCGGGCGACTCCCTCGCTGACATCGACCCTCGTCCGTTTGTGGTCGTACTGACTCAGGCCGAAGGCCAGCTGGCAAGGGATCGCGCGGCGCTGGCGAATGCCAAGCTCGATCTAAAGCGCTACGAAGATGCCGCGGAAGCCATCACGCGTCAGCAGCTCGATTCCGCCGGTGCTCAAGTGGCCCAACTCGAGGGAACGGTGAAGGCCGACGAAGGTTCCGTCGCCAACGCCCGCCTTCAACTCGAATACGCTAAAGTTACCGCGCCCATCGCAGGGGTCGTTGGCCTGCGGCAGGTCGATGCCGGAAATATCATCTCGTCTACCGATGCCACCGGGTTGGTCGTCATCACGCAACTCCAGCCGCTTTCGGTTATTTTCGGCGTACCCGAGGGCGACATCCCCGCCTTGCAATATGCCATCGGGCAGGGTGCCCAGCTCAAGGCCGAGGCCTTTGATCGTGATGGCCGCATGGTCTTGGCCGTCGGCGATCTTTCCGCGCTCGATAACCAGATCGACGCCGCCACCGGCACGTTGAAGTTGCGTGCCCTTTTCGCGAACGCTGACCGGCGGCTTTTCCCCAATCAATTCGTTAATGTTCGTCTGACGGTGGAGAGTAAGAAAGGGGTTTTACTCGCCCCGACCGCCGCGGTTCAGGTCAGCGACAAAGACCGCTTTGTTTTCGTGGTTAATCCGGATGATACCGTGACCCGCCGAACCGTCCGGACCGGCGTGGTCGATGGTCTGAATACGGAAATTCTTGAAGGCGTCGCCGCAGGTGAGATCCTGGCGACCGATGGTTTGGATCGGTTGCAAAGCGGCACCAAGGTCTTGGTGAGTGGTCGGCGTAAGGCGGCGGCCGTTCCTCCGGAAGTTCCCGCGAAGAAGTAGTCCGGTTCATGAATATTTCTCGACCGTTCATCGAAAGGCCCGTCGCCACCACGTTGTTGATGGTGGCCCTCATGATTTGCGGGGTGATCGGCTACCGAGCCCTGCCCATCTCGGCTTTGCCGGAAGTCGATTATCCGTCCATTCAGGTCACCACCTATTATCCTGGGGCAAGTCCCGAGGTAATGATTACCGCCGTGACCGCTCCGCTGGAACGTAAATTAGGCCAGATGCCAGGGCTGACGCAAATGGCCTCCACGAGTTCGGCCGGGGCTTCGGCCATCACTCTGCAGTTCGACTTGGCGATCTCGCTCGATGTGGCAGAGCAACAGGTGCAGGCCGCCATCAACGAGGCTGGAGCCTACCTTCCGGCAGGATTGCCTTCGCCTCCCGTTTACAGTAAGGTAAATCCCGCCGACGCTCCAATCATGACCCTAGCGGTGACGTCAGAATCCCTGCCGCTACCGAAGGTGGCCGATCTGGTGGATACGCGTCTGGCGCAGAAGTTATCCCAAATTTCGGGGGTGGGTCTGGTGAGTATCTCGGGGGGGCAACGACCGGCCGTGCGGATCCGCGTCAACCCTACGGCACTGGCCTCTTACGGCCTTAATCTCGAATCGGTGCGACTGGCCATCATCGGAGCGAATGCCAATACGGCCAAGGGTGGATTCGACGGGGTGACGCAGTCCTCGACCATCGATGCGAACGATCAGCTGCGCTCACCTTCCGATTACAATCGCGTGATCTTGGCCTACCGCAATGGCTCGCCAGTGCGCTTGAGTGATATAGCGGAGACGACGGACGGCGCCGAAAATATCTACCTTTCCGCATGGGCAGGCCATAATCCGGGAGGGCAGACGCCGGGCGTCATCCTGAATATCCAAAGACAACCGGGCGCCAACGTCATCGCCGTCGTTGATCGCATCAAGGCCATCTTGCCGACTCTACAGGCGACCTTGCCGGAGGCGGCCAAGGTAACCGTCTTGACGGATCGAACGGTGACCATCCGGGCTTCGGTCGATGACGTGCGCGTCGAGTTACTGCTTTCGGTGATCTTGGTGATTTTGGTCATCTTCGTCTTTTTGCGGAGCGTACCCGCAACAATCATTCCGGGTATCACGGTGCCTCTTTCCTTAGTGGGAACGTTTGCGGTGATTTACCTCTGCGATTTTTCCATTAATAATCTCACTTTGATGGCGTTGACGATCGCGACGGGCTTCGTCGTCGATGATGCGATCGTGATGATTGAAAATATTTCACGGTACATCGAGAAGGGGGAAACTCCGATGCAGGCCGCCCTCAAGGGGTCGGCCGACATCGGTTTCACCATCATCTCGCTGACGTTCTCGTTGATTGCGGTCCTGATCCCGCTGCTCTTCATGGCGGACATCGTCGGACGGTTGTTCCGCGAATTTGCGATTACCTTGGCGGTTTCCATTCTGATTTCGGCGGTCATCTCCCTAACACTCACGCCCATGATGTGTAGTCGGATGCTGCGGCACGCTCCCGAAGGGGACACTGGCCGCATCAGTCAGGCGTTAGGGAGATTTTTCGACGAAGTCATCCGTCGCTACGGTCTGGCTCTGCGTTGGGTGCTTGATCGTCAGCGCCTGACGCTCTGGGTGGCCATCGGCACGCTTCTGCTGACTGGCCTGCTCTACGTCTTCATCCCGAAAGGATTTTTCCCGCTGCAGGATACGGGCGTCATTCAAGGCATCACTGAAGCCCGTCAGGACATCTCGTTCTCGGCGATGGCAATCAAGCAGCAGGAAGTCGCCCGCGAGATTTTGGCTGATCCGGATGTGGAAAGCCTAGCTTCGTTCATCGGCGTGGACGGGAATAACGCCACAGTCAATTCCGGCCGCATCGTCATCAATCTCCGTCCGCTGGAAGAACGTAAATCCCGTGCTCCTGCGATCGCCGAGCGCCTGAAGGCACGCATGGCCAAGTTGGAAGGCGTCACGCTTTATCTTCAGCCCGTCCAAGACATGACCGTCGATACCACGGTCAGCCGGACGCAATACCAGTTCCTGCTGCAGACCCCCAAGCTCAATGAGCTCTCGGTCTGGGTCCCGCAGCTGCTTGAAAAAATCAAAGCTATCCCGAAGGTGAAGGATGTTGCCACGGATTTGCAGACCAACGGACGCCAAGTCACCGTCGACATCGACCGTTCGGCTGCCGGCCGTTACGGCATCACTGTCGCGGATATCGATAACGTGCTCTACGATGCGCTCGGCCAGCGCATCATCTCCACGATCTTCACGCAATCGAACCAGTATCGGGTCATCCTTGAGGTGAAGCCCGAGTTCCGCGAAGGTCCTGAGGCGTTGGGACGTCTTTATGTTTCGGCGCCGGGCGGCGCTCAGGTGCCTCTCTCCAACCTCGCGAAGTTTCGCGAACAGCCGGCACAGCTTGCAATCACGCGAGTCGGTCAATTTCCCTGCGCCCGGATTTCGTTCAACCTGGCGGAGGGTGCGGCGCTGGGTGATGCGGTGATGGCGATCAAGCAGGCGGAAAAAGATTTAGGAATGCCTGTTTCGATTGACACGACTTTCCAAGGCGCGGCGGCGGCCTTTGAGATCGCGCTGAAGAATGAGCTTTGGCTCATCTTGGCCGCCATCGTCGTGATGTATATCGTCCTCGGCGTGCTCTACGAAAGTTACATCCATCCGGTGACTATTCTTTCCACGCTGCCATCGGCCGGGGTAGGGGCATTGCTTGCCTTGATGCTGGCGCGGACGGATTTGGACGTGATCGGCATCATCGGCATCATCTTGCTCATCGGCATCGTGAAAAAGAATGCCATCATGATGGTCGACTTTGCCCTGGATGCGGAACGGACGCAGAGGCTGACGCCGGAAGATGCAATCTATCAGGCGTGTCTGTTGCGTTTCCGCCCGATTCTCATGACGACCATGGCCGCGCTTCTCGGTGCTTTGCCCTTGATGCTCGGGTCGGGGATGGGTTCGGAAATGCGTCAACCTCTCGGTATCACGATGGTCGGTGGTCTCATCGTCAGTCAGGTGCTCACTTTATTCACCACTCCGGTCATCTATCTCTGGTTTGATCGGTTGCAGCGCCGCCGCGCTACCGTTTCGTCGCCGTGAATCTTTCTGCGTTTTTCATTCGTCGCCCCGTCGCGACCACTTTGCTGACGATCGGGATCGCCCTCACGGGGGTCGTGGCGTTTAGGGCTTTGCCAGTCTCGCCCTTACCGCAGGTGGATTTCCCGACCATCGAAGTACGTGCTTCGGTGTCTGGCGCGAGCCCCGAAACGATGGCGGCCACGGTAGCGATGCCACTCGAACGTTCGCTCGGGCGAATCGCCGGCGTGACGGAAATCACTTCTTCGAGTACGCGTGGTAATACGAACATCACGCTCCAATTCGACCTTTCCCGTGATATCAATGGCGCCGCTCGCGAAGTCCAATCCGCCATCAGTGCGGCGCGCAGCCTGCTCCCGTCGTCGATGACGACTAATCCGAGCTACCGGAAGTCCAACGCGGCCGATATGCCAATCATGCTGCTGGCGGTCACTTCCGATACCTTCACCCGGGGTGAGATGTATGATATCGCCACGACAATCTTGGCGCCGCGGATTGCCCAGATTCCAGGGGTTGGGGATGTCAGCGTGGGCGGCTCAGCTTTGCCCGCTATCCGGGTGAACGTGAACCCCGCCCAGCTCGCCTCTTACGGGGTTTCGCTGGAGGATGTTCGGAAGACTTTGGTCACCACCAACGTCAACTTGCCGAAAGGTTTTGTCGAATCGGCTGATCATCGATGGCAGGTCATGGCCAATGACCAGGCCTTGACCCTGGAAGATTACTTGCCGCTGATCGTCAGTTATCGGGGCACGAACCCCATTCGCCTTTCCGACCTCGCGACGGTTTCGAGTTCGGTCGAAGACGTGCGCAACGCCGGCATTATGAACGGCCGCGCGGCCATCGTCATGATTATTACCCGTCAGCCCGGGGCCAACATCATCGATACGGTCGACCGGATCAAGGCGAAGGTGCCAGATCTCCAGGCGCAAATCCCGCCCGGCATGGAAATGTCCGCGGCGATGGATCGCTCGATCACCATCCGGAGTTCGCTTCATGAGGTGGAACGCTCGCTGCTCCTATCCGTCTTCCTGGTGACGTTGGTGGTCTTTCTTTTCCTCGGCGACGTCCGGATGACTTTAATCCCAGCCCTCGTCGTGCCTGTCTCCATCCTCGGGACGTTCGCCGTGATGGCGGTGGCGGGCTTCTCGATTAATAATATCACCTTAATGGCACTCACGGTCGCCACGGGCTTCGTGGTGGATGATGCCATCGTGGTGCTGGAGAATATCTCGCGGCATATCGAAAGGGGTGTCCCGCGCCTTGAGGCCGCGTTTTTGGGGGCCAAGGAGGTAGGCTTTACGGTGCTCTCGATTAGCGTCTCTCTGATCGCCGTTTTTATCCCCATCCTGATGATGGGCGGCCTGATCGGCCGGCTTTTCCGCGAATTCGCCATCACGCTTTCGGTGGCAATCCTCGTTTCCTTAGTGATCTCGCTGAGTACCACCCCGATGATGTGTTCGCTCCTGCTTAAGGCGAAGGCGGCCGGCGAGGCCAAGCTCAGCGTCATCGATCGTTTTTTTGCCCGACTGCTCGCGGGGTATCGCCGTTCTTTGCGCTGGGTTTTGGACCATAGTTTCGTGGTGCTGGTAGCGCTGGTGGCGACGGTGGCGTTGAACGTCCTGCTTTACTCGTTCATTCCCAAGGGTTTCTTTCCGCAACAGGATACGGGTTTCCTGTTAGGTAATATTGACGGAGACCAAAGCATCTCGTTCCGCGAGATGGAGTCCAAGATGGTGGCGATTTCCGATATCGTGCAACGCGATCCCGCCGTCAGCGTCATCAGCGTCTCAATCGGAGGCAGTCGCGGGGGTCCGGTAAATTCGGCACGGATGTATGTCGTATTGAAGCCGATGAGCGAACGGACCGAATCCGCCGACGTGATCATCGCTCGCCTCCGGCAAGATACGGCGAAGGTCACGGGGGCTCGGCTGGTGCTAATGTCCGCCCAGGATATCCGGATTGGCGGACGTTCCAGTGCGGCGCTTTATCAGTATACGATACAGGCCGAAGAACTTTCAAAGTTGAACGAATGGCTTCCTAAGATCCAAGCGGCGATGGCGGCCTTGCCCGAATTGACCGACGTCAACACGGATTCCCAAAACCGTGGGCTGCAGACCTACGTCACGTATGATCGCGATAAGATGGCCGCCTACGGTATTTCGGTCGAGGTTGCCAACCGGACTTTGTATGACGCTTTCGGCCAACAGCCCGTCGCCACGTTGTATAAGTCGCTCAACCAGTATCGTCTCGTGATGGAGGTTAACTCCGAGCGTACCCTGAATCCGGAGTCGCTCCGCGATATCTACGTCGTGACCGCGACCGGGAAGCGCGTGCCCTTGATGGCCTTCGCCAAGTTCGAGCCCGCCAACGCACCGCTGAACGTCAATCACCAGTCGCAATTCGTCGCCACTACGATTTCGTTCAATCTCGCTCCCGGCATCACCCTTAATGATGCGGATGCGGCGATTCGGGTGGCGATGGGTGCGCTAGGGGTACCGAGTTCGGTGCAAGGCGGTTTCCAGGGAACGGCGAAAATGTTCCAAGAATCCCTGGGCAATCAGCCGCTGCTCATCTTGGGCGCCATCCTCGCGATGTATGTCATCTTGGGCATCCTGTACGAAAGTTACATCCACCCGATTACGATTCTTTCGACTTTACCCTCGGCTGGCATCGGCGCGCTCCTGGCTTTGATGGCCTTCGGGATGGAATTCAGTATCATCGCTTTGATCGGCGTGCTGTTGCTCATCGGTATCGTGAAGAAGAACGCCATCATGATGATTGATTTTGCCCTCGATGCTGAAAGGCATGAAAAGATTCCCGCTCGCGAAGCGATTTTTACCGCGTGTATGCTGCGTTTCCGGCCGATCATGATGACGACGATGGCCGCGATGTTCGGCGCTTTACCTCTGGCAATCGGCTTTGGCGAAGGCGCCGAACTTCGCCGACCCTTGGGTATCGCCATCGTCGGCGGTTTGCTGGTGAGCCAGTTGCTGACCCTCTATACCACGCCGGTTATCTACCTCTATTTCGACCGTCTCCGCGGATGGCTGCATTCGCGCCGGGCTTTACGCACCGATGTGCCATTGCCAGCCCCGCAGAATTAATCCCTTTTCATTATGTCTGCCATGCAATCTTCGCCCCCTGTTCACCTTGGCCGTCTCCTTGGCATCGCGACGGCGCTCTTGCTTTCCGCTTGCGCCGTCGGGCCGGATTATGTCCGACCAGAAGTCCCCGTTTCCGCCGCCTTTCGTGAACTGACCGGACCTTATCAAGGCGCACCCGCGCTGGGCGCCAATTGGTGGTCGGTTTTCCATGATGCTGACCTCGACGCCTTGGAAGCATCGGCGCTCAAAGCGAACGAAAATATTCGGGCAGCTTTTGCGCGGGTAGGGCAGGCGAAGGCTCTGAGCGATGTCGCACAGGCCGGATTTTGGCCCGCCTTAAGCCTGGATCCATCCCTGCAACGGTACCGCACGTCCGATACCGCCGGCTCGCCCCCGCGAACCCAGACCTCTTATTCGGTTCCGCTCGATTTAAGTTATGAACTCGATGTTTGGGGCCGGGTGAGGCGCCTCAGCGAATCCGCTGACGCTAACACCAAGCTTTCGGCCACCGAGTTCGCGGTCGTCTTGCAGTCGGTCCAGGCGAGCGTGGCTTCGAATTATTTTACGCTGCGCGGGCTCGATACGCAGTCCGCGATGCTGATTAAGAGCCTCGAACTTTATCAGCATCAGGTTTCGCTGGTGGGCAAGCAGGTGAAGGCGGGCTTAGTGCCCAAGACCGACCTCTTGCAAGCGACCACCCAAGTCGAAGCGACCACGGGACAGTTGAATGAAGTCCGGCGTCAGCGTAGCAACGTCGAGCACGCTTTGGCTGTGCTTACGGGGGTGCCGCCTTCGGAGCTCTCGGTCGCCGTGAAGCCTTTGACGACGGAAGTACCGGTGATCCCCGCCGGCTTGCCTTCGGAGTTGCTGGGTCGCCGGCCAGACGTGGCTGCGGCCGAATATCAGTTGATGGCGGCGAACGCCGATATCGGCGAAGCGAAGGCTAATTATTATCCCCGGCTGACGCTCACCGGTTCGGCGGGCTTTTCGACCATTGATAGCTCCAAGGTCGTAAGTTGGGAAAGTCGGGTTTGGTCGATGGGGCCCAGCCTGCATCTGCCGATTTTCCAAGGGGGACGGCTGGATGCTTCCCTCGAAGGCGCGAAGCAGCGCTCTGTTGAGGCGACGGCAAATTATCGCGCTGCCGTTCTCACTGCTTTCCGGGAGACGGAAGATGTCCTGAATGATTTGAGCAATCGGGTCAGTGCTGCCGAATCGCAGGCTCGGATGGTAGCCTCCGCCCGCGAGACGGCGCGGCTGGTGGAAATGCAATATCGTAGTGGCCTTACCCCTTATTATCAGCTGATGGACGCGCAACGTACGCTTTTGGCCAGCGAACTTGCCGCGGCTCAAATCCAGAACCTCCGGCTTAATTCGACGGTACAACTCATTAAGGCACTCGGTGGCGGCTGGAAGCCTGCGATCGTCCCGGAATTACCTGCGAAGCCGGTGCGGGTTAAATAGAGTTTAAGCCTGCGTTTCAGGGGTTGCTGCTAAATTACGGTTTAAACTCGGGCACACGGCGTTGACTCTCTTCGTGGGTGCTTTTTAAAAGAGCCTGTCGGCGACATTCCCCCTTCGTTGCTGCTTCCCCTTTATGTCTTTCCGGTTCTCTCCCTTTCTGGCCCTTCTGGCTTCGCTGCTTTGGGGTGGCTTGACTGGCTGTGTTGATTTCACCGCGCGCCCACTTTCAGCCGAAACCGGACTCAAAGATTTTTCCCAACGAAAATTGAACAGCCCGAAACTGTTGGAATTCCTTCAACTGCAGGGTGTCAAGTCGCCCGCCGCGGATGGTGTTTGGGATTTTCCGACTCTCGCATTGGTCGCTTATTACTACCACCCCGACCTAGATCTGGCGCGAGCCCAATTTGCGGCGGCTCAAGGCGTAGGCGTTTCGAGCGGAGAGCGACCTAATCCAACTTTGGCGCTGGCGCCTGGATATAATTCGACGGTCGGCCCCCCTTGGATTTATGGCGTGACGCTTGACTTGACGTGGGAGACCGCAGGGAAGCGCAGCTATCGTCAGGCACAGGCCGCTCATCTCACCGAAGCCGCGCAACTGAATCTCGCGGCCACAGCCTGGCAGGTCCGGGGCCGGGTGCGCAAAGCTTTGCTTGCGCTCCATGCTTCCGGCGAATCGATCACCTTGCTTAAAAAGCTATCAACAACCCAGGGCGAAGCATTCCGACTCTTGGAACTCCAGCATAAGGCCGGGGCGATTTCGGCTTATGAGGTCACCCAGGCTAGGGCCAGCCTCAATCAGTCGCGCTTCGCGCTGCAGGACGCCGAGAATCTAAATGTGACCGCCCGGATGCAATTAGCGGAAGCAATCGGCGTTACGCCGGCTGCTTTGATCGGAGTCAAATTCAACCTTACCGAGTTTAAAAAAATACCGACTGCCGTGCCGACGGTCGCGGCACAGCGTCAAGCACTCCTCCATCGCGCGGACATCCTTGGCGGCTTGGCAGAATATGCCGCCGCCCAATCCGCGCTCCAACTTGCCATCGCCAAGCAATACCCCGACGTACACTTCAGCCCCGGATGGCAGATGGATCAGACCGATAATAAATGGTCATTAGGTCTGGGTTTCGACCTACCGCTATTTAACCGCAATCAAGGTGGCATCGCAGAAGCCGAGGCGAATCGGTCGGTAGCAGCAGCCAAATTCAATGCCTTGCAGGCCCGTGTGATTTCCGATGTTGCTCAGGCGATTGCCAATTATCGGGGCGCCTTGCGGAAGACTGCCGCCGCTCAGGCCCTCAATCATGATATCGCGACGCAATTCAGTACGGCGGAAACCATGCTCGCCGCCGGCGAAATTTCCCGCGTGGAGTTGGCGCTACGCCAGCAGGAGCTGACGACCGTCGCCTTGGCGCAGGCCGAGGCCCTGAATCAGGCGCAGCAGGCACTTGGCGCGCTTGATGAGATGCTTCAGGCACCAGGTGGCATCGAAGCCGCGCTGGCTGCGACCAACCGTTGATCTTTACCCGACTTAACTATGAAATCTTCACCCAAATTCACCCTGGCTTGCCGGCTCCTGCCGGTGCTTTGCCTGATGCTTGCCTGCAAGCCCGCCGAGCATGAGGAAGAGGCTAAGCCTGTCACCGAAGTCCCCGTGCAAGCGGGCAAGGTCGTGAAGGCCACGCTGCGCTCGTATGTCGATGCTTATGGTTATGTTGAGCCCGCGGTCGCCGGGGGCGGTAAGGCCGCGGGTGCGGCTCGGTTAGCTGCTCCGGCGGCTGGTATTGTTCTCGCGGTGCCCGTGCGCGAAGGCGACAAGGTCGAAGTCGGAACGGTGGTCGTTCGCTTGGATGACCGGCAAGCTCAGGCGAGTGTCCGCCTGGCTGAACAGCAACTTGAGCGTCAGAAGAAACTTTTCGCCGCTGAGGGCACTTCCATTAAGGCCTTGCAGGAAGCTGGCCAGCAACTCGCCGTCGCCCAGGCCCAATTGGCCGCCGTCCAGCTCACGTCTCCGCTCGCCGGCCTGGTGGCACGCATCAACGTTCATCCTGGACAGGCGGTTGACTTGACGACCGTCGTAGCCGAAATCGTCGATCCGACCCGCTTGGTTGTCACTCTGTCAGTGCCCGCCGATGAAGCCGCCCATTTTCAGGTCGGCCAAATGGCATTTCTTTTTGTCCACGATGAAGCCAAGGCGGATGCCCAGGGCGCGGTCACTTTTGTCAGTCCTCAGGTCGATCCTACCAGCGGCACAGTGCTGGTTCGGCTTTCGGTGCCAGGCAGCTCGGGTTTACGCCAAGGTGAATTTACGCATGCCAAGGTGGTGCAGGCGTCGCATGCTGACGTGCTCGCGGTACCTCTCGCGGCGGTTTATACCGACGGGGAAGGGGTGAGTACGCTTTCGGTCATCGAGGCAAATGTCGCCAAACAAATGGTCGTCAAGGTTGGCTTCCGTGAAGGCGACTTGATTGAAGTATCCGCCGCCGGCCTGGCCGAAGGTGCGACGGTGGTGACGGTAGGCTCTTATGGCTTACCCAAAGAGACCAAGGTGCTGGTGCTTAATCCGGTTAAATAAAAACGATGAGCACGACGCCTGCCTCGGATCCGAAAAATCCTGACGACTCAGGGATGGGGGCTTTTGCGCTCCGTCATCGTCTGGCGATCATTTTCATCACCGTCGCGATTTGTTTAGGCGGAGCTTATGCCGCCTTGCGCATGCCTTCGTCGGTCTTTCCTGAGACGCAATTCCCGCGCTGCGTCGTCTTGATCGATAGCGGCGTCATGCCGGCCGACGAGATGATGGCCACCGTTACACGCCCGTTGGAAGAAGCAATGAAAGACATCCCCGGAGTCGTCCAGGTGCGTTCCGCGACCGGCCGCGGCAGCGCCGAAGTGAATGTTTTCTTCAATTGGCAGGCGGATATGGTGCAGAGTGAGCTTTATGTGCTGAATCGCGTGGCTCAGTTGAAATCTGCTTTGCCGGCCGGGAGTAAGACCAACGTCTGGCGCCTGACTTTCAACGCCTTCCCCGTGATGGGCGTCAGCCTAACCAGCCCGACCCAAGATCTGACGACTTTGTGGGAGACGGCCCACTATGATTTAAAGCCACGTTTCTTGAGGATTCCGGGCGTCGCGCGCGTGGATTTGGTCGGCGGACGTGCTCCGGAATATCGCGTGGTGGTCGATCCATCCAAGTTGGCGGCCGCCGGTCTCGCTTTATCCGATATCACCTCCGCTTTGGAGAAAAACACGTCCGTGGCCTCGGCAGGCTTACATGCCGAGAACTATACGCTCTACCTCGCTTTGGTGGATGGACGCGTGCGGACTCCGGAGGAAATCGCCGAGTTGGTGGTGCGGATGCGCGGCAATCAGCCCGTTCGCATTCGGGATTTTGCTCAAGTCGAACGCGGTCCCGAACCGATCTTTAACGTGGTCAACGCGCAGGGTCGCGATGCGGTGCTCTTGAATATCCGGGCCCAGCCGCGCGGGAGCAGCGTCTTGCAGATCGCCGCTGACGTCAAAGCCCAGTTGACGGAGATGCGACGTTATCTTCCTGCTGATACCGAGGTTTCGTTCTATTACGATCAATCGATTTTGGTCCACGATTCGGTCGATAGCGTCTGGGAAGCGATCATCATCGGCCTGCTTTTCGCCGTCGTGATCCTTTACCTGTTCCTGCGAAATTGGGGCAGCGTCCTGACCGCCATCGTCGTGATTCCGGTTTCCGTGCTGGCGACTGTCTTGGTGATGCTCGTCGCCAAGCTAACGTTCAATTTGATGACCTTGGGTGGCATCGCTGCCGCCATTGGTCTAATCATCGACGACGCCATCGTCGTCGTCGAAGCCGTTTCGGCCCGCGTGGCACGCGGAGAAGGGGTGCTGGGTTCGATCCGTGGCGCCATGGGCGAGATGATTCGTCCGCTCATCGGTTCGACGCTGACGCCGGTCGTCGTCTTCATCCCTCTGGCTTTCCTGGATGGAGTCCCCGGAGTTTTCTTCGGATCGCTCGCCTTGACGATGGTTGTCGCTTTGCTGACTTCGCTGCTCCTCGCCATCACCCTGACGCCGGCTTTGGCTTCGCTCTTTGTCCGCGATACCGCCCGCCCGGCCCAGGAGACGCCGGATGAACAGGGCGGCCCTTGGATGCGTATTCTTTCAGGAATTTTTGCCCGTCTGCTGGGGGTGGCCTTGCGTCGCCGTGCTTTGACCCTCTTCGCCTGCGGGTTAGTCGCTCTCGGTGGCATCTTGGTTTATCAGCGGCTGCCCAGCGAATTTATGCCCGAGATGGATGAAGGGGGTTTCGTCATCGATTGCGTGACGCCATGGGGAACCAGTCTCGCCGAGACCGATCGCATCATGCGACAGGCCGAGGCGATCTTGCGGGCGACACCGGAAGTCGAAGGTTATTCCCGCCGCACCGGCGCCCGCTTGGCCTTGGCGATCGCCGAACCCAACACCAGCGACTTCTTGGTCAAGCTTCGCACCGACCGACAGCGCTCGACCGAAGAAGTGAAAGACGAGCTGCGGAAGAAATTCAATACCACCATGCCAGCGGCCGAGTGGGAGTTTCCGGGCATCCTGGGCGATCTCTTGGGCGATCTGACCGATTCGCCTAAGCCCGTGGAGATCAAATTATTTTCAGCTGATACGGCTTGGTTGATGAAGAAAGCCCCTGAAGTAAAAGAGGCGCTTTCTAAGATCAGCGGTGTCGTGGACTTGAATGACGGATTAAAGATGACGGGCCCCACCGTCAGTTTCCGTCTGCGTCAGACGGATGTCCAGAGCTTCGGACTGACGGGTGAAGATGTCGCTGCGGCATTAAATACCGCGATGATCGGGCGGACAGCTTCGAGCGTCCTCGAAGGAGATCGGGTCGTGGATATCCGCGTCGTGGTCGCCCCGGGTCGCCTGACTTCAATCTCGGCCCTCCAGGCTTTGCCGATCCGAACGCCCAAGAGCGGCGTGATCAAACTTTCCCAAGTCGCCGATGTGGTGATGGGGCCGGGTCAGTTGGAGTTGAATCGCGAGGATTTGCGCCAAGTCGTGGCGGTGACGGCGGCCTTTGAGCATCGCGATCTCGGGAGCGGCATCGCCGAGATCAAGCAGGTCTTGGCCAAAGATCCGACGCTGGCGCAAGGGGTGGTCGAATTCGGCGGACTTTTTCGTCAGCAACAGGAGAGCTTCCGGCATTTGATGGTCGTTTTGCTGATGAGTATTACGTTGGTCTTCACGGTGCTGTTGATCGAGTTCAGAAGCTTCCGAGAGCCGATTGCCATCGTCTTCGGCAGTTTACTCGCCCTGACGGGAACGGTGGCGGCGCTCTGGGTGAGCGGCACCACGATGAACATCGTCAGTTTCCTGGGCGCCATCATCGGCGTCGGCCTCGTCGCTAAGAACGGTATCCTGATGCTC
>QYQK01000121.1 GCA_007280935.1 Opitutales bacterium
GGGCGGGTCTTGGCCGTGCCGGGCTTGAAGAGGTTGCCTTCGGGGATGCTGTAAGTCGCGTCGGCGTTGACGCGGATGCGGTTCACTTTACCGACGAGGGTGTTGGTGTTGGCGGAAGTGCGTTGGCCGTCCCACGGTTCCTTGCCCGGGCGCTGGTCGAGCGGGGCGTAGCCTTTGCTGTCGCCGAAGGGGCTGGTGTTGTCGCCGGCGGTGAAATACAGGCAGCCGTCGGGCCCGAACTTGATGGTGGCTCCGTGGTGGCAGCACTGCAGGCGCTGCTCCTCATATTTTAGGATGACCTTCTCGCTGCCAGCGACGAGTTTATCGTTTTTGATTTCGAAACGCGATAGATACTGGCCTTCAAAGCCGACGGGGGAATACAGGAAATAAATCCAATGGTTCTCGGTGAACTTCGGGTCGAGGGCGAAGGCTAGGAAACCGTTCTCGAGCGTCTTAAAAATTTCCATCTCTGCCACGAGGGTGACGCGCTTGGTTTTGGGATCGTAGATTTTGAGCGCGCCCAGGTATTCGTTGAACCAGATGCGGCCATCGGGCGCGATTTCGAGGTGCATCGGCTGAGGCAAACCGGTGAGGAGTGTCTCGGTCTGAAAACGGACGTCCTCCGGAGGGACTTCGACGGCGCGGGCGGCTGAAGCGGAGTTCAGCAGGGCGACGCCAAGCAGAGAAAGGAGACGGACTGGGGAGGGAGCCATAGAAGGTTGACCTTGGGGAGAGGATGGGTGTTCCCGCAGGGTTGGGAAAAGATGTCCAAGCGCAAGCGGGGAGGGAGCTACGCTCAGAGTAATGAGTAGGGAGTATCGAGTATCGTGGTTGTGAACGGTCGCCGAATGACGGCCGCGGGTAGGGGTATGCCTACGGCGTGCCCTTTATTCCGGAAGACGTGTCGACTTACCCCTTGGGCGTGACGTAGTCCCGCCCCTACCATGCGTCCACCATGCGGCGGACGAGTTGCGCTCCGCTCAGATTAAGCCCAGCTGCATCTTGCCGTCTTCGGAGATCATGGTCTGCGTCCAAGGCGGGTCCCAGACGATGTCTACTCGGGCTTGATTGACGCCAGGCACGGTCAGGACGCGATTACGCGCATCTTCGGCAATGACTGGCCCCATTCCGCAACCGGGTGCGGTTAAGGTCATCGCTACCGTGACGCTGTGTCGGTCCGTTGAGTTTTCAAGCGGTTCGACTTTAAGCGAATAAACCAAGCCGAGGTCGACGATGTTGACGGGGATTTCGGGGTCGAAAACTTTCTTCAGCTGATCCCACACGGCTTCGTCGGCCGGTTTGCCGGTATGGCCAGGATGTTCAGCGGTGCCGACCGAACCATAGGCGTCGGTCTTGCCTTCGGATTCGCTGGCATCGGTCGGGACATCTTCACCGAGGCAATCTGCATCGCTTCCTTTGATGCGGAACATGCCCGTGTCGCAGACGACGGTGAAATTACCACCGAGCCGATGGGTGATGGTGACTTTGGTGCCGGCCGGTAAGACGGCTGGGTCGCCTGCGGGGATGACCGTCACGCTGACATCACGCTTCAGCGTGCGGTCATGCGGGCTGGGGGTGTGGCGTTGGCCGGTAGTGTCTTCGCTCATATTTTTAGATTTGGTGGAATTTCACGCGGAGCATTTCGCGAACGGTCGCGGCGGCTTCTTCGTTTTCGACCTTGGCCAAGACTTCCTCAAGGAAGCCTTGTGCTAGGAGCTCTTGGGCGACGGCCAGGGGGATGCCCCGGGCGCGTAGATAAAATAGTTCCTCTGGATTCACTTGGCCGGTCGTGGCCCCGTGCGAGCATTTGACGTCATTGGCTAAGATTTCTAATCCAGGTAAGGAATCGGCTTCGGCCTCGGTCGAAAGCAGGAGGTTGCGATTGGTCTGGTAGGCGTCGGTCTGTTGCGCATCGGGGGCGACTTTGATCAAACCAGAGAAAATCGTGCGAGACTTGTCGAGCAGCGCGTTCTTAAACAAGAGATCGGACTTGGCGTTGCCTGCCGAATGGATCTGCAGGGTGCGTTGGTCGAATTCCTGTTCGCCCGTCGCCACGCTGATACCGCAGAGGCGGACGTCGGCGCCTGGGCCATCGATGCGGACGATATTTTCAAGCCGTGCTCGGCGTGAGCCGACGGCGGCATGGACGGAAGAGATGAGCGAATCGCGACCTCCACAGGTGTTATCGATTTGGAAGGATTGCGTTGTTGAACTCCAGCCTTGGACGGCAAGTCGATGCACTTTGGCTCCGCTGCCTGCATGGATGTCGCAGGCTGAGATGGCCAAGGCACGTGTCGCGGGCTGGGCGCTCAGGTGGAAATCATGAATGGTAACCTGAGCGAGTTCGTCCGCGATGACGAGCGCGTGCGGGAAGACGGCGGCACCTTCGGCCAGCGTCCAATGGAACGAAACAAAAGGCTGGGCGACGACGACTCCTTTGGGAATGTGCAAAAGGTACCCCGAGCGCAGCCAGGCTTGATGGAGTGCGAGGAACTTATCCCCGCCGAGGCCGGCCTTATGTTTGAGTAGGTATTGTTTCAGCAACGCCGGATGATGCCGGAGAGCATCCGTGAGTGACTCAAAGATCACGCCCTGCGCGGTGAGTTCCGGGGCGAGTGCCGGTTTGTGGATGCAATGACCGTCAACGTGTACGATTAGGCCGGCCGGCCGGGAGATGAATTGGGAACGGGCAAAGAGTTTCGCGACTTCGCTTTCGGAAGGGGCCGGAGCTACGGCGTAACCAGAGAGCGAAAGCGTCCGCGTGTCCGAGAAACGCCATTTTTCGTCGTCTCGCTTCGGCATCGGCAGCGATTGAAACGTATGCCAGCCTTGTTGGCGGAGGATCGCAAACCAGTCATATGCGCGGAACTGCGCGCTGTCGGCCGATTGCAAGGCGCTGTCCAGGATGCCGGTCAAGGCGGGTGACGTCAGGGTGTCCATTTAACCGACCGATCCTTCCATTTGCAGCTCGATTAAGCGTTTGAGCTCCACGGAATATTCCATGGGGAATTCCTTCACGAGGTCGTTAACGAAGCCGTTCACCGCGAGCGACATCGCTTCGCCTTCGGAAAGCCCGCGCTGCATCATGTAGAAGATCTGCTCGGCGGAAACCTTGGACACGCTGGCTTCGTGTTGGACGGAGTTCTTTTGGCCGCGCACCGAAATCGCGGGATAGGTGTCGGTCCGGCTATGCTCATTGATCAGGAGGGCGTCGCATTCGGTGTTGTTGCGGCAATTCTTAAGAGTCTTAGGAATATGCACGAGGCCCCGGTAGGTGGAGCGGCCGGTGCCGACCGAGATCGATTTAGCGATGATGTTCGAAGTCGTATCATCGGCCGCATGAATCATCTTGGCGCCGGTATCTTGGTGTTGGCCGTCATTCGCCAAGGCGATGGAGAGGACTTCCCCGCGGGCGCCTTTGCCGCGCAGCACGACGCCCGGGTATTTCATGGTCAGGCGGGAGCCGATATTACAATCGATCCAGCGGACTTCGGCGCCTTCTTCGGCGACGCCGCGTTTGGTAACCAAGTTGAAGACATTGGCCGACCAGTTCTGGACGGTGATATATTGGATCTTCGCGCCTTTGAGCGCGACGAGTTCGACGACGGCCGAGTGCAGGGTGGCGGTCTCGAATTTAGGAGCCGTGCAACCTTCCATGTACGTAACCTCGGCGCCTTCGTCGGCGATGATGAGGGTGCGTTCGAATTGCCCGAAATTCTCCGCATTGATGCGGAAATAGGCCTGCAGGGGCTGCGCTACCTTGACGCCCTTGGGAATGTAGATGAAAGAGCCTCCCGAAAACACGGCAGAATTCAGCGCGGCGAACTTATTGTCGCCGACGGGAATGACTTTACCGAACCAGCGACGGAAAATCTCCGGATGGTCGCGAAGCCCGTCCGTGGGGCCGCAGAAGAGGACGCCTTGTTTTTCAAGCTCTTCCTTCATGCGCGAATAAACCGCCTCGGAGTCGAATTGGGCTTCGACGCCCGCGAGGAACTTACGTTCGGACTCGGGGATGCCGAGGCGTTCGAAGGTCGCCTTGACGTCATCCGGGACTTCTTCCCAGGTGCGGACGGGCTTCTGACCTTTTGAAAGGTAGTAACGGATTTTATCGAAGTGAATGTTCTCGAGATCGGTCGTAGCCCAATGCGTGGGCATCGGCAGAGACTCAAAAGTCTTCAGGGCTTTTTGGCGGAACTCCAGGATCCATGGCTCTTCGCCTTTGACCTTGGAAATATAATCGACCACCGACGGGCTCAGGCCGACGCCCGCGTCGAAGGCGTAGTTCTCCTCATATTTGAAGTCGCCCTTGCTGCGATCGACTTCGATTGCTTCGCGCTGGGTCTGGGATTCGTCAATTTCAGCCATGGTCGTTTAGGCGCTGGCGAGTTCGGTTTTTACCCAATCATAACCTTTGGCTTCGAGCTCGAGGGCTAATTCTTTACCGCCGCTATGGATGATCCGTCCGTCCCACATGATGTGCACGCGGTCGGGTACGATGTACTCCAGCAGACGTTGGTAGTGGGTGATAACGAGGAAGCCGGTCTCGGGGCCGCGCATGCGATTAACGCCCTCGGAGACGATGCGGAGCGCGTCAATGTCTAAGCCGGAATCGGTCTCATCGAGCACCGCATACTTCGGCTTGAGCATCATCAACTGCAGGATTTCACAGCGTTTCTTTTCGCCGCCCGAGAAGCCTTCGTTGACGAAGCGAGCCGTGAATGTGCGGTCCATCTTGAGGGCGTCCATCTTCGCGTAGAGCTCGGCGTAGTAGGCCTTGGCGTCGAAGGGCGCCCCTTTGGCTTGGCGGGCCACGATGGCGGCCCGGATGAAGTTGGCGATGGTGACGCCGGGGATTTCGCTTGGGTATTGGAAGGCGAGGAAGAGCCCGGCGCGGGCGATGACATCTGGTTCGAGGCCGAGGAGCTCTTGGCCGTCGAGCAAAGCTTCGCCGGACTGCACGGCATAGTCAGGATGACCAGCGAGGACTTTAGCCAAAGTGCTCTTGCCGGTGCCATTGGGCCCCATGATGGCATGGACTTCGCCTTTAGGAATCGTGAGCGAAAAATCTTTCAAGATTTCCCGGTCGCCGATCGAGGCATTGAGGTTTTTGATGACAAATGAATCTGACATTGGGCAATTAATTGGAGTGGAGGGGGTCGTTCGCCTTGGTGCGGCCGAGGAAGCTGATCTCGATGACTTCGGAGTCGAAGCCGGGCGGGAGGATCGAACGGAGGCTCTTCATCACCTCAGGCGGGAGCTCGATGTCGTGGACCTGTCCGGTCTCCTTGTCGCGGAAGTGCGCATGCGGGGCCAGGTTAGGGCAATAGCGGGTGGACTCGCGCTCGTGGTTGACCTGGCGGACCAGGCCGCAGCCGACGAACGTTTCGAGGCAGTTATAGACCGTGGCCAAGGAGAGGCCGGGCATGGATTCACGGGCCCGGTTAAAGACCTCATCCACGGTGGGGTGGTCGCGTTGGGCGAGGAGGACCGCAAAGACGACTTCGCGTTGCGGGGTGAGCTTTTGGCCCCCCTTGCCGAGGGCCTCTTGGAGGTCCTCTCGATTGTGTTCGTTGAGACTTTGAATCATTCTAATCGTTTAAAGAGTTAGAATGAGTCTAAACTGCAAGAACAAAGGTGGTTAATAAAAGGAAAGGGGCGGGGGTAGGGGTGAAAAGCCCAAGATTGGATTACTCCCCCCGACCGACCC
>QYQK01000034.1 GCA_007280935.1 Opitutales bacterium
ATGCCCTAATTTAAGGCCCGCAACCTGTGCGATCATGGCCGTGAGCAGGGAGTAGCTCGCGATGTTAAAGGGCACACCTAAGAAAAGATCGGC
Source organism: Opitutales bacterium (assembly GCA_007280935.1). Classification (GTDB taxonomy): domain Bacteria; phylum Verrucomicrobiota; class Verrucomicrobiia; order Opitutales; family UBA953; genus UBA953. The sequence continues at coordinate 94 of QYQK01000034.1, forward strand.
GCTACGCTGGTAAAGCTGGCAGCTGAGCCGGCCATCCGTCGAAACATAAAATTGGAAAAGCGTATGGCAGGGCGGCAGGGCGACCTGGTCGGCTTCTTGCGGATTCCAGCCCGTGACGATCAGTCTTCGGCTGGAAGGGTTGCGACGGATCTCTTCGAGAAGGCGTTTAATCTGGTCGACGCCATTTTCGGCATAGGTGCCGTCGGCCAGTTTCGTCGCGCCGAAGCGTCGCCATTGGTGGCCGTACACCGGACCGAGATCACCTTCAGGCCGCCCGAACTTCGCACACTGCTCGGCGGTGGCCCATTCATTCCAAATCGAAACACCGCGTTCCGTCAGCCAGGCATTTTGCGTACTGCCGGAGAGAAACCACAGCAACTCATGCGTGATCGACTTCATGTGCACTTTCTTGGTCGTCAGGAGGGGGAAGCCTTCCGCGAGGTCGAACCGAAGTTGGGCGCCAAAAATACCGATCGTCCCGGTGCCCGTCCGGTCGCGCCGGATTTCACCCTGCTGCCGAACATGGCGAAGCAAATCGAGGTACGCCTTCATGGGGTTCGGTTATTCTCCGTAAAGGACCTATCGCAACACGGAAAGCCACGGGTTGGCTAACCTTTCGCCCTTGCCTCCCTGCCTCCTCGAAGACACCCCTTTGGGGAGCCATCCATGAGCGAAAAGCCCGACCTCAACGCCATTTCTCACGACCTCTTTGCGGTTCGTAAGGAGAAACTCGCCCAACTGCGTGCCGCTGGGGAAGACCCCTACCGGGCGGAGTGGAATCAATCCCACGTCTCGACCGATTGCCCAGGGCTCTTGCCCGAGGGCGTCGAGGAAGGGCCCGAGGTCTCCGTCGCTGGCCGGGTCATCGCCCTGCGGGTGATGGGTAAGGCAAGTTTCGTGAAGCTCTTGGATCGGGGCGGCGTGATCCAGACCTATTTCACGCGCGACGCCTTGGGCGACGCTTACGACACGCATTTCAAAAAAATGGTCGACCTCGGCGATTTCGTCGGGGTGCGTGGAAAACTTTTCCGGACTAAAACCGGTGAGGTCACTGTCCGGACCGCCGAATATCGTATGGTCGCCAAAGCGCTGCGTCCGTTACCCGAAAAGTGGGCGGGCCTCACGGATGCCGAAAAAATCTACCGCCAACGCTACTTGGATCTCGTGGTGAACGAAGAGTCGCGTCGCCGCTTGTTCACGCGCAGCCGCGTCGTCGAATCGATCCGTAAGTTCCTCTGGAGCCGACAATTCACGGAAGTCGAAACCCCGGCGTTGCATGCCATCGCTGGCGGTGCGGCAGCCCGTCCGTTCGAGACCCATTCGAACGCCCTCGATTGCGATTTTTATCTGCGTATCGCCCTGGAACTGCACCTGAAGCGCTGTTTGGTCGGCGGCATGGATCGAGTCTTCGAAATCGGGCGGGTCTTCCGCAACGAAGGCGTCTCGGTGAAGCATAGCCCCGAATTCACGATGTTAGAAGCCTATCAGGCTTATTCCGATTATCGCGGCATGATGGAGTTGGTGCGCTCGATGATCCAGAAAGTTTGCACCGACGTCCTCGGCACGACCGTCGTCACCCGCCCAGATGGCGTCGCCATCGAACTCGGCGGCGAATGGCGCGAAGCCAAATACAAAGATTTAATCCTGGAACGGACGGGTGACGCCCAGTGGTTCTTCCGAACGAAGGAAGAAAAAATCGCCGCTTGTAAGAAGATGGACCTCCACGAGCCGCGTTTGGATTGGGAAGATTACGAAATCACCAACGAAATTTTCGGTAAGCTCATCGAGCCGACGTTGATTCAGCCGACCTTCGTGACGCATATTCCTAAGGAGCTCTGTCCTTTGGCCAAGGTGACGATTGCCGACGACTCGACGATCGACGTCTTTGAATTATGCATCAACGGCCAGGAGATCGCTCCCGCTTATTCGGAACAGAACGATCCGGGCGTGCAGCGGGAGATGTTGCAGAAACAGGCTGGCGCCGAGATGCAGAAGATCGACGAAGACTTCCTGCTGGCCCTCGAACATGGCATGCCTCCAGCGGGTGGCCTCGGTATCGGTATCGACCGCCTAGTCATCTTGCTGACGGGTGCGGCTAATATCCGTGACGTCATTCTCTTCCCGACGCTCGGGCCGGAGAAACAATCCTAAGCAACGCCTTGCCCTGGTTCCTCCATCTCGCGCTCCGTCAGCTTTTCCCGCCCGGTAAGCGCTTTCCGGCCTTTGCTACGGTCTCGATCTTAGGGGTGGGCCTCGGGGTGGCTTCTTTACTCGTAGTCCAGACGGTGATGAACGGCTTTGGTGAAGAACATCGTTTGCGCATTCGGGAATCTTTTGGCGATTGCGTGGTGCTTGGCCCGAAGCCGATTGAACAGCCAGAGCGTCTGGTCGCTCAGTTGAAAGCCGATGCCGCCGTCCTGAGCGCCTCTTCTTTCGCCGAAGGTCCAGCTTTGGCACGTAGGGGAGATTTTTCGGGCATCGCTGGCGTGCGCGGCATCGACGTCGCCGATCAGAATCAACCCGCGCGCAACTACGTCTACGCCGGATCCTTCGACGAATTAGACGATGGCCGCGTCATCCTCGGCATCGGGCTGGCGCGGGCCTTACGCGTTCAAGTCGGCGATAAGGTCGAGCTTTGGTCGCCGTCGATGGCGGAACGCGCGGAGCAGGGTAAAGCCCCGTTGCCGGCTGAATTCGAAGTCTGTGCTATCGTCCGTACCGGCTTCACCGAAGTCGATGATCGGGCGGCGCTGATCCCTGTCCGACGGTTTCGCGAACTTTGGAACTTAGGGTCACGTTCGCATGGCATCACCTTGCGTCTTAAAGATCCCGCGCAGGCTCCGGCCATCGCTGGCCGCTTAGGCGTCGGTCATCCCGAATTACGTTTCATCCCGTGGCAGGATATTAAGAAAAATTTCCTCGAGGCTATCCGCTTCGAAAAGACGATGCTCTTCTTCCTGATGTTCATCATCACGCTGGTCGCCTCATTCTCGATTGGGAGCACGCTGTTTTCGGCGGTCATCCGACGTTCCCGAGAAGTCGGCGTCTTAGTTTCGCTGGGTTCGGAGCGCTGGAAGATCGTCATGCTTTTCGGACTGCAGGGTTTTTTGATTGGGGCCCTCGGTACGGCCTTAGGTTTCTTGCTGACCTGGGCCATCCTCTTTTTCCGTGAAAGTATTTTGGGCACCATCAACGGACTTTTTGGCGACGGTGACATGGTGGCCAGCGTCTATCAGTTTTCCAAAGTCCCGCTGCATTACGACGCGACGGATTTTGTCGTGGCCGCTGGCTTCACGCTTCTGACCACCGCTTTGGCGGGGCTTGTTCCGGCCTTGTGGGCTGCCGGTCGTAAACCTTCGGAGGCGATGCGCGATGCCTGATTCCAATCCCATTTCGACCGGCGAATTCGTCTTGCGGGCTACCGGCTTGCAAAAGGCCTTCGTGGCTCCGGCCGGCCGTTTGCAAATTATCGCGGGCGTTGACCTAGAAATTCGGGCCGGCGAATCGGTTTCGATTCGAGGCTCATCCGGCTCGGGTAAGACGACGTTATTACAGATTTTGGGCGGCTTGGATCTCGCCGATGTCGGCGAAGTTTTGGTGCGAGCTCCGGATTCAGGTAAAAGGGTTTCGCCCCAGTCGGCCATCGGACGCGGCATCGGTTTCGTTTTTCAAAACTATCAACTGATGCCGGAGCTCACGGCTTTGGAGAATGTGGCGCTGGCGGCCAGGATTGCTGGAGCGTCCGCCCAGGTCGCGACCGCTGCCGCCAAGGAATTATTAATATCCGTCGGGCTCGGCGATAGACTCGAGCACCCGCCGGCGCGCCTTTCGGGAGGGGAATGTCAACGGGTGGCGATTGCCCGTGCTTTGGTCAATCGACCCGCTGTGATCCTAGCGGATGAGCCAACGGGTAACCTCGATGAAAAGACCGCCGATGAAATCATGAAACTCCTGCTCGGGGTAGTCGCTGCGCGCGGGACGGCTTTGCTTTTGGTCACGCACAGCGCTGAGTTTGCGAGTCGCACGCAGCGTCGCCTGGTGCTTTCGGGTGGGCGGCTTGGCCCTGCGTGATTTGACTTTCGCCGAAGTTCCTGCTTTCTGGGCGTTCTCATGAACGCTCCCATTTCGCCTGCTCAGCTTACCTCCGCTCTTAATTGGCGCTACGCTACCAAGGCTTTTGACACGAAGTCGCTTCCTGCCGAAATCTGGGCCTCGCTTGAAGAATCTCTCCGCCTGGCGCCTTCTTCTTACGGCTTGCAGCCATGGAAGTTCTTCATCGTCGCCGACCCAGCCGTCCGCGCGAAGCTCCGTCCGGTTTCATGGAATCAGCCCCAGGTGACGGATGCCTCCCACCTCGTCGTTTTCGCCCGCCGGACGGAAATGACCGAGAAGGATGTGGAAGATTTTTTCAATCAGATGGTGACCGAGCGTAACGCCAACGCCACGGTGTTGGAACCTTATCGTCAGATGATGATCGGGGGCGTCGTCAAGGGCATGGATGCCGCCAGACAGCGCGAATGGGCCGCCCGTCAGCTCTACATTGCACTTGGCCAATTGATGACCTCGGCCGCCGTCCTCGGCGTCGATACTTGCGCGCTCGAAGGCATCGATGCCGCCGCTTATACCGAAATCCTCGGGCTCAATGGGTCGGGTTTCGAAGTCGTCGTGGCTTGCGCCGTCGGTTATCGGGCAAAGGATGACAAGTATGCCGCGATGAAGAAGATCCGCTTCCCAGCTAGTCGCGTCATCGGCCGCATTTAAGTCAGCTGCGGCTGGCCCAGTGGGTAAACTCGCTGTCATCGGTCAGCACCGCCGGGTCGCCGTATTCCGTTGAGAGTAGGGTGCGGTACGCTTCGTCGGCAAATCTTCGACAGTGCAAAAGCACGCGGGCGCTTTGCCCTGGCGCGCGGACAAGGCGTCCCAGCGCTTGATTGACTTTGCGCATGCCTGGACGGACGTAAGCCAGAGAAAACGCGTCTTCGGCGCCGTCGTTGGCGAACATTTTCCGACGAGCTTCCTGGAGCGCATTCACTTCGGGTAAGGCCGGGCCGATGATCACGGCGGAGCGGATGCGCCCGCCCAGCATGTCGACGCCTTCGCCCAGCGAACCGCCGAGGATCAGGCAGAGGATGGTGGTGCGATTGAGCGAGTCTTCGACGAAGCGTGCCGTGCCGTCCGGGCCCAGGCCGCGCGGTTGGAGCGCCAGGTCGGCCTTGGGGCTGAGTTTGCGGATTTCGCTCACGACATTTTCCGCATATTTATAAGAAGGGAAGAACGCCGCTACCGCGCCTTCTTCGGCGAGACGTACGAGCGACGCGGCGGTCTGAGGGAGATGTTTTTCGCGCGTCTTAAGTCGCGTGTCGACCCGGCCGTCGATCGCGACGGTGTAAGCGCCTTGTCGCCAAGGGGCGAGGGCGTCGACCCGGATGAACGTATCGGGGTCGAGGCCGCAATCCGCCGCCAAGGAGCCTTTCGGTCCGGGCGTGGCCGTCATGAGTAAGGCGTGACCGTAGGTCAGGAGGCGTTCGCCCGTTGCTTTGGCCGCCGAGAGGCAATCGAGGCTGATCATCCCTTCGCGCGGCGACCACAACAG
>QYQK01000082.1 GCA_007280935.1 Opitutales bacterium
CGAGGGCGGTGAAAGCAAGGCCTGCATGCTGCCATCGGTCAGCGTGATCATCGAATGGATGATGCTTTGCGGGTGGATCACGACATCGATCCTTTCCGCTGGTAGGTCGAAAAGCCAGCGGGCTTCGATGAGCTCGAGGCCCTTGTTCGCCATCGTCGCCGAATCAATCGTGACCTTGGGGCCCATCGACCAGTTTGGATGCCGCAGTGCTTGCTCGAGCGTGACATCTTTCAACTGCTCGATCGGCGTATCGCGAAAAGCGCCGCCCGAAGCCGTCAAAACCAAGCGTTCGATTTCGGCCCGCGGCTTATCGCGGAGTAATTGGTGAATCGCATTATGTTCACTGTCGACCGGAAGCAGGCGCGCTCCGGAAAGCCGCGCAGCTTCGGTGACGAACTTGCCAGCGAGGACCAAAAGTTCTTTGCTGGCCAAGGCGACATCTTTGCGGGCGGCGAGAGCAGCGAGCGTGGGAGTCAGGCCGGCGGTGCCGACGACAGCGGAGACAACCGTGGCCACCTCTTGCAGGCAGGCGATTTCAATGAGACCATCGTTGCCTTCCAGAATGCGGGTGCCAGCGGGAAATTCGCCAGAGGCTCGGGCTTCGGCCGCAGCCTTGGGGTCGCTGAGGGCAATGGTCGTGACGCCGAATTCATGGACGGGCCCGAGCAGTTCACGCCAGCGAGCGTGAGCCGCTAATCCGGCAATACGTAAATGATGTGGGTGAGCCCGGACTACGTTGAGCGTAGTCGTGCCGATGGAGCCGGTGGCCCCGAGGATGGCTAGTGGCCTGGCTTCCATGCGCAAGTGGGTCTATTTGAGGCAACCGCACGCCTGCTCTGAGGCAAGCAGGTTTCCTCTTAGTTTAAGAATGAATGGCGTTCTCCGCTTGTGTCTTGGCGTAGGTTTGCTTCCCTGTTCGCATGGCAACGCAGCCCCAAGACCTTCAAGGACTTTCCCATCTCGGGAACACCCAGAACAAACCCCAGCAGACGCTGGAGACCTTTCCAAACCGCCATGCAGGTCGGAATTACATTATCGAATTATCGACCGAAGAGTTCACCTGCCTCTGCCCGGCCACCGGTCAGCCCGATTTCGCCAAGATCACCATCCGCTACATTCCAGGCCCGCGGATTGTCGAATCCAAATCCTTGAAACTGTATTTTTGGAGTTATCGCCAGCAGGGTATGTTCCATGAGCATCTTTCGAACAAGATCCTCGACGACCTCGTGGCCGTGCTCGATCCGGTGTGGTGCGAAGTCACGGGAGCCTTTGGCGTGCGCGGCGGCATCGGTATCACGGTGAAAGCCGAACACGGCAAAAAGCCCCAGTGAAGCGACGCCCCGTCCAGCAGGCTGACGGGGGGGCGACGGATTGGCCGGGTTCGAAGGAAGTCTCAGATTACTTGACGCGTCAGTTGGCGGGCAAGCGTCTGGCGCCGCGTACCTGTCTGACCTACGGGCGCTCTTTGAAAGGCTTCGCTCTCTGGATGAAGTCCAATGGCGGCTGGGATGGCGATTGGTCCAAGCTGACCGCGCGCCATCTCCGTGACTTCGTCATCGAGCGGCAGGGCACGCATAACCGTCGTTCGGTGCACAACCAAGTCTCGGCTTTACGTGCGTTCCTTTCCGACCTGCGCGAGCGCGGTGGGATTAACTCCACGCCCGCCGCCGGTTTGGTTCTACCCAAACTCCCGCGCTCTTTACCGAAGTTTCTCACCGAAATTCAGACGGATGCTTTGATGGAGGCTCCAGAGGCTTCGGAAAATGAGACCGCGGAAACGACGGCTCGTGATCAGGCAATCTTAGAACTGCTTTATGGCGGAGGCCTGCGGGTGTCAGAACTTTGTGGGTTAAAAGGAGGAGACCTCGAACTCAGTACGGGCTTGGTGCGCGTCCTCGGCAAGGGGTCCAAGGAGCGGGTGATTCCGGTCGGAGATACCGCCGTGCAAGCCGTTCAAGCTTACCTTTCCTTGCGGAATACGGTAGCCCGCGGCGCTCCGCTTTTATTGGCCGCCCGCGGCGGGCCGCTGCATCCGCGCGCCGTTCAGCTCATGTTAAAGAAGAAGTTGGTTTTGGCGGGGCTGCCGGCCGACCTCACCCCGCATAAGTTGCGTCATGCCTGCGCCACGCACCTGCTTTCAAATGGCGCCGATCTTCGGCTGGTGCAGGAGCAACTCGGCCACGCCTCGCTTTCGACGACGCAGATTTACACGCACCTCACGGTTTCTCGTTTGCGCGAAGTCCATCGCAAGGCCCATCCGCGACCTTAAGAGCGGACGGATTGACCTCGCCTCACCCGCGGCGATGGCTAATTTAGGGGGTGTGCTTGTCGAAGCTGCTCCAGCGAAATTAAATCTTTCGCTTGCCGTCACCGGGAAGCGGCCCGACGGCTTTCACGAACTACTCAGCCTGGTCGTTAGTTTATCCCTCGCAGATCACTTGGCCATGCACGTGGGGCAGCCATTGTCTTTGACCTGCGACGATGCTTCTTTGCCGGTAGACGAAACAAACTTAGTCATGAAAGCGGTGCAGGCTTACCGGCGGCACCAACCTGATTGTGTTCTTGGACGTTTACATCTGACGAAGAAAATTCCCCACGGCGCTGGGTTGGGCGGAGGAAGTTCCGATGCCGCAGCCACCTTGCGCCTGCTGGACCGGGCAGCTCCGAGCCCGTTGGGTTTCGAAAAGTTAGAAGAGATCGCGGCGCTGGTCGGCTCGGATTGCCCTTATTTTATTCGCGGTCAAAGCGCGATCATGCGGGGGAGGGGAGAACGATTGGAGCCCTTACCGGAAGCGGCTCGCCAAGCCTTGCTCGGTCATCGGGTGTGGGTGATTAAGCCGCCCTTTGGCATTTCCACGCCTGAGGCCTATGCCGCGCTCGCAGATTCGGGGGCTTATCAGCCGGCCGATAAGGCTCAAAGCCGCCTCGCCGCCTGGCTGAAGCATCCGTCGGGAGATCCCTCGGTTTTAGGGAATGATTTACAGCCAGCGGTCTTTTCTAAGTACCTAGCCCTTTCAGCGGCGTCTGAAAGCTTGCTCAAAATACATGGGGTCGAATTTCGCCTGACCGGAAGTGGAAGTGCCTGCTTTGCCTTGGTATCGGCTGATCTAGACGCTGTTCCCGTCTTCGATTACGTGAAGAAAGCCTGGGGCCCAGGGGCCTGGACGGTGGATACTCGAATTTCGGCTTAGTTTCGGCTTTACTGTCAGGCGAGCACCCGCCTAGATGCGAACCACTACCTACCTATGGGAAGCCTCAAAAAGAAGCGTCGTTTGAAGATGAATAAGCACAAACGTCGTAAGCGTTCGAAAGATATGCGCCACAAGAAGTAAGCCCACCGGCTTACTTTTGGGCCAAAAGGCTGGCAAACAGGGCGACCCATGCGGTTGCCCTGTTTCTTTTTCGGGCTTGCACCGACCCATCGCTCTCCCCAAGTCTTAACCCTCACCCACCTCCCACACCATGGCCCGCGAAACCGTTATCATTGAGTGCACCGAAGCTCGTAAAGAAGGCAAACGCCCTTCCCGCTATATGACCACTCGTAATAAGAAGCTTTCCCAAGAGAAGGTCGAGAAGCTCAAATACAACCCCTCCCTGCGCCGTCACACGCTGCATAAGGAGATCAAGGGTTAAGCCTCGTTCCGTTTTTCTTTTTCTGAGCCGAGGGCCGCAACGCCGTCGGCTTTTTTATTTTTCGGAATAGCTGGCGGCCCAGCGGCCGAGGGGTCGCTTTTAGGCGTGCCGGACTTGCCGACGTTCTAAGCGCCAACGGGCCCGGTGGTGCCGGGTCCAATCAATCAAAGCGCTTTCAAAGCCGATATCCGAACCGAGCTTTTCTGACTCAATCCATTTATGGCGGAGGATTTCTTCCCGTTCGGCCAGGAACTCAGCGTAAAGCGAGGACCGTGAAGCCAAATCAGCTTCGGGAGGCGCGCCGTGGATGAAGTCAGTCATGCTTGGAGCATACGTTGTAAGGTTATTATCAATCTGGCAAGCCGTAGGCGACAAGACCGTTAAATTTAGGCTTCGAGTTTGCGGAGGACCGTCAAGGCGACCGATTTGAAGACCCTCGCCGCATTGCTCTCGGGGTGGCTGATGACGACCGGTATTCCGTGGTCGCCCCCTTGGCGGACGGCGGGATCCAAGGGCACCTCCCCAAGGAGTTCGGTATTCAGGGCCGTGGCGACGCGCAGTCCCCCGCCTTGACCGAAGAGGTATTGGCGATGGCCGTCAGTTCCTTCATAAAAACTCATGTTTTCAGCGACTCCGATGATGGGGACGCTCACTTTCGCGAACATCGCGGCTCCACGTAAAGCCACGGCAACGGCGGCGGTCTGCGGGGTGGTTACGATGACGGCCCCGCTCAAGGCCATGGCCTGGGCGATGGATAATTGCGCATCTCCGGTGCCGGGTGGTAGATCGATGAGCAAGACGTCTAATTCGCCCCAGCGGACATTAGTCGCGAACTGAGTGATGGTTTTCATGATCATCGGACCGCGCCAGACGACGGGCGCATCAGCTTCGATAAGCAGGCCCATGGACATGATTTTAACCCCGAAGTTCTCAAGGGGAATCAAGACGTCGCCATCCAGGGTGGGGCGGGCGTTGACGCCAATCATCAAGGGGACGGAGGGGCCGTAGATATCGCAGTCCATCAGTCCAATCCGGCCAGGGCGGCCCTGTTCGGTCAGCGATCGGGCGAGGGCGCAGGCCAGATTCACGGCAAATGTCGATTTGCCGACGCCGCCCTTGCCGCTGGCCACCGCTACGATGTGTTTGACTTGGCCGACGCCGGCATGGGCAGGCAATTTGACTTCCGCTCCAGGTGAGCCGACAGCGCCTGGCGGGGTCTTGGGGACGGTGACGGTGATGGCGATTTCTGGTTGCACGGCGCCAATGGCCTTGAGGGCGACCTCAATGTCGGCGTAAAGTTTCTTCGGAATGGCCGGATCGGCCGTTGTCACCGCCAGCCCCACGGTGACTTTGCCTTCGAGGGTGACCTCAATGCCCTTAACCAACCCGAAGGCGACAATGTCTCGGCTGTAGCCCGGGTAGCGGACTTGGCTGAGGGCCTTCTGAACGGATTCCTTATCGAGTGGCATTAGTGGGATTGAACTCCCGCCCGAAGTTAGGTCAAACTGCTATCGTTTTAATTCTGCCCTCTCTGCTCTCAACCATGCGACTTCTTGCCCTCTTTGTTCTCTTCGCGGCCTCTCTTCTTTCCGCCCAGGATCGAGTGGTCATCAACGACAGCGTCGACGCCGAATTGCAAAAGGGCATTATCCCGATCACTGTGGTCTCAGATGACCAAGTACTGGGCAATCTGGTGCAGTTCGCCTTGTCGACGCATGGCGCAATCAGCTTGCGTGCCGGATCTTCGGTCAAAGTCGCAATCAGCCGGAGCGGGCTGACGGCCACGGTGGCCTGCGATAATGCACGTTTCGCTTTTCAATCCTCGGTCGAAGGCAAGGATGAGGATGAGTTGGCCCTGCGGACGGCCGATGCCGCTCTTGTCGGGCTCGGTAAACGGTGGCAACTCAAGCCGCTTTTTGCTGGCACTAAGATCGCCTTCACTTCCAAGTTTTCCGGTAATCAGGAAATCTACGTGACAAATTTGGCGCGCTCAAAGACGCTGCGACTGACGAATTATCGCAACACCTCAATCGGCCCGCGTTGGTCGGCGGACGGTACGCGGGTCTATTTTGTTTCTTCGGTGCGCACCGGCTTTCCGGAAATCTTTTCGACCAATGGCATCGGTGAACCGCGGAAGGTCATCACGGATGTTCGAGGCGCCTTGGGCGCGGCGAGCTCTGGTCCAGATGGACGCATCGCTTTCGGTTCATCCAACAAAGGGACCATGGATATTTTCGTCGCTGGCCCCAATGGCGAGGCCCCGCACCGTGTCATCGCAACGCCCGATGTGGACGCGGATCCGTCGTGGTCGCCAGATGGTGCTCGTTTTGCGCTGACGAGCGGACCAGTCGGGCATCCTGGTATTTATCTCGCCAGTTCGGCGGGTGGTAGCGTCACGCGGGTTTCGACGGGCTATGGTTATTGCACGGAGCCGCGCTGGAATCCTTCCGTGCCTAATCAGCTGATCTTCACGTTCCAATCGGGTCGCCTCAGTCTGGGAATCATTAATTTGAGTGCGGGGACGGTGACGCCGGTGCCCGTCACGAGTCCGCTTGATCTCTCGCACGCTTCCTGGTGCGCCGATGGCCGTCACTTGATTGCCACTCAAGCCACGAAGACAAACTCTTGGCTTGCTGTGGTGGATAGCCTCACGGGCAAAGTGGCGCGCCTGTCTTCCGTGCAGATGGCCGATTGTTCCGAGCCGGATTGTTGGGTGCGTCGGAATTAATCCGCCCGACGGCGGAGTCGATCGACTACGACCGCGGTCACAATGATCGTTCCGGTGATGATGCGGGTGGTGCTTTCATCGATGCCGTTGAGCGTACAGCCCGTCCGGATGACGGTCATGACGAGCGCGCCGATCAAGGAGCCGAAAACCGAACCGACGCCACCATTCAGGCTCGCTCCACCGATCACGACGGAGGCGATGATATCGAGTTCGTAGCCCGTCGCGCCCGTCGGATCGCCTTGGCCTTGGTAGGAGACAAGCATAAGGCCGGAGAGGCCGGCAAAGGCTCCGCCAATCATATAGACCAAGAGTTTGATGCGATCGACGGCGACACCGCAGAGGCGGGCGGTTTGCTCGTTGGAACCGACGGCGAATACTTGCCGTCCGAAAACAGTATAGCGCAGGATACCAGTGGCGAGCGCCGCAAGGAAGATCATCAGCCAGCCTCCCGGAGGAATGACGAGCCATTTCAAATTTTCAGGCAAACTGTTCAGCCAGAATCTGAGCCAGCTGATTTCTTGCGCATTGATGGCCTGGGAATTGGCCAAACCAAGGGCGAAACCGCGCAGGATCAGCAGGGTCCCTAGGGTGGTGATGAAGGGAATAAGCCGCACATAGACGACCAACATCCCGATGGCCAGCCCCGCCATGATTCCAGCCAGGAGCGTGGCCGAGATGACCCACGCCGGACCATGCCCGGCGATAGCCGCCTTGGCCGCAACGACGGAGCACAACGCGATGCAGGAGCCAATCGAGAGGTCGATGCCTGCGGAGATAATGATAAAAGTCATCCCGATGGCGGCAATACCGATGACCACAGTTTGTTGGACGATCGACTCAATCCCTTCAGCTGACCCGATGGCGCGGTTGCCAAAAACAAAAAATAGGCCCCAGACGAAAGCCAGCGCCAGCAGGGGTCCGAGGGTTTTTAAAAGAGCGGCCGGCCGGAGTGTGCTCGGGTATGGTGAGAGGGACATGTTTAGGAAAGGCGGGTAGCTTCTTTCATCAGTTGTTCCGAAGAAGTCTCAGCGACAGGGTAAGGGTGGCCGATTTTCCCGCGACGGACGACGGCGATCCGGTCGCAGACTCCCAGAAGCTCGGGAAGGTAGCTACTCACCATGATGATGGCGCGCGGCTGAAGCGGGTCCGTGACGAGGCGATCAATTGTCGCATAGATCTTGGCTTTGGCGGCGATGTCGATTCCGCGCGTCGGCTCATCCAGAAGCAAAATCTCGCAATCCGCTTCGAGTAATCTGGCGAAAGCGGCTTTTTGTTGGTTACCACCAGAAAGGTTTCCGATGTTTTGGTCCGCGGATTGACAGCGTATATCTAGTTGCTGAATCCATTGTCCGGTATTCTGGCGACGGCGGGCGGGCGAAAGAAAGCCTAGCCGCCCCAGCTTGCCGAGAGCAGGGAGGCAGACGTTATCGCCAATGGATAATGACAGCGCGAGGCCTTCTTCTTTACGATTTTCGCTTACAAAGCCCAGGCGTGCGGCCCAGCTATGTCGCGGCCCTGGGCCGACCGTATGCCCGTCCTTCCTGATGCGTGCGTCTTTTTTCAGTTCAAGTCCGAAGAGGGCTTGGAGAATTTCACTACGGCCTGCGCCGACGAGGCCGCAGAGCCCAAGGATTTCTCCGTAGTGCAAAGTGATTGGGCCGATGTCGGGCAAGATGGCTTCCAGGGCGACCGCACCCTTTTTCCGGACGCTGCGTGGGTAAAGGTCTTGGATATCCCGGCCGACCATCTCCGCCACGATCTGCGCGTCACCTACCTGGTCGACTTCATGGACAGCGATGGAGCGTCCGTCCCGCAAGACGGTCAGTCGTGTTGCCAAACGTCGGACTTCTTCGAGAAAATGAGAAATATAAATCACCGCCAAGCCGCGGCGGGAGAGATTATCAATCAATGCGTAGAGGCGTTGGACGTCTGCCTGGGCGAGGGAACTGGTGGGCTCATCGAAGACGATGACGCGGCACCCCATCGCCAAGGACCGGGCGATTTCGACAATCTGTTGCTGGCTGATGGAAAGTCCGCCCGCCGGAGCGTCGACGTCGATCTGGCCATGTCCTAGCTCTGCTAAGGTGCTTTGCGCTCGGGATCTTAAGGCGGCACGGTCGAGTAAGATTCCTCGGCGGGGTTCCCGCCCGAGTGAAATATTTTCTGCCACGCTTAGGTGCGGCGCGATGGAGAGCTCTTGATAGATCATGCCAACGCCTCTTTGCCGGGCTTCTTGCGGGTGCGCGGGCGCGTAAGGTGTGCCATCAAGCCACATCTGGCCGCCGTCGGGTTGGTGCGCTCCGGAGAGCACCTTCATTAAGGTGCTTTTGCCGGCCCCGTTCTCGCCGACGATCGCATGCACTTCGCCCGCTCGTACCTTCAGTGAAACGCCGTCCAACGCGGCTTGGGTGCCAAATGATTTACGGATAGCCCGCATCTCGAGGCGCAGGCCGCCTGCGGGTCCGTCGCTCATCCGCTCAGTTGCCCAGCTGGGGTTTAATCACCGCCTGGATCTCGGCAGTATCGACGTTCTCAGCGGTGACAAAGGCCACGCCCGTGTCGGTGATGGCTGGTACGGGACGTCCGGCGATTTTGGCCATCGCGACCTTGACGGTCAGGTAGCCCATCTTGAAAGGGTTTTGCGAAACGATGCCGGTTAATTCGCCCTTGCGGAGCGCATCGACGAGTGCGCCCGTGGGGTCGAAGCCGACGAACTTGATTTTGCCGGCGAGTTTTTTTTGCTGGAGGGCCTGCAGCATGCCATACGTCGTGCTTTGGTTGGGGCAGAAAATACCGTCCGGGGTCTGCGCGCCGGAGAACCGCAATAAGAGCCCTTTGGCTTTGTCTAAGGCGGAGGCGACCGTCGCGCCGCCGAACTGCTCGTCGCTGATAACTTTGATATTAGGAAAAGCCTTGAGGCCGTCCAGGAAGCCCTGTTCGCGCGCATCGGTCGAGGCTGAGCCGGGGTTGTAACGAAGAAGGACGACGCGTCCTTGACCGTGCAAGGCCGCGCCGAGGCCGGCGGCTCCGCGTTGCCCCGCCGCATAGTTATCGGTGCCGACGTAACCGATGCAGGCGCCGTCAGGCTTGGCGAGCGGTGAGTCAAAGATGATCACGGGGATGCCGGCCTTGGTGGCCTTTTCTGCTTTTTCTCGCAGGGCGACCGCATCCAGCGGGGCTAGGCAGAGGACATCGATTTTGCGGAGGATGAGTGAATCGACCATCCCCATTTGCTGGCGTCGATCATCTTCGCGTTCTGGGGCGGACCAGATGACTTCAGCGCCTAATTCTTGGCCGGCTTGATTGGCTCCCGCTTGGACGGATTTCCAGAAAACGTGCGTGGCGCCCTTGGGGATCAGGGCGATGGACGGTTTTTTGGCGTCTTGACCGTGGGCGGTTAAGGTAAAAATAAGAAGGGCAAGGAGGGGGCGCATGCGGAAATTTATTTCAGAAAAGCAAAAAATTTAAACTGGCGCAGGGTGGGGCGCGGACCTTGTGTCGCCGCAAAGGGCTAGGTGATGCGGGGGTTGTGACGCGTCTGGCGGGGTGGCTTAACTTTGAGATTAAGCCCTATTATGGCAAGCGGATTGGCGATAGGTTACCCTTTGCAAAGTCCGCCCCAGGGTTTAGGATGAGCAGTCAATCCATGGCCCATCAAGGCATCAATCAATCACAAAAGCAGGTGCAAGGGCTCGTCCTGACACCGCAGCTCCGGCAGTCTCTGCGGATTCTGCAGGTGCCAGCCGCGGAGTTGTTGCGGGAAATCTCCGAGGAGATGGCGGCTAATCCGCTTTTAGAAGAAGTTGAACCCATCGCCAACGAGTCTAGCGATGCGCCGGCTCGAGCGGAAGAGCCCGAAGAAGACGGGCCGCGCGAACTTTCTCTCGGGGATGATGATTTTGACGCCCTCCGTCGGATGAAAGAAGATTGGGACGAGAGTTATTATGAGGAAGTCCGTTCGCAGGGTTACACCCAGGAGGACGAGGATCGCCGTCGTCATATGATGGAGTCCGCTACGGCGGAATCATCCATCGCGGAACACCTTGCCGAACAGGCCCGGACGGCCTCCGATGATGCCGCTGTCCAAGAAGCCTTGAAGCTCTTGATCTCCTCGCTCGATGAGCGCGGATTCCTGGAGGAGGACCTGTCGACCATCGCGCTACGTTCGGGCCAGTCTTATGAAGCCGTCACGATGGCCCACACTTTATTGCTTGGGTTTGACCCTTCGGGCATCGGTGCACGCGATCTACGCGAGTGCTTCTCGGCGCAATTACGCCAGCGCGGGCGCGGGCTTTCGACGGCGGCACGTTTGATTGCGGATTGCTGGGAGCCTATGATGGGCCGACGTTTGGATGAATGTGCCCGCATTCTGGACGTCGAAATCGATGGCATCCGCGAGGCTTTAGCCGAACTGGCGAAGCTCGAGACCGTCCCCGCTCGCCGTTTCATGCGCGACGATAACCGCGTGGTGACGCCGGATGCCACCGTGGAGCTCGAGGAAGACGGCAAATGGAAGGTGATCATGGATGATCGTCACGTCCCGAAGTTGCGTCTGGTGCCGGCCTATAAAGACATGTTGGCCGGTCAGGCCCTCAGTGAAAAAGAGCGTACTTATATTTTAGAACGGATGCGGCAGGGTAAGTTCCTGATCGGCGCCATCGAAGAACGTCAACGAACCATCGAGCGACTCGCGCGCATCATTACTGAACGTCAGGCAGAATATTTTGCATACGGCCCTTCGAAACTGAAACCCTTGACGATGACCGATGTAGCCAAGGAGATGGAAGTGCATGAGACGACCGTCGGTCGGGCGGCGGCAAATAAATGGATGCTGACCCCGCACGGGCTGAAGGAATTCCGCTGGTTCTTCACTTCCGGTGTCGCCACCGATGATGGCGGGACGGTGGCCCAAGAGGGCGTCCAAGAAATGATTGCCGATATTCTGGCCCGCGAAAATCCGGCGGCGCCTTTGGCCGACGAAGCTATCACCGTCGAGTTGCGTAAGCGTGGTGTTCAGATCGCCCGGCGGACGGTGGCGAAATATCGCGAAGCTTTGGGTCAGCCTTCGGCGCACATGCGTCGCCAGCGCCTTTAATCAGGTCAGGCGCTCCAAAATCGAACTCCACCCGAAGTTAGGCATATTCGGGAAGAGGAATTGCACGCCCACGGTCTGGCCATCCGGGCGGGACGCGGTGCCAGCCACCGCGGGCAAGCCGGCCAAAGATGCGGGAGCATTGAGGGAGAGCAGTCGCTGCCGGTGGAGCTCGTCGGCGCCGGCTTTGCTCACCGCTGGGCCGAAAGTGGAAGGTAACGCGATGAAATGATGCCGAGTGAAGATGGCCTTGCAGGCTTCGCTGATGCGCGTGCGGATGCCTTCCGCATGACGAAGTTCTTCATGGGTGCGTTGGCGGCCGGCATCCAGGCGCGCCCAGACCGTCGGATCGTAACTATCTTTTCGACGCTCGAGCCAGGCCGCATGGACGCGGGCAGCGGCATGACCGCCAAGGACAGGATAAGCCGTTGACGCTTCTTTGCAGGCTATCCGCAGGAGTTCAGCGGCAGCGGGATCCTCTTGTGCGCCCGCCTTGAGGGCTAATTTTCTCATCACCTCCAGATCCTCAGCGGGGATGCCCAAGCCCAGGTCACCCGCCCAGAGGCCACCTCCGGCCGGAGGGGCTTCGCCGAGTACGGCGCGGGAAACTTGAAGTAAGTCACGCGGAGTCCGCGCCATCCAGCCTTGGGTATCATAACCCGGCGAGAGCGGGAAAATGTCGCCGACCGGGGTGAGGTCAGGCGAAAGCCTCAGCCCCCAGATCCCGCAATAGCCGCAGGGAACTCGGATGGAACCAGCGGTGTCGGTCGCCAAAGCAAAAGGAACCAGCCCGCGAGCGACGGCGAAGGCGGAGCCGGAGCTCGATCCGCCGGCCAGCAATTCCGGATGCGTCGGGTGAGGGCAATCGCCGAAGTGCGGATTTTCGCCGGTGAGTCCGAACGCGAATTCTTGTAATTGAGTCCGCCCGCATTCCACGGCGCCGGCATCGCGCTCGAAGGCGGCCGGGAGGCTGGAGGTCGTTCGGGCTGGGCCGATTTCTTCAGGTAAAAAGGTGGAGCCCGCAAATGTGGGGTGACCGGTCCGGAAATACAAATCCTTGGTCAGGAATGGGACGCCGCCGAGATGAGCTTCGCGCCGCGCCCAGGCATTTTCAAAACGCTGCGTCAGGGTGCGGGTGTCGGGGAGCCCGCAGAGGGCGGCGCGTTGTTCGGTGGCGTTAACCTCGCTGAGGCGAATCAGGAAGGCTTCAGCCGCCATGCGTGGACCACGCGTGAGGAAAAACTCACGCCAATCTTCAACGGATTGCGGGCCCTTGATCACAGGTCGATAGGTATTCCCGGTTCGGGGTCATGCACGCGGGTCGCCGGCAACGCTTTCGCCAAAGTCTCTTTCATCCAAGCCCGTGCGGGCGGATCGCCGTGGGTCAAGATGATGTCCTTGGGCGCGAGGTCTTTGGCGAAATCGATGAGTTCTTCGCGGTCCGCATGCCCACTCAGGTGGAAGCGCTCCACTTGGGCACGGAGCGTAGAAATGTGATCCAAGCTTTTGAATTTAAATTCTCCGCCCGGCGCCATCCCGATCAGTTCTCCGCCCGGGGTCTCTGGGTCGCAGTAACCCACGAAGAGCACCGCATTTTCTTCGTGATCTAAGATGTTGGCGGCCACGCGCCAAGCGGGCGTTTTTTCGACCAACATGCCGCTGGAGAGTAGGTAGATGCCGGCTTCGGGCATATTTTTGCCAGGTTGGGTATAGCGACGGGAAAGCGGTAAGACGTTCAGGTCGCGCAATACTTGCCGGCTGAATTTTACCTGCTTGGTCTTCTTGCTCGCCGCGTCGAGGTAATCGCAAAGATCCATCCCTAGGCCAGAACAGAAAATGGGTACATCGGCGAGATTGCCGGCATCGGCTGATTCTTGCAGGAAGAGCAGAATTTCTTGCATGCGCCCAAAGGCGAAAGCGGGAAGCAAGACGGAACCGCCTCGGTCGGCGACTTCGTTGATGGTCTTCAATAAGCGTTTCTCTTCGGTGCTGCGGCTCATCGTCGGTACCGTCTTGGTCGCCCCGCGGGTACATTCCATGATCAGTGTGTCGACCGGTTGCCGCGGAAAGTTGGCACCGGCTACCGTACGTTGCGCCTGGAAGTGGACGTCGCCGGTGAAGAAGTGACGCTTCCGTCGATGTTCGATCAAGCAGCCGACCGCCCCGGCGACGTGGCCGGCGAGGTGGAAGCTGATGGCGATTTCTTCGCCGCCGCGGCCAATCACGCGCGGGTTGGCAATGGGTACGGCGGCGAGGGCGTTCTCGACGCGCTCGACATCCGTCTCGACGTAGAGCGGGTAATCAGTGATCCCCGTTTCCTCCCGCTGTCTTTTCATAACTTGAATCGAATTATTCAGCAGGCGCCGGACGAAGAGCGTGGTGGCGGCGGAGGCGTAAACTCGGGCGCCCGGGTGTTGGCGAATCAGCAGGGGAAGCGAGCCCAGGTGGTCGAGGTGGC
>QYQK01000119.1 GCA_007280935.1 Opitutales bacterium
AGCCCTGCTGCTGACCGAATACAAAAAGATGTCTTATGTGGACGTGCCCAATCCGCTTTGCGGACCCGAGGATGTTTTGATTCAAGTCCGTGCCTGTGGTATCTGCGGCTCTGATATCCACGGGTTCGACGGTTCCACGGGACGTCGGATTCCCCCTTTGGTCATGGGCCATGAAGCCGCGGGCGTCATCACGGGCGTTGGCGCTCAGGTCAACGGCTTTGCGGTGGGGGATCGTGTGACTTTTGATTCGACGGTGTTCTGCGGCGAATGTGTCCACTGTAAGCGCGGCGACGTGAATCTTTGCGATAACCGCCAGGTGCTCGGCGTCTCGTGCGGCGACTATCGTCGACATGGTGCCTTCGCCGAATTCGTCACGGTGCCAGCACGCATCCTGCATAAGCTCCCAGTAAATCTCGGGTTTAACGAAGCGGCGATGATCGAAGCCGTCTCGGTGGGCGTTCATGCCGTTCGCCTTACGCCGTGTGCTCCAGGGGATACCGCCATCGTCGTCGGCACGGGGATGATTGGCTTACTGACGCTCCAGGCCGCCAAAATCGCGGGTTTCGCGCAGGTCATCGCGGTCGACACGGAAGACTCCCGTCTCGCCGTCGCCCAGGAACTCGGCGCCACGCACAGCTTTAATCCTAAAACCGGCGGCGACCTCACCGAGTTCGTGAAATCGTTGACGAAGGGGCAGGGGGCGGATGCGGCCTTTGAATGCGTCGGTCTCAACGCCACGGTGCTTTCCGCGATCAATGCCGTGCGCAAAGGCGGTACGGTGACGCTCGTCGGTAATCTTACGCCGAAGACGGAACTGCCGCTTCAGATCGTTGTGACTCGCCAGCTGCGTCTCCAAGGATCCTGCGCCTCGGCCGGCGAAATTCCGCGCTGCATCGAATTGCTCGCCTCGGGCCAGATCAAGGTCGATAAGATCATCTCGGCCGTCGTCCCGCTGGCCGAGGGCGCCGCTTGGTTCGAAAAACTGCATGCCGGTGCGCCTGGCGTGATGAAAGTGATTCTCACCCCCGCCGTCTAATCCCTCTCCCCCCATGTCATTCTTTGATCTCACCGGAAAGGTCGCCTTTATCACCGGTACGAGCCGCGGCTTGGGGCAATATTTCGCGCGCGCCCTCGCGCAGGCCGGCGCCGACATCGCGATGTCGAGCCGCGACGCCTCTAAGTTGGGCGCGTTCCGCAAAGAAATCGAGGCCCTGGGCCGTCGGACTTGCGGGGTCGACCTCGACGTCCGCGACCACGATAGCATCAAGGCCGCCGTGGCTATGGTGGAAAAGCAGTTGGGGCGCATTGATATTTTAGTTAACAACGCCGGCTGTAACGCCCGGAAGCCCGCGCTCGAAGTGACGTGGGAAGATTGGAACCTGGTCCTCGATACCAATTTACGCGGCACCTTCTTCACGGCGCAGGCGGTCGCTCCAGGAATGATCGCACGCGGTTACGGCCGGATTATCAACATCGGGTCGGTGACATGCGTCGCTGGCTATGCGGGACTCGCGCCCTATGGCGCCAGTCGCGGAGGCGTGAAGCAGCTCACGATGAGTCTGGCGGATGATTGGGGTCGCCATGGCGTCACCGTCAACTGTCTCGCACCGGGTTGGTTTAAGACCGCCCAGAATGCGTTGCTCTACGAAAATCGCGAATGGGTGGAATACCTCTGCGACCGCATTCCCTTGAAACGTCCGGGTGCGCCGGATGATTTGGCCGGCCCGGTGGTTTTCTTGGCGTCGGAAGAGAGTCGTTACGTTACGGGTCAGACCTTGTTGGTTGACGGGGGCATCAGCACGGGTGCTACTCGTGCTACGGTCGCCCCGCCGAAATCCTGATTCCGTGCTCTTCGCTCTTCTTGCCATTGCCGTCCTGGTCCTGTTGGTGACCTGGCTGAAGTTTAACCCCTTCATCGCGCTGCTCATCAGCTCGCTCGCTTTGGGTGCGATGGTGGTCGTCGGGCAGGGCACGCTGACGATGGTCGAAGTGTTAAAAGCTTTTCAGACGGGCTTCGGGAATACGCTCGCCAGCACGGGCTCGATCATCGTGCTGGGCGTGATTTTTGGAAAATTGCTCGCGGAATCAGGCGGCGCGGGAGTCTTGGCGAAACAGTTCATCCGGACGCTGGGCCCCTCGCGCATCGGCCTCTGCATCATCCTGCTCGCGCTTTGCGTGGGGATGACGACTTGGTTCGCTGTCGGTCTATTGCTGATCTTGCCCATCGTCATCACACTCGCCAAAGAAACCGGGCAACCGTTTCTGCGTCTCGTCTTGCCGCTCTTATCTTTCTTATCCGTGATGCACGGACTGATGCCTCCGCACCCCGGCCCCGTCATCGCGATCGAGGCCCTGCATGCGGACATGGGGAAGGTCATCCTCTGGGCGCTCGTGTTGGGCATTCCCGTCGCCGCCATCGCCGGTCCGTTCTTTGCGAAGATCGCCGTCAAGCGCGTCGAAGTCGCCACGCCGGAGTTCACGCCGTCGGTCTCCGCGAACCAGACCTTGCCGACGTTCGGGCTCACCATCTTCACCGTGCTGTTGCCGGTGATGCTGCTGCTCGCGGGTACGTTGGTCGAATTACTTCAAGCTAAGGAAACGCTCTGGGGAAGGGTGGGGATGTTCGTGGGCAACCCCGTCATTGCCCTGCTTTTATCGGTGCTTTTCGCGATGTGGGCCTTCGGTAAACGTTGCGGGCGTTCGACTTCGGAACTGCTAAAATTCTCCGAACAAAGCGTCTCTGGTATCGGGATGACGCTCATCCTGGTCGGCGCCGGGGGCGGCTTCGCGCTCGTGATGCGTACGGCCGGAGTGGACAAGGAACTCGCCGAATTAGCGGCCTCGGCGGGGCTGCCGTTATTGGTCTACGGTTGGCTGGTCTCGGCGTTCATTCGCGTCGCCACCGGCTCCGCAACCGTCGCCATCACCGTCGCCGCGGGTTTCATCGCACCGGTCCTGGCGGCCCATCCGGGCACCAGTCCGGAGCTCATGGTGATCTCCATCGGTTGCGGCTCGCTCTTTCTTTCGCACCTCAACGATAGCGGTTTCTGGATGGTGAAAGAATGCCTGGGGCTCACGGTTGGGCAGACGTTGCGCACGTGGACGATCACCGAGACTTTGATCGGTATCTCTGGCCTCGGTATGGCGATGTTGGCTGAGCGTGTTTTAAAATTTATCGGATAGGGATCCGTCGGCTTCTTACCTCAGCTGCAAAAACTTCGCTCTCAGGTTTCGCGTCAATTTCGCGTTCTTGGGTCACCGGTGTTTTTAAAATGGAAAACATCATCCGCCCGGTTGCACAGGATGGGTGCCTATTTTTAATCAGACTCTCTGCTTTTTATATTATAAACAGTCGAATCGGTTTCGGCGAAGGGAGGCAAAGGCGACTTTTATGATTTTATTAAGTCAATTAAACGATAAATTTGATTGTTATCATTCAATAAATACGAATCGATGGGTGGGTGGAACTGAGGGGATGTATTCAGCCTGGTTCCCAATTTGTACTCACAATCAGTCATTTTGCCGTTAATCGATTGTCAAAATAGAGGAAAAGCCCCAGAGTCTAAGTACCCCCAAAACAGAAAGGCATGAAAATGTCTTTCTTGTTTATACCCGATGAAATTTCCCAAGACACGTCCCTTATTTTCCCGCGCCGCGCTGATGGCCGCATCGGTCCTTTTGTCTTTGGCGGTGCCGAAGATTTCCAAGGCTGCAAATTATTACTGGGATGCCGACGGTCTCGCGGCGGGTAATAATTCAGGTACTGGTGCTGGTCTGGGCGGATCATCCGTTTGGGATGATAGCACAGCGAAATGGTGGGATGGTGTTTCGGCGGCGGACGTGGCTTGGCCTAATCAATCAATCTCCGCTGATTCGGTGATTTTCACCGGAACAGCGGGAACAGTAACGGTGGGTGGTTCCGTCGGTATCTTTGTCCGCGGGCTGACATTCAACACCTCGGGCTATGTGCTCGCTGGCGATAGTAGTCACGCGCTGATTTTAAGCACCAGTTCCCCGAGCATCACTTTGGGAACAGGTGTTTCTCAGGCGACCATCGCGGCGTTCTTGGGCGGGTCGAACGGCTTCACCTTCAATGGTGGCGCCAGCGCCGGCACGCTGCTGTTAGGGGCGACCGCCAGCGGAAGTAATTATAACGGTATCGTCGATATCAGCAGCGGGGTCGTGCGCACGATGAGCTTGGTCGCCTTAGGCTGGGCGGGTGGGGCGGTCGATGGAACGAACGTTAATGCGGGTGGCGCCTTGCGCCTTGGCATCGGCGGGACGAGTTCAGAATATGTCACCCTCGCAGGCACTGGCGTCGGCGGGACGGGTGCATTGATCTTGGACCCAAATCTGGCCGCGACTTTAAGTGTGCCGCTCACGGTGGATGCATCGGGTGCGACGATCAATATCGGAACCGGTGCGACCTTAACCTTGTCCGGCGGCATCGTGGCGACAGGAAATCTGACCAAGACCGGTAACGGTACTTTGCTCATGACTTCGGTGGCGTCGTCAGGTACGGGGACGTTGACGGTTAACGCCGGGATATTTTCGATCACGAGCGCCACGACGGTAACCAAATGGCACTCCGGTAACATCACGGTCAATAACGGCGGCACGTTCCGGGTGACCGGTTCGGGCACGGATTCGATTCCCGTAAGCGGAGTCAACGCGGCCACGGTTTCGCCGACTCTCACCATCAATGCCGGCGGGGGTCTGGATTGGCAGCAGACTGGTGCGGAAACCCTGACGAGCATTTCGCTCAGCGGTACCGGTCTCAATAATGCCGGCGCCCTGTTGACGAGCGCAGCTACCGCGGGGGGTGCGATCACGGCCAGCAGCGGCATCAATCTGGCGGCGGCCGCGACCATCGGAGCTTACACGGGGGGTTCGTTGAAGTTTGTCACGGGAATCACGACGGGCGGATTCACGCTCACGAAAGCCGGTGCGGGCTCGTTGATTTATACGGCTAACTCGGGCACGCCCTGGGGTGTCGACGCTTTGGTATTGAATACCGGTTCGTTGGTGCTGCTTCCCGGTGCGGCTTCGGCTGCGACTTATACAGGCGCGAATGCCGCAGTTGGCACGACCTTTACCTATGCGGGCGGTAATACTTTGACGTTAACGAAGAACACCACTTCGACGTTGCTTTACACCATCGGTAATGCCGGTGCTTCGGCTAACAGTGTCTTGGTCCGTGGCGCGAGTTCCCGCGGTACTTTGGTTTTGGCTCCGACTGCCTTGGCGAATTTAGGTGTCGCCGCCACCTTTGAAAATTTTGTCGTCCGAGGTAATACTACGGCCGCCAACAAGAACGGTGCTGCGACCGCTGCGGGAATCTATGACGCCTCGGTCGTGGCCACCGGTACCGGCGCCTTTAACGCGACCTTCCCCGGCCAAGTCGGGACGTTCGTGCAATACCAAGCCAGCAATGGTTTTGGCGCCGCGACTTACACGACGGCAGTGAATAACGCTACCATTGCTGCTACTACGATTTCAGATGTAGCCGCTAGCCTTAGTCTGGCGACGGGTAGTAACCCGTATGCTTTGCGCGTCGGTGGACTGACGGCCACGGCAACTTCTCCGACTGGTAACACGACTTTAAGTTCTGCCACCGTGGCCGCCCTAAGTTCGACGGCAGGACTGCAAATCGGTTCTTTGGTGACGGGTAGCGCGTTTCCTGCGGCTACCTCCTACTACGTCACTGCCATCGATTCGGTGGCCGGTACGGTCACGTTGTCCACGGGCACCGGCGTTCTGGCCTTGACTGGGACAATTCTTAATTTCACGCCGCCGACGGTTGTGACGAATTCTGGTACCACGACGATTAACGGAGTGGCTTCGGGGGTCAACAACAGCGGCTTGGGCGGTCTCATTTTAAATACCACCACTGGCTACGCCATCGTCACGGGCGCAACTCTCGCGTTCGGTGCTTCCGAAGGAGCTATCTTCACGCCGAATACTTTTGGACTCGGACAGATCACCAGTGCCATTACGGGTACCGCCGGCGTCACCAAATTCGGGGTCGGCACGTTGGTCTTGGATGGTAATAATACTTTTACGGGCGGCTTACAGCTTAATCAGGGCACCCTGAATATCAACAGCACGACGGCCTTGGGCGCGGCGGCCAGTGTCTTCACGATCAAGCCGGGAACGACGATCAATAACACGACCACCGCTGCGTTGACGTTGACGAATAATAATCCCATCGGCTGGGAAGGGGATTTCACTTTCACTGGGACGCAGAGTTTGAATCTCGGTGCCGGCGCGGTGACTTTGGCCGGCAATGGTGTCGCGACCGTCACGGCGAATACTTTGACGTTTGGTGGGGCGATTTCCGGTTCCGGTTCGATCACTAAGCTTGGTGTCGGTACGATAGTTTTAGGGGGTTCGAATACGGGCCTGACCGGAGGCGTAACCCTTTCGGCTGGTGTCCTGCAGATCAATCATGCGAATGCCCTTGGGGCGACGGCGGGCGCCTTTACGGTGACGGCTGCCTCAACGATTGGAAATAGCTCTGGTGCGTCCATCACTAACGCCGGTAACAACCCGATTAATATCCAGGGTACTGGAACCTTAACGCTGACCTCAACTTTAGCGAACGATCTAAATTTGGGTACGGGTGCGGTCACCTTGGGCGGCGGCGTGCTGACGATTTCTTCAACGGGCGCCGTTTTGACTTTGGGGGGTAATATCGGAGATAACGGTACAAATATTGGTTTTACCAAATCCGGCGCGGGGACGATGGTTCTTACCGGTTCTAATAATACTTTCACGGGTCCGTTAACCGTCACCGCCGGGGCACTTTCCTTCGCCAGCCTAGCCGATGGGGTGACCTACGGCGGAGGTATCGGGAATCTAGCCTTTAATAGTACCGCGAGTCTCATTACTTATACTGGCAGCGGACTGACGCTGGTTAATCGCCAACTGAGCCTGATCGCCCAAGGGAGTACGTCCAATGCGACCACTTCGAATACCCAGTATTTGTCATCATCTGGCTCGGGGCCTTTGATTTTTGCGAATACCAGCATCATTCCTCAACTGCTGGCGGTCGTTAATCTGCGCTTTATCAATCTGGGCGGCACCAACACCGGCAGCAATACCATCGCCGGCATCTTTGCGAACCAAGATGCCGCCTCGCTCACCACGGCCGCTTTCGGGATCATCAAGAGTGGGACGGGTAATTGGGGGCTGACCAATAATAATACCTATACTGGCACGACGACCGTAATCGGGGGCGTCTTGCACCTTAATGCCACTTCTACGCCCGCACCAAGCAGCGGCGTGCTGGCAGCGGGTAGCAGTCTTTCGCTGGGTGGTGGCACGCTCAAGGTCACCGGGGCGGCGACGAATACCACCCAGACTTTTTTCGCCACGACTTTGGGTTCGGCCCAGCGTTTGTCTACGGCGGGTACCGCGTTTAACGAGGGTAATACCCAGAGCACGCTCGAGGTCGTGGCTGGCGTCGGAACTTTGACAGTTAATACGGGGGCGATTACGCGAAAGGCTAGCGCGGGCTTAAATATTATCATTAGCGGCTCACCGGTCATCAATCTGACCAGCGGCTTGGCGACCGCAAACGGTCTCATCGCTGCCGCCACCACTTCGGCGGCCTTCGTCACGTTGAACAGCACCGATTGGGCGACGCTCTCTGGTACCAATCCCGTCGCGGCGACTTATACGAACGATATTTTCACGACCTCGGCGAATAATATCAATGTCACGACCACGGCGACTTGGGCGGGGACCACGCTGAATTCTCTGCGTTTCAATTCTGGCACGCCGGCGGTCTTGACCCTCACGGGTGCGAATGTCCTGACCTCGGGCGGTATCCTAATAGGAAGCGGCGCCGGTACCGTGGATATCGGCGGCGCGGGCGGCGGTACCCTCGCCGGCACGACTTTTGCTGGCGTCGGTCCAGCCACTTATACCACGGGTGAACTGAATATCTTTAATTTCGGCGGGGTCGCGACCATCAACGCCAAGGTGATCAACAATTCTTCCGGAGCCAGTTATCTGACTGCCACGACGGACACCGCCCGTTCTGGCACCTCGCTGAGCATCTTTGGGACGGGGACGGTGCTGCTTAATACGACCAATAATGCCTACACGGGCGGCACCAATATTTCCGGCACCGCGATCTTGAAGATGGGGCAGAATAACGCCCTGCCGTTTTATCCCATCGGTTACAGCGCGACCATCATTTCGACTGGAGCGAAACTCGACCTGAACGGGACGACCCAAGTGCTCAACGGCTTGGCCGGTTTCGGTAAAGTCGACAACACCTCGGTGTCCGCCATCAATCTGTTCATCGGTGCTCCAGGTACGAGCGCAACCGGTGATACGTCGATGTTCAATGGCGTCATCCAGAACACTGGAGGGGCCATCAGCATCTATAAATTGGGCAAAGGCCGCCTGAGTTTCTTCGATAAGCAATTATTCACCGGTTCTACGACGATCAATGAAGGCAACCTAAGGCTGTTTTTTTCGGATTCTGGAGCGGTCAATGGGCTGACGGCCAATATGTTGCCCGTCAATGCGCTCACCATCGGTAGTGCGACTCTTGAGCTGTCTGGTTCGACTTCGTATAATATCCAGAACTTCACCTCGCTCACGTTGGCTGGTTCGGCGAAGGTGATTACGAGTGGCACGACTCCTTACGCCCAGATTAACCTCGGGCCGATCACGCGTCCGGCGGGGACAGGTTTGGCGTTTTACTTAGGCACTTCTCCCAGCGCTCTCGGTTTCACTTCGACGACGACTGCCAATACCGGTACGTCCATTCTCGGCGGTTGGGCCGTCGCGGGTGCCACCTCGGCGACGAGTTGGGCGGTCAGCGCTGGTAATGGATCCACCGCCGGCGCAATCACGGCCCTGGCCAACTTCCTAACCACGACTATCGCCGGTAACACTGCTGGTAATTACCTCACCACTTCCGATGTCGATGTCACTACCAGCCCGACTTTAAGCGCCGGAATCACCGTCAATAGTCTCCGCTTAAACTTCGCCACGGCTTTAACGCTCACTTTGACCGGAGTTAATACGATTAACACCGGAGGCATCTTGAATGGCGCCAGCTCGGCTAGTACGACGACCGTCTCGGGCGGTAGTTTGCAGCCAGGTGCCGGCAATGAATTGATTTTCAACCAGTATGGTGCTGGGACTTTGGTGATCAATTCCGCTATTGTCGACGGTGCGTCACCGACGAATGTCACGCTCAACGGAACGGGCACTTTGCAACTTCGGGGTACGAACACCTTTACGGGGGCAGTCGTCATCAACGGGGGAACTTATGACCTGAGCGTCACCGGTAACACCGGCTCGCCTTCTTCCTACACCCTCAATGGCGGTATCTTAAGCTGGAATGGAACGTTTGTCACCGCTGCGCCCATGTCTCTCGGACCGGCCGGAGGGACGTTTAATACTAGCGGGGCGACGGGAACGCAGGTAATTTTTTCATCTGCGGCCGCAGTTACGATGCTGGGTATTGGTCCGCGCACTTTGACGATCACGGGTGGCACGGATTCCCGTGTCATCGGTTTCACTCCTGTCTTGGGCGATGCCACGGGTGGTGTGACCGGCTTGACCCTGGCTGAGGGAGGCGATACCCGACTTTTCCGTTTATATGGCGTCAATACCTACACCGGCCTGACCTTAATCACGCGCGGTATCTTAGATGTAAATCAAGTCGCTAACTCCATCGCCGGCGGTTTTACTTCCGCAGCGACAACCGGAAATATCGTCTTTGCCGCAACAGGAACAAACCGAGCGATACTTTCCCTTGGGTCGGTCTCAGGTGATTTCACCCGAAGCTTGGGTTACGGTGCGGGTCAGGTGCATTGGGAAGGCAATGGCGGTTTTAGTAACAATTTAAGTGGAAGTAACGTCGTGATGACAGCGACACAGAACGTCAACTTGGGTGGGGCTGCTAGCCAATTAACTTGGGGCGCCGGTGGCTTCGTACCGACGGGTTATCTTCTGCAATTTGGGCATGCGGGGAGTACGGGTAACACGGTGGCCGTTCCGGGTGCGATCAATTTTCAAAATGCCATTCAGCTGGGGACTTCCTCGCGCACGCTTGACGTCTCCTTTCTGGATATGGGGGTGGCGATTTACCAAGCCGAGTTAAGCGGCGTCTTAAGCACGCAGACGGGTGGTGGTCTGACGAAGAGCGGCGTCGGTACGCTGTTGGTCACCAATGCCGGCAACGCCGCCGCCTCGGTCGGCGCAACGGTAACGCTTTCCCAGGGGGCCCTTGTTTTTAGCAGTGTCGGTGCGATCCTCGGCTCGGGCGCTAATTTGACGCTCTCAATAGTCGCTGGGACGAATGCCTCGATTGGCCTGACCGGAGATACGAATCCGATTAGCACTTTTGGCAGCCGCATTGCCAACCCGTCGACCTCCACCGCAGCGTTTCTTTTAGGCGCTGATAGCTCGGCGACTTTGGATTTCACGAATTTCCCGAACATGCGGTTGGCGGCGTTCCAATATACACCGGGAGCCACCCCCTCGGGGATTTTAATTGCCACGACTTTTACGGGAACGATCGTTCCCGCGAATTCCACCTATCTGTTGGGTGGTAGGTATGCGACGCTCAGTCTGGCTTCTGGCCTGAGTACTTCGACCTTGGTCTTGGGTTCGAAGAATATCCTCACGGGTGCTAATGCGGCTAACTTTACTTTTGGCCAAACCGCCTTGGCGGACAGCAATAATTACACCGGCGGCACTGTCATTAACGGCAATGCCATCGCGCCTGTGCGCATCGGTGTCGGCAGTAATGCGGCCTTCGGTACTGGCACGATTTCCATTCAGGGAACCCAAACCACGCACCTGGGTACCATCAATGGCGACCACACCCTGAGTAATAATATCAGCTTCGACGCCATCTCGACGGGCGGTTTAGAGTTTGCGGCTGATCCGGGTTCGGGCGGCATGCTGAATAATCCCAATCAGGGGACGATCTCTTACCTTGGTACGGTTGATTTTGGTGGCCGCGTTAACCCGACAATCACCGGTCGCCCCCGCGGCGGCTTGTTCTTGGGCGACATGAAGAATGCCACGGGCCTCAACTATACCCAAGGAAGCGGAGGCTATCTGAGCTTATTGAGCACCTCGACCAACGGCGGGGTGGCGAAGAGTTTCACGGGTACGCTTACCATCGGTAACGACTCCATTTTAGTGATCGATTCGCCCAGCTCTTTAGGCTCAGCCACCGTGCTGAACATAAACTCGACGAACTATTCTACACTTCAACTCCAAGGTGCAGGTACGATTACACTGAGTGGGTCGCTTGCACTGAGCAGCGTGGCGGCCGGAGCTTTCATGGTGAATACCCCTTCCGGTGCAACCTTGACGATACCCGGATCTATTTCAGGCCTTACCACGGGTGTTTTTTATAAAACGGGTCTGGGAACTTTAGTTTTAAGTGGCAACGCAACGGGTGCTATTTCGACGGGTTCCTTGCAGGTGAGGGCGGGCACGTTGCGTCTCGATGCGGCCACCCGAGGCTCTTCGGTGTGGACAGCCGGCCTGGGTCTGACCCTAGGCGTCGCCAGTGGAACGTTTGGTAACGGAGGCACCTTGGAAATCACCGGTACCTCGGCCCAGACTTTCGGGGCGGTGACCGTCAATCCTCGTGCCAACGCCATCAGCCTGACCGGCAATATGGCGCTGACCTTGGGCGCCATCACCCGAACTACCGGTAGTACCTTGAATTTATCGGTGCCGACCGGAACGGTTGTATCTACGACGACCGCCCTCCAGTCATTAGTCAACGGTGCCACGACTTGGAACGGTGACGACTGGGCCGCGGCTAGTGGTTCGGCGATTACCAGGTTCACGGCCTACGACGCGCTCACGGGTACTTCGTCGGCGCCCACAATCACGACGGGTGCTTCGATCACCACGACTAAAAACTATATCATTAGTAGCGCGACCACGAATAACGTCGGCTTGGCTACGGCGGGTACGCTTTTGTTGCCGGTTTACATCAATACGATTAAATATAACGACACCCTGGACAGAACGCTCAACATCGGTTCCACCGGCTTCCTTCGCTTGGGTACGGTCGCCGCCACGGGTGGCGTCACGACCGCCGGTGGTATTCTTGTCGCCAGCGGGTCAGGGGCGCTGACGATTGGCGTCTCGGGTTCGGCCGGAACGATCATGGCGGGTGGAACTACCACGAGTTCCGGGCTGGGCGATCTAGTTTTCATCAATAATTCGACCAGTAATATCACGGTTAATTCCGTCATATCCTACAACGGTGCCACGACCGCTGTCACGCACGTCGCCTATAACGGGATCGGCCCAGGCAAACTAATCTTAAACGGAGCTAATACCTTTAACGGTACCTTGTTCATCAACAGTGGCACTTTGGAAGTCGCTACGGTCAATCTGGCTACGGTGGCTGGTCCGTTGGGTCTGTCCACTAAGGCAGTGGGAAATATCTTACTCAACGGCGGTACTTTCCGGGCTAATTTATCGGCTAATGGTACGACCGATCACGGCTTTACGATCAACGCGCCCAGTACGATCGAAGTCGTTGCTAATACGCTGACGCTGACGACCACGCTCAATGGCGTGGCAACCGCTAATCAGCAAAGAGAAATATTAAATGCGGGTATCCTCAAGAAGACCGGCGCGGGCACGCTTGAGCTCAAAGATCTGACGACCAATGCCAATAATACGAATTTAAGTATCGAAGTCGTCGCGGGGTCCTTGTTGTTGAACAAGGTCTCCACTTCGGTGATTTCCGCGATCGACCTCATCGGAGGCGCCGGCCTCATCATCGATGGCGTCGCAACGGGCGCGGCTCCGACCGTCAAGCTTTCGGGTACGGGTGGAAATCAGATTTCAGATTCTAGTTCCGTCGTGGTGAACAGCGGCACGGTGAGCGGCGTCTTTGATTTGAATGGCCTCAGCGAAACTATCGATGGTCTGGCCGGCGGCGGTTCGGTCACGAATACTTTAGGTTCTACGACTTCAACCCTCTCCTTGGGCGGTAATAATAGCGCGGGTCTGTCCGCTTATACGTTGGCCGCCTCGGCGGCCGGAGTTAATTCCACGGGCCTGAATAGTTTCTCGGGGGCGTTGTCCGATGGCGCCGGCACCCTGGCTTTGACCAAGGTTGGTTCCGGTACGCAGATTCTTTCGGGCCCCAATACCTATTCTGGCCTGACCACGATCAGCGCCGGTACCCTTCAGATGGGTGCCGACAATGTCCTTCCGAGCGGTGCGGGCAAACTGGCGGTCACCATCATCGGTACCAACAAAGGTTCAATCGGCGTCGCTTCGACCTCTAATGGTTCGGACCGGCTCTTTGCGCCTGGCACGCTCGATCTGGGCGGTTTCAATCTGACGCTCAATGGTCTTAACTCCACTACCGGAGGTTTCGTGACCAGTAATCCGACGCTCGCTTATAATGGCAGCGTCTGGGCCGTCGCGGCGGGCCGTCAGTCTGCGAAGAATCTGACCCTCGGTGCAGGCGACGCTTCGGCTTCCTTTAGCGGTGTGATCCGCGATGGTTACACGGTCGCGCCTGGAGTGACCTCGACGGCCTATGTCGGTGTCATCAATCTGATCAAACTCGGCGGCGGTACCCAGACACTTTCGGGCGCGAATACCTTCAGTGGTTCGACCTCGGTGCAGGCAGGTATTTTGGCTTTGGCGGGGGCAGATAATCGTCTGTCAT
The DNA here is from genome assembly GCA_007280935.1 of Opitutales bacterium. Taxonomy (GTDB): domain Bacteria; phylum Verrucomicrobiota; class Verrucomicrobiia; order Opitutales; family UBA953; genus UBA953. The sequence goes on from QYQK01000119.1 coordinate 13,694, forward strand.
CTTCGGCCACGGTCACTTTGGGTAATGGTTCCGACAGTGGCTTTTTACAGCTCGGTAATGCCAGTGCCGCCATCAGCCAGCAAATCGCTGGCCTCGCGGTCAGCGGTTCGGGTGCCAATAACGCGGTCGTTGGTGGCTATGCTTCAGGGAACTCGACTTTAATCCTCAACCTGACGGGCTCATCCACCTACGCGGGTGGGCTTGGCGGAGTCGGTGCTAATCAGAACAAGCTTAATTTCACGCTGCAAGGCGGCGGTTCGCTTACTTTGAGCGGTGCGAATAATACCCTGACGGGTACGACGACGGTCAAGGCGAACAGCACGCTGATTCTTGCCAACAGTTATGCCTCCTCGCCCATTGTCTTGGGTGGAACGTCGACGGGAACCCTAGTTTCCAATCAGACCATTAGCGGCTTGGTCACGGTCAACGCTTTCGGTGTCATCGCACCCGGGGCTACGGTCGCGAATGACTTAGCCACGATTACCTTGGCGGGCGGCCTGACGATGAATACCGGTGGCACGTTATCGCTCCAGGTTGGGACGACCGGAGGCTCCGCTCCGCAGCAGAAGGATATCATCTTGGTTTCCGGTGGCACGCTGACCTTCAATGGCGGCAAGATTTCCTTGCTCGAATTAGCCGGACCCAACGGCGTGACCCTCGGGACGTATGACCTGATCAACTACACCGGTGCCTCTCTGGCCGGTTCGGGCATTTCGAATCTCAGTCTCTCATCCAGCGTGATTGGTGTGAATAATTATTACGTCACGCTGCAAAACGACTCCGTCAATCATCTGATTCAGCTGGTAGTGGATAACGCGCGCTTCTGGTCAGGAGCCACGAATAGCATCTGGAATACGAGCGTCGCCAATTGGTCGCCCGCCAATTTCTTCGTCACGGGTGATAAGGTTCTTTTCCGGGATACTTTCCCGACCTCGTCCGGCGCCCCGAGCGTCGTCAATTCCACGGTGCAGCTGGACGCTATTGTTACTCCGGCGGCGGTGACTTTCAGTAATTCGCTCGTCAATTACGTGCTGCAAGGTTCTGGAGCGATTGACGGTTCGACGGGCCTGACCAAGGGCGGTACGGGTGGCCTGACCATCATCAATACCAACACTTTTAGCGGTAACACCATCATCAGTGAGGCTGGTTACATTGAGATGCAGAACGCGGGCGCGCTGGGAACGATCGCAGGCAGTATCACTGTCAATGATACGGCGACGTTGCGCCTCAGCGGCGGTATCAGCGTGGGTGCCAAAGCTTTGACGCTCATCGGCGCAGGTAACGCCAGCGGCGGAGCGCTTCGTAATATCAGCGGTAATAATAGCTATGCGGGCGGCATCGCTTTAGGCGGATCTGCACGCATCAACTCCGACGCCGATACGCTGACGCTTTCAGGCGCCTTGAATAATGGCACGAGTACCCTGATTTTCGGCGGTGCGGGCAACGTCACCGTCTCGGGTATCATCGGTTCTGGTTCCGGTTCTCTCGTTGTTGACGGCACGGGCGTCGTCACGCTGAGCAATGCGGCCAATACCTACACTGGCCAGACCTTCATCAAGAACGGCACCCTGAGTGTGTCGAACATCGGCAGCGTCAGCGTTGCGGGCGGCTTTGGAGCGCCGACGACGGCAGGGGACGGCACCATCGCCATCGGCGATGTCGCAAACACCGGTACGCTCAGGTGGACCCGTTCTTCGAACGAAACTTCCGATCGTGTCATCGATTTGGCTGGTACGACGGGCGGAGCCACGATTGACGCCTCCGGCAGTGGAGTCTTGACCCTGTCGAGCGCCGTCACGGCCACGGGCGTAGGTGCGAAGAGCCTCACGCTCACGGGTACGACCGGAACTACGGGTACACCTAACGTGATTAGCTCGGGAATTTCCGACGGATCTTCCGCCGTCATCAGTCTCATCAAGACGGGCACGGGCGTCTGGAGATTAAATGGCTCCAATAATTACACAGGCTCGACGACCGTTAGCAATGGTACCCTCATGCTGGGTGCGAACCAAAACTTCTCCGCCTTGACTTTGGGTGGGCTCTCTGGCGGAACGGCCACCTTAGCTCTTGGTTCTTCCAGTACGGCTACGCTCACGGGTAATGTCACTTTCAGTGCCGCTAATAATCCTTCCGGTGCGACTATCAGCGGTAGCGGAGTTTCGACCCTCGACCTGAACGCCGCGACGCGGACATTCATAGTCGGCTCGAGTTCATCGGCCAACGGTGCCGACCTGACCATCAGTGCCGTCATTGCCGACGCGCTCACGGGCGGAGCACTTACCAAGACCGGTGCTGGGTCGCTGGTGCTCACGGGTGCGAATAGCTTTACCGGAACGATTACGGTCGACGGCGGTACACTCAGCGTTTCACCACAGGCGATCAGCGGTAGCCTGACGATCAATGTCAGCACCAACAGCACCGCCGGTGCCCTCAACTTCTATGCCGATGGCGCGGTAGGCGCCGTCAATCTCGCTAGTAACGCCAACCTTAACATCGGCGGAGCCTCGGTGGCCGGTGGCCTCGGTTTTAACCTGAGCGGCAGCACTGCGGACAAGGTCGCCTTCTCTGGTACCGGCATCCTGACGGTCGGCGCCACGGGCGGACTCATCAACGCTCGTGCTTTGGCGCCGTTGAATAACGGTAGCTACACGCTCATTGACGCCTCCAATAATGGCAACACCGCCCTGATCACCGGCTTTACCCTTGGCGTACTTACCGGTGGTTATTCTTATACCCTGGATAATAATACGGGCGGACTCTTGAAGCTGACGGTCGGCACCGCGGCCGCCGGTCCTTATTACTGGACGGGTGCTCGTAGCACGACCTCCTGGGCGGCCTTAGCAAGCAATGGCACCACGAGTAATTGGGCGACCGTCAGCGCCGCCGGAACAGATGCCGGGGCTACCCCAGGTAATATCGACGTCATCTTTACGCTCGGCACTGCGGTCAACACCACGCTCGATCAGCCATATGCCATCTCCGGACTCACCTTTGCCGGCTCTTCTGCCGGTAACGGTAACGTGGCCATCAACGCCGGTAGCGGCGATGGCCTCCTTACCATGGGCGCCAACGGCATCACCGTCTCGACGGGAGCTTCCTCTTCGGCCACCACCATCGGCGCCAACGTCGCCCTCAGTTCCGCTCAATCCTGGAGCGTCGCTGATTCGGGTCAGACCCTCACGGTCAGTGGCATCATTTCCGGTAACGGCAATCTCCTGACCAAGTCTGGTAGCGGTACGCTCGTGCTCACGGGTGTGAACACCTTCAACGGCGGGCTCACGGCTAATGCCGGCACGGTGAAGGTCAATAACGCCAACAGCCTCGGCGCCGTCAGCGGACGCCTGACGTTGAATAACGCCACCTTGCAGGCCACCGCCGGTTTCACGGTTAGTCGCAACGTTACCCTGGGGCACGCCAATAGTGCCATCATGGTCGACACGACGCAGACTCTCACCTACGCCAACACCGTCAGTACCAAACTCACCGGCACCGGCGTGCTCAACGCTTCGGGCGCCGGCAAACTCGTCCTCGACGACCGGCTCAACGCCAATGATTTTAATGGCGGCTCAATCCTTTCCGGCGGCGGCACGGTCCAGGTCTACGGTCTGGCCAGCCTGGGCTTGGGAAATATCACTCTTAATAACGGGACCTTGCAGGTTTCCGGCACCTTCACTGATGCCCGAATGCTCACTGTTGGCAACGCCGCCTCTGCGATCTCGGTCGACAGTGGCCAGACGTTTACGGTTTCCGGTAAGATCACCGGCACGGGTAACCTCAATACCAGCGGGGCAGGGGTCCTCGTCCTCAACGACTCTGTGTTGGCCAACGACTTCATTGGCAACTCCGTCCTCTCCGGTGGCGGCACCGTCCAGGTCGCGTCGCTCACGGCGCTCGGCACCGGCAGTATCACGATCAACGCCGCGACGCTCCAGGCTACGACCTCGCTTTCGTATTCCGGAAAGAATTTCATCCTCGGTTACGCCGCCAGCGCTCTGACGGTCGCCTCGGGCGATACCTTCACTATCACCAATTCTGGCAGCACGCGGGTTTCTGGTTCAGGTGTGCTTAACGCCAATGTCGCGGGCATCCTCGTCCTCAACGACACGCTTAATCCGAACACCTTCTCTGGCGGTTCCGTCCTCTCCGGTGGCGGCACGGTGAAAATCAATTCCGCTACCTCGCTGGGTGGTGAGTCGGGCGCCGCGGCCCTCAAGGATATCACTCTGCAGGTCACGGCGGATATCACCACGACCCGCAACTTCACGCTCGGTAGCTATGTGTCGCAGATCATAGTTGATTCCGGCAAGACCCTTGCGGTCAGCGGTACGGTCAATGACGGTGCGCAAGCCGGCACTTTGACCAAGACGGGCAACGGTAAGCTCGATCTGAGTGGTGGTAACGGTTATACAGGTGGTACAACCGTCAGCGCGGGTACGCTCAATGTCAGCAACGTCACCGGTTCGGCTACGGGCACGGGAGACGTCAGCGTCACCGGATCGTCCACCGTCCTGAGCGGCACAGGCACGATTTCCGGAGCTGTCACGGTGGCGACAGGGGTGACTTTGAGTCCAGGTAGCTCGGTTACGGCCGGAACGCTCACGCTCGGCGGCCTCTCCTTATCTTCCGGCAGCAAACTCAGCTACCAACTCGGTGCCAATACCAGCAGTAGTGATAAGACCGTCGTCACGGGCACCAATGGTTTTACCGCCAACGGCGGCGTGATCACGCTCGATACCACAACCTTGGCCGGTTTCACCGGTGGTACCTATAATCTCATCACCTATGCCGGCACCTTGGGCGGCAGCTTCAGTAACCTAAGCCTCACGACTTCCACGGTCTAT
>QYQK01000022.1 GCA_007280935.1 Opitutales bacterium
AGCGGCAGATGTGGATAAGAGACGGGGGGATTCCATGAAAGGTAAGGGGAGGGCTCATGGTAGCAGGGGGGCGTGCGTGGTCGAACCTTTGTTATTGGGGGGCGGAGAGCATGCTATCGTCTCGCCCTTGGACGATTTTATCTTTTAAACCTTAGTCTCATCTATGAGTTCGACCCAAGCAGAGGCCCTCCAGATTTTTCGGGATTCCAAGGCTTTATTGCAGGGGCACTTCCTTCTGCGATCTGGGCTGCACAGCGGGCATTTTTTTCAATGTGCTCAGGTGTGCCAATATATGGATAAGGTCACGCGTCTCATCGAACTACTTAAGCCTAAACTGATGGCATACCCTTGTGATACCGTACTGGCTCCGGCCATCGGCGGCCTGGTGGTCGGGCAGGAAGTTGCCCGCCAGCTCGGCGTAAGGTTCGTTTTTGCGGAAAAAGAGAATGACCGTTTAGTCTTACGGCGTAATTTTACCTTCCGCCCGGGCGAACGGGTTTTGATTGCAGAGGATGTCGTGACTCGCGGGGGCCGCGTGCAGGAATGCCTCGATATCTTGAAGGCCCACGGGGCCGTGGCGGTAGCAGTCGCGACCCTGGTTGATCGATCTGGCGGGCAGGCAAAATTTACGACCCCCTTCGTCTCGCTCCTGGAATTAACCTTTCCGACCTATGCAGCCGATAGTCTCCCGCCTGAGTTGGCTAAGTTACCGGTAACCAAGCCAGGCTCATAGGCTTCACCTGAGAGGCTTAATTGAGAGCCTTTTGATGGTATAATCGCCTTTTAATAGGGGTTAGGTCGCCTTGTGCCTTGCGCCTTGGCGGCGGCTTCCTTACGCCAGCGTTCTCTTTTCTATGGATCGCAAAAACTTCCTTCTGGGTATGGCGTGCATGGTCGGCGCCTTCGCTCTTTTCTTCTTCACGAAGCCGGCTCCCGTTCCAGCCAGCAAGGCCCCCGTGGCCGCGGTTAGCCCGGGTGTGCCTGCAGTAGCGGTAGTTAAGGCGGTGCCTGTCTTGGCTGCTTCCGGCATCGCGGGCCAGGCCGTGGAAGCTGCTACCGCCCAGCGTTTTGTCCGGGAGAATGGGACGATACGGGTGACCTTCACCAGCCGCGGAGGCGCGGTGGAAAAAGTCGAGCTGATTCATGAATATGCTGATGTCGAAAAGCATGACCGGGTTTTCTTTAATCGGGGGAATCGTGAATCTGCTCTCACGTTGGCGGTCCAGAATCCGGTCACGAAGTCGATGGATGTTCTACACTCCGAGTTCAAGGTCCAGACGCCGGAAGTGGCGAATGCGATCACCCTGGTCGGCACTTTGGCTGACGGCTCAAAAGTCACCCGAAGCTACTCTTTTACCGCCAAGGATGTTGAAAATGCGGAGCCTTACTCATTGCGGTTTTCGACTAAGGTCATCCCGGCGACGGCAGGTGTTCCGGCGCCTCGAGTTTGGGTTTCGACGGGCTGTTGGCATCCGACCGTCGGCGATTCAGCTAACCAATTCCTGTCTGTCCTCGCTTCCGATGGCGATGAGCTTACGCGCGTTGGCCTTGATGTCTTTACGGATTCAAGCGGCCTCTTCGGCTTAGGGGCGCACAAAGCTGAGACTGAACATCCCGTCGCCTCGGCGGCCAAGCCCCTCGCTTGGGTGGCGTCTGGTAATCAGTTTTTCGCTTCAATTATCCGGGCTGATCCGACGGTACGCGGGGTGCGGACGGATGTCCTGGTCCGTCCCGTCGAATTTGAAGGCGGCAAGCGGGGCGTGCAGGCCTTTGCGTCCTGGGAGTCGCCGCTGGGCCCCGATTTATCTTCATACGTCGAAGGGGATTTCTTTGTGGGTCCAAAGGAATATGCCCGTTTAGCGGCGTTGCCTGATAGCCAAGTCTCCGTCCTGCAATTCTCCAAATTGCTTGGATTCATTTCTTTCGGTGCGATTTGTAAATTACTCTTAGCCTGTTTGGGTGGCGTGCATTGGTTGCTGGCTTGGAGTGGTAACTGGGCTTGGGGTTGGGCCGTCGTCGTGCTGACGATCTTGATCAAAGTAATCACCTGGCCGCTGACCGCTACGCAGCAGAAAGCGGCGAAGAAGATGCAGAAGTTCGCCAAGCCGATGCAGGATATCCGCGAGAAGCATAAGGATAATCCCGAGAAGATGCAGAAGGAACTCATGAAGCTTTACCAAGATAACAAAATCAACCCGTTCGCAGGTTGTCTGCCGATTCTCATCCAGATGCCGATTTTCTTCGGTCTCTATACGGCATTTCAGACCACCGTGGAATTAAGGTTACATTCGTTTCTTTGGGTTTCTGACCTTTCGGCGCCCGACACCTTGTTCCATGTCGCTAATATCCCCGTAAACATCCTGCCGATTCTGATGGGTCTGACCATGTGGCAGTCGATGCGAATGACGCCCAATCCGTCGGCAGACAGCTCGCAGAAGACGATTTTCCTGATGATGACGCTGCTTTTCCCTGTCATCTGTTATACCATGCCGGCTGCTTTGACCCTTTATATGACGGTGCAGAACCTGTTGACGATGCTGCAGGCTTGGCTTACGAAAGATGAGGCCGTCGAAGTGATTCTTCCTCCTTCGGGCAAGAAAGCTAAAGGCTGATTTTCCACCCCCCACTCCCCATGTCTGGTCATAGTAAATGGCACACGACGAAGCGGCACAAAGCCGTGATCGACGCGAAACGAGGAAAAATCTTTTCCAATTTAGCGAAGGAAATCACCTTGGCGGCCCGGGCCGGCGGCGGAAACCCTGAGACGAATAGCCGCTTGCGCACCCAGGTCGATAAGGCCCGCGGCGCCAATATGCCGGCGGATAATATCAAGCGTGCTATCCAGAAGGGCACCGGCGAAATCCCTGGCGTCATCTACGAAGAAATCACCTACGAGGGCTATGGACCGGCGGGCGTCGGATTGATCGTCGAAGTCACGACGGATAATAAGAACCGCGCGGCGGCCGAAATTCGGCAAGCTTTCGGCGATAACGGGGGCAATATGGCGCAGACAGGGGCCGTTTCGCACAGCTTCCAGCGCAAAGGACAATTTCTGATTGGATCATCCCAAATGGGGGAAGATGCGCTCATGGAACTCGTACTCGAAGCCGGTGCGGACGACGTAATTAATCATGGCGATCACTTTGAAATCCTCTGCGCGGTCGCGTCTTATGATGCCGTTGCCAAGGCCCTGCAGGGCAAATCCGTCAAGCCGGAGTCAAGCGAGATCGCTTATATCACGAGCGTACCTATGCCCGTGACGGACGCGGCGGTGGCGAAGCAGGTCTTTGAGCTCATGGATGCTTTAGAGGCCTTGGATGACGTGAAAGCCGTGCACGGTAATCACGAGATTGACGAAAAGTTGATCGGGTAAAATTTTGACGGATTTACGGGAGGCCGATCTGAATGAATTTGATACGATCAACTTCGCACCTGGTGTTCCATGAAGTTCCGCGGTGTCTGGTGCTGGTCGGCGCTAAGCCGGAACATCAGCAATTAATGGCCAAGTTCGGCTTGCCGGTTATTTAATTAGAACAGTTGCTTGCGTGATGATGGTTGCCTGTCGAAGGACGGCATCTTTCGGCTTTATTTCGTATTATCCTTCTCAGGGGCGGGACATGACTGTAGCGTGGCTGAGACGTGGCCGCACCTTATCGTAAATCAAGCCGAGATGTTTCTGGGGTTCGCACTGCGGCCCGGGCGGTGATTTTGCATGAGGACAAAATCCTTGCCGTTCGGATTCGGACCGAGGAGGGGGAATTTCTGGTACTTCCAGGCGGTGGCCAGAACCATGGCGAGACCCTCACTGATACCGTGCGGCGCGAGGTGCTGGAAGAATTGGGCTTAAAGGTGGCCCCACTGGCTTTGCTCTACGTCCGGGAATACGTGGGTAAAAATCATGGGATGTGCCGAATCCACGGGCATTTCCACCAGGTCGAGGCGGTCTTTCATTGTCAGTGCGAGGATTTTTCGCCGATCGGAGCCGGGCAGGAACGCGATCGCCGTCAGGTCGGCTTCGAATGGCTGCCCTTGGCCAATCTGGCCGATTATCCCCTATCGCCGAAGGGCTTGGGGGGCGTGATTGCTAAGGCTTTAAAGGACGGCGCCGCGACCTATCTGGGTGATATTCATTGAAGGCTTGCCAGCGGGCATCTGCCTCACTTTGTTCACCTTCCGCCTTTTTGGGGGGTATAGCTCAGTTGGTTAGAGCGCCTGATTGACATTCAGGAGGTCGATGGTTCAAGTCCATCTACTCCCACCACTTCGAAGCCCCGGCCTGAAAAACTCAGTCCGGGGCTCTTTGTTTGCGGGTTTTGATACCTTTTTACTCGCACAGACCCGCCCCTTGTCCCTACCCCTATAGGTCTTCATCTTCCATCATGAGCAGCACCAATATCACCGACATCACCGCCCGCGAGATTCTCGATTCCCGCGGCAATCCTACCATCGAAGTCGACGTCCGTCTCGCTTGTGGCTCACTCGGCCGTGCCGCCGTGCCGTCCGGTGCCTCGACCGGCACTTATGAGGCCCATGAACTTCGCGATAGCGACGTGAGCGCCAAGTCCTTCCCGAAGGGTATCGACCCGAAGAAGCGTTACAATGGCAAGGGCGTCTTGAAGGCCGTCGCCAATGTGAATGAAGAAATTGCTCCCATGCTCGCGGGTGTAGACGCGCAAGACCAGCTCACCATCGACAAGGCCATGATCGAACTCGATGGCACCAAGAATAAGAGTAAGCTGGGCGCGAATGCCATCCTAGGCGTCTCGATGGCCGTAGCACGCGCTTCGGCTGATGCGTTAGGCCAACCTCTTTATCGATACATCGGTGGTCCGAACGCCAAGGTGCTGCCGATTCCCCTGATGAACATCATGAACGGCGGCGCCCACTCGGATGCCCCCGTCGACATCCAGGAATTCATGGTCGTCCCCAAGGGAGCTAAGTCTTTTAGCGAAGCGTTGCGCATGGGCACAGAAATTTTCCACGCGCTCAAGAAAGTGCTGAAGGCTCAGGGTCTCTCGACCTCCGTCGGCGACGAAGGTGGTTTCGCCCCCAAGGTTGCTTCGAATGAAGCCGCGCTTGAGGCCATCGCCGCGGCCGTGAAGGCCGCCGGTTATAAGCTGGGCAAGGAAGTCTTCCTGGCGCTCGACGTGGCCGCCTCCGAATTCTACGACGAAAAGACCGGCAAATATACCTTCCATAAGTCTGATAAGTCTCAGCGCAACTCGGAGCAGATGATTAAGTTCTACCAAGACCTCCAGAAGCGTTACCCGATTGTCTCGATTGAAGATGGTTTCTCCGAAGCCGATTGGACTGGCTGGAAAAAGGCCACCGACGCCATGGGCGCCAATACCCAGCTCGTCGGCGACGACCTTTTCGTCACCAACACCGAGTTCCT
>QYQK01000115.1 GCA_007280935.1 Opitutales bacterium
GTCGTTGGACTGATCGGACTCGGAACCAAGTAAATCGACGACAGGACCTTGAGCCTTCTTGCCTTTACCGCCCGCGCCGCCGCCTGAGATGAATTTCCAACGAGCGTCGCGAATTGAAAGTAGGGTTCCCTGCGTGCTGGATATGAGCGTCTCGCGACCGGCTCCGCCCGTGAGAGCCGCAGACGTGTCGACGGAATCAAGTTTAAGGAAATCGGCGGGGTCGCCACCGGCGACCTTGGTGAAGACAGCCGGCAGATCGACCTGTGACATCAGTGCCTCGGAGACCATCCCAACCGGAGTATGACCAGGCCAGCGGGCGATGAAGCCGACGCGAGTGCCACCTTCAAGGATGCTGTATTTACCACCGCGGAAAGGTCCGGCGGGCGTATGACCAGCCTGCTTGTTCAGTTCAACGGCCTTGTCCTTGTAGCCATCGTCAAGCACGGGGCCGTTATCGGAGGAATAAATAACCAGCGTGTTCTCGGCGAGACCGTGCTTATCGAGCTCGGCGAGGATGCGGCCGGCCTGGTCGTCGAACGCCACCACGGCATCGCCGCGCGGGCCGAGCGGCGTCTTGCCGGCGTAACGTGGATTGTGGACGCGCGGCACATGGTTCTCATGCGAGGCGTAGTAGAGGAAGAAAGGCTTATCCTTATTGCGCGCGATGAAGCCGCAGGCCTTGTCGGCGAAAGTATCGCCCATCGTCTCGTCGTTCCAAATCGCGGACTTACCACCTTTCATCCAACCGATGCGACCGACGCCATTGACGAGCGCCATGTTATGCCCGTGCGACCAATCCATCTTGAGTTTCGAACGTTCGGCATCGGTGGTCAGATCAGGATTACCAGGGTAGGCTTGCTTGTAACTAACTTCGATCGGATCTTTAGGATCGAGGCCGACGACAGAACCATCCTCCACAAAAACCGTGGGCACGCGGTCACCGGTGGCGGCCATGATAAAAGAGTAAGTGAAGCCGATCTGATTAGGCGACGGGTCGATTTTCTGATTCCAGTTCACATCGCCCGAGCCGAGGCCAAGGTGCCACTTACCGACGACACCGGTCACATAACCCAACTTAGCGAGGCTGGCGGCCATCGTCGGGCGGCCGGGTTTAATAATGAGGCGGGCGTCACCAGGCAGGACACCAGTCCCCTCGCGGCGCCAGGCGTATTCGCCGGTCAACAGGGAATAACGGGAAGGCGTGCACGTCGCCGAAGTGCAATAGCCAGCGGTGAAGCGTGTGCCCTGCGACGCAAGCTTGTCGAGGTTCGGCGTCGGGATGACCTTTGAGCCGTAGCAACCGAGATCACCCCAGCCGATATCATCCGAATAGAGCAGGACGATATTGGGCGGGCGCTTGTCGGCCGCGAAGACCGTGAGGACGAAGGAAAGGGCAACAACTAAGGGTAAGAGACGCATGGGCTTCTTGTAGGGCGACGGCGGTAGGAAATAAAGCCGAGAATACTCGACTGCACCCCTTGCTTGCCAAACCAGCCTTTGAACCCCAATCATAGGGTAAGCATGCGTTTCGCCAAATACCACGCCCTCGGCAATGATTACCTCGTCCTTGAGCCCAAGGATTGCCCGACCCTTTTCTCTCCCGAGGCCATCCGCAAGGTCTGCCACCGACACTACGGCCTTGGCTCCGACGGCATCCTCTTCGGACCGATCGACCGCGCGGATGGTACCTACGGCCTTCGCATCTTGAATCCGGACGGCTCCGAAGCTGAAAAATCCGGCAATGGTATCCGAATCTTCTGTCGTCACCTTCTCGAAACCAAGCGCATCAAAGAGGGCGAAGAATTCAAGCTTCACACCCTCGGCGGCGTCGTACGTTGCTCAGTCTTCGAAGGCGGCCAGCGCATCCGCGTCGAAATGGGCAAAGTCTCTTTCCGCGCCCCAGTCATCCCGCACATCGGACCCGACCGCGAAGTCCTCGGCGAAGAAATCACCGTATCGGGTAAGACCTTCAAGTATTGGGCCGCTACCGTGGGTAACCCCCATTGCGTCATCCCCGTCGACACCCTTAACCCGGAACTTGCCAAAACCTACGGCCCGGGACTCGAAGTCCATGCTAACTTTCCCAACCGCACTAACGTGCAATTTATGAAGGTCTTAGACCGCAAAAATATCCAGATCGAGATCTGGGAACGCGGTGCCGGCTACACTCTCGCTTCGGGCTCTTCCTCCTCCGCCTGTGCCGCCGTAGCCCGTAAAATGGGCCTAGTTGACGCAGATTTGACGGTTAATATGCCCGGAGGCAAAATTGTGATTGGCATCGGGGATGATTATTCCATCGTGATGACAGGTCCGACGACCCCTGTGGGCATCTTTGAGATGCACCCCGGAGTTCCGGACCAAGACATCGCTGTTTAAGGCGAGAAGTCTTCCCCTAGTCAGTTTTCCATTGGCACGCCGTTTTGGCAGTGCCGTTCAACGTACGACCCAACTCATGGCGCCGCGCCAGCCGCTACCTAACATTTCTGAAGACGATTTGATCGATCTGGCAGGAGGAGCCACCGTGCTGCTCGCCAAGGGTCTGGTAGCCAAAGGTAAGGTCAAGAAAGCCCATTGGACCGCCCCCGTCGTCGAAGCCTTGGTCGACGATGGCACCGAATCCCGCGAAGCCCGCTGGAACCTGCGTTCGATTACTTTCCAACGCAATGAGTGCGGCTGCAATGTCTCCCTTCTTCAGCGCAAACTTTGCGTGCACTCCGTCGCCGCCTACATTTCTCTGGCGATTAAGGAAGGTTACTTCAAGGGCGACGAAACGCCCCCCAAGCCCAGCACCGTCGCGCTCAAGGAGACCCAAGTAGATAAGATAGATAAAAAATCTGAGACGTTAAAAGAGCCGGATGCCGCCCCAGCCGGGCCACGCCTCAAATCCATCACGCTCTCCAATACGCGCGGGAAGCCGATCGAGGTGCGCTTCATCATTCCGCCCAACATCACCACGGCGGCGCAACGCGATGAAATCATCTGTCGCCTCGAACTGCGCGTCGATGACGTGCAAGTCGCCCCAGAAAATCTCGACCGCAGCAAAGCCTGGACGATGGAGCCCGACACGGTGTTCTTCTTGGCGATCCTGGAAAACCTCTGCCACGGCAAACTTCAAGGGATCCTCCCCCTGACCCGTCGCCACTTACGCCAACTGCTTTCCGTCGGCAAAGGCCTCACGGTCTTCCGGATGGCTAATGCGCCCGAAACCCCTTTGAAATGGACCGGCGATAATCTCGAGAAAGTACACGAACACCTCGACGAGCCTGAATCGACGCCCCAGACGACCGCCTCCGGCGATCCGGTCGAAGATAATAACGACGAACAGGAAGTGCGCTCCCAAGATAGCGGCCGCGAGGATCGCCCATGGGTCGATGGTTCGATGAAATGGCTGCGCATTCGCCTGCCCCAACAATCTTCCGGCCCGGTCGCCGAACTCCGCGACGTGCTTTCGCGTAGTGGTTTCACCCTCGAGACGACGACGCGCGAATGGTACCTCGCGGGCACGATCCAAGTCCTCAACTTCCTCGCCCGCCACCACAAGCTACTCATCGAACAGAACGATGCGTACTTCACCCATAATCTTTCGCACTCCCTCCGTAACGTCGACTTAGCCAAGGCGAAATGCGATGCGGCCGAAGAAAAGGATGGCTTCCGCTTCGCCATCGGCATCGACCCCGAAGGCAAATCTTCCAAGGTCGTCCAAGAGGCCTTGGCCAGCGGCCGGATGTTCTTCTATACCGATCGCGGTCCGCGCCTGATTACGCCCGAGTTAATGGATTCGATCCGCAACGCCCAACGCCGCATCACCGGCGAATCAAAGCGGGACGTGGACTTGGATTTGAATCTCAAGATCGGCTACGCCGACCTCGCCAGCGCCGATGCCATCGCGGAAGAACTTCAAGCCGCCTTCGCACCGCCGGAAACCTGGAGCCAACGCTCTTCGGCGATCCGGAATTTATCGAAACTGCAGCCCGCCCCCGTGCGCGAAGAGCTCACGAAGATGCTGCGCCTTTACCAGCAGGTCGGCGTCGCTTGGCTCTGGCATATTCATAATAACTCCTTGGGCGGTCTGCTGGCCGATGAAATGGGCCTAGGTAAGACCGTCCAAGCTTTGGCGTTCATGGAAGCCCTCCGCGTCCATCGCCCCACCGACGGACCATGCCTCGTCGTCTGCCCGGCCTCCTTGGTCGAGAACTGGCGCCGCGAAGCCCGTCGCTTCACCCCCAGCCTCAAAGTCCTCGCCCACCACGGACAATCCCGCATCACCTCGCAGGACTACCTGAAGAAGTTCGACCTCGTCATCACTTCGTATGGTACCTTGGCCCGCGATATCGGCTCTTTCGCCCTGATCACTTGGGGCGCGGCCGTCTGCGACGAAGGTCAGAACATCAAGAATGCCCGCGCCCAAGCCGCCAAAGCCGTCAAGCAACTGATTGCCAAAGGGCGCTACATCCTCACGGGTACGCCGGTCGAAAATTCGCTGGAAGATCTTCGCTCTCTCTTCGGCTTCTTGATGCCTGGCTACTTGCCCAAGCCCGAGGAACGCCTAGTCGCTGAGGATCGTAAATGGCATGATGACCGCCTACTGCAAATGGCGGCCCCTTACATTCTGCGACGCTCCAAGGTCGCCGTGGCGCCCGAACTGCCGCCCAAGATTGAACAAATCGTCTATTGCGACTTCGAAGAAAACCAGTCCGCCATCTACGCACAGTTCCAAGAGTCGACGCGGAAAGAAATCTTCGAAATGGAAATGGGTGGTGCCAGCGAAGCCCGCATCCGCATGGCGGCCTTCAATCAGCTTCTTCGCTTACGCCAAATCTGCGCCGACCCACGCATCCTCGACCCCAAACTCGAGGAAACCGATTCGGCTAAACTCCAAGCTTTCTTGGAACTGGTCGAAGAATCCAAAGATGCGAATCACCGCATGCTGGTCTTCTCCACTTTCGTCACCGCTCTCCAACTGATCAAGAAATCACTGGAAGACCGCGGCATCCCCTACTGCTACCTCGACGGTTCCACCAAGGACCGTCAAGGGGTCTGCGATAAATTTAATTCCACGCCTTCCATCCCCGTCATGCTCATGTCGCTGAAGGCCGGAGGCACCGGTCTTAACCTCACGGGCGCCGATACCGTCGTCCACTTCGACCCCTGGTGGAATCCGGCTGCCGAAGCCCAAGCCACCGACCGCGCCCACCGCATCGGCCAGACCCGGACCGTCACGAGCATCAAACTCATCGCTTCCGGAACCATCGAAGAACGGGTCATGGAACTCCAAAAGACCAAGTCTGAGATGTTGCGTAAGCTCCTGACCGAATCAGACTCGGTTTCGTCTGCGATCAGCCTCGACGACATTAAAGCCCTACTCCTCAAGGACTGACCCATGCTCGCCTCTCTTATTCGACGTAACAAGCCCCGGAGCGAGATGTCGTTCCTCGAGCATCTGGACGACCTGCGCATCTCATTGATCCGCGTCATGGCCGTGTTCGCCGTCGGCATGGTCGGCGCTCTGATCTTTTACGATAAAGTCCCGGCCTTCCTGAGCATGCCGCTTGAGTGGGCTAAGCACCCGGAAACCTCTCCGCTCCATATGGTCCTGGGCTCCGCCGAACCCGGCCTTGCCGCCTTAGGAGAGTTAAAAGAGTTCACGTTCATCGGCGTCTGGTCTGTCTTGATGTACGCCGCTTTCGGCGTCGGCATTGCCTTGGCTTCTCCCGTCTTCCTTTACGAGGTCGTCCGCTTCGTCGGGCCCGCCCTCTCTGATCGTGAAAAACGCGGCCTCATCCCTTTTTGCGTCGCCGCTCTCATTCTCTTCCTAGCAGGAGCCGCCTTGGCCTTTGTCTGGCTCACACCGATGTCGGTCCAGATCTGGCACCACTTCGCGACCGGTCTGAAAATGGAAGTCATCTGGCAAGCCTCGGACTATTACGGCTTCGTCATTATGATGTCTTTGCTCACCGGGCTGACCTTCCAATTCCCCCTCGCGCTCATCATCTTGATGTGGCTCGAATTAGTCCGCCCTAGCACCTTGCTTCGCTCTTGGCGTGGTATGCTCTTCGGCATCTTGATCGTCGTGGCCGTCATCACGCCCATCGGCGAACCCATCTCTTTAGGCGTACTGACCGGGATTCTATTCGGCTTCTATCTGATCGCCGTCTCCATCGGCTCGGTGATCGTCCGTCGCAAACGGACCGCCCGCGGGGATAAGCCCAACCCAGAGGACGACGATATCGACGACGATGACGATAATGATCGAGATGATGATGACGACCGCACCTCGAGTTACGACCGCCCTTCCACCCCAATTTCGCCTGCCGCATCAACGGTAACCGCAAAACCTAAATCCACGCCACCTCCCGCCGAAGGCGATTTGAGTTCACTCGACTAATTTATCCCCATGATCACCCGGTCCCTCCTCCTCTTCGTCGCGTTCGGTCTCATGACCCACGCCTCCGCCCAGACGGCCGCACCTGCCGCCAAGAAAGCCACCGAACCTACCAGCGAAACCGCTGCCCCGAAAGCCGACGAGGATGCCACTATCATCACGCCCTTCCGACCAGCTCAATTACCCGTCGCCAAGGAAACGCATACCTTTCAGCTCGCAAAACTGAATAAGCTGCAAGCCACGGAAACCACCCGCGAACTACAACGACTCTACTCCGCTTACGCCAATCAGAACATCGTCGACGGCTCGCCTGCTGGCTTCAGCAAAGCTTTAGGTTATATCGCAACAATCACGTACGTCGTCCACCAAGACCTCGGCGATAACCGCTATTTCGTGAAAGCTTCCTGGCCAGCCGTCGGTTCGATTAAAGACGGCCTTCCGGCCGCCACCGATGCTTATTGTATCCTATTGCTGGATCACCCGGTCGCCGTCGGTAGTTCCGGTAAAGCCAATGGCATGCATGTGGGCATGGTCTCGATCCAATTCACGGCCAAATTCCCGCCCCTCGACGGCAAACACCTGACCATGCGTCGCGATGCTTTCGTGGAATGTACCCCGCTCGAAGACTCGCCCGCGGCATTACAAAAATTTGCCACCGAGATCCTGCAAGGGTCCAGCTACAGCGTCACGACGCTTGAGAAAGTCACCTGTAAGACCTGTGGCGGAATGGGCTTCACCCGCGAAGCCCAAAAAGGTAAATTAGAAGATAAACGCACCCCATGCACGGAATGCGAAAGCGGTAAGTCTACCATCACGGTAGAGACCAAGTTTATCCCTTGATCGAAGTGGCGACTGGGGCAAATCCCCCTCATCCTGCGCTTGCGCCTTTCCGTCATTCATTACAAGTTGCGGTGTGACCACCCCTCTTCACGAAGGACTCGAGGAACACTTTAAGTCGTTAGAAATTTTTCTTAACGCCCAAGAGTCCGTTTTTGAACCTGAATTGCGGCCCATGGTACGCGAGGTGCTCGCTCACCCCGGCAAACGTCTGCGCCCTTTGTTGGTTTTCGCCTCGGGCGCCGGCGGGCCACCTAGCGATGCGCTCGTCCGGGGCGCAGGTATCGTCGAACTTGTCCACCTGGCCACACTGGTCCATGACGACGTCCTCGACGGCGCCGATCAACGCCATGGCGCCGATACCCCCAACCGTACCCACGGCGCCCATGCGGCCGTGCTTTTCGGCGATGCGCTCTTTGCCCACGCACTCGTCCTCGCCGCTGAACATCGCACGCCCGAGCTCTGTGGGATCGTCGCCCGTGCTTCCCGCGAAGTCTGCTCCGGCGAGGTCTGCCAAACCTTTTCCCGCGGCCAAGACGAGTTATCTCTGGCCGATTATTATCGGCACATCCGCCTCAAGACCGCCGAACTCTTCGAAGCCGCCTGCTTTACGGGCGCACTCCTCGCCGAACATCCACCGGTCCATATCGAAGCTTGCCGGACCTTTGGGCGGCACCTGGGCATCGCCTATCAGATTTACGACGACCTCATCGACCTACTGCAAGACGACGCCAAGGCCGGCAAGACCCTCGGCACCGATGCGGCCAGCGGTAAACTGACTTTACCGATGCTGCTCGAACGCGACCGCCAAGGGCCTGCGTTCCTGAGCAAACTCCGCCAAGGTCACGATCCGCGTACAATCATCTCTCCGGAGACTTGGCGTGAATCATTCCGTTTGCTTGACGCGGAAATCGCCGCCGCCGAGACCGCCCTACTTGCCATCGAAGGTTCACCTTCGCCCTACTTTTTACTGCGCTTGACGTCGTTCCTCCGCCTCGCCGCCGCCCGTCTCTCGCCGTAAGATGAAACTTTTCCTGACCACCCGGTCCGAAAGAATCGCCGTCGCCTTTTGGCTCAGCCTTCTCGCGGTCGCCACTCTACTCGTCTTGCTCTGGCGCTCGCTTTAAGCCTCAAGGAATATATCGGGTCGCCACAAAACCACGGGCGGTCAGACCCCGGCGCAAATCATCCGGGTTCAGTCGGTCGCCCACCTTGATGCCAGAACGCTTAAACCAGTGTGCGCTCATCTCTACCGCGAGGCGGACTTGACTCGAAGTCGAAGCGGTGGTCTCAGTATCGCCCGCCGTCATGGTTTTGATTTCTAAGATTTTCCCATCCGCCGCGACGAACGCGATGTCGAGATCCAAGGGGGTATCTTTCATCCAAAAACTCATCGGCTGGTCGGCTTCGTAAAAGAAGGCCATCCCCTCTCCTTCCTTGAGCTGCAGCGTACCCATCAGCCCGCGAGCCTTTTCCAGTTCGGTCGTCGCGAGGCGAAGATGGATCGCCAGCATGCCCACCCGGACGGGAAATAATACTTCCATTCCGGCTTCGGCGCTGGCCGACGGCGGGGCGACCGGAGAGCGAGCATCGCAAGCCGCCAGAAGCACGGCACCCATCATGAGCAATAGTCGGGACATGTGGCCATATTTCCTGCGATTGCCTCCGTGGCAAGAATCGGTTGCTTCCTTCTATGCATCGGGACCCCAAAGCTCACTGGCGCGAACCTAAGACAGCCTTGATGTACGCACGCACGGCCACGCAAATCGGTCTTTGGGAATCAGAGCGCATTATGGTCCGGCGATACTTCGCCCTGACGGACGACTTACTTGAAGTCGGGTGCGGAGGCGGTCGGGCCGGTCTGGGAATGCTTAAGCTGGGCTATACAGGATTACAGCTGACCGATTTTTCCGAAGCCATGGTCTCGATTACGCGCGGAGTACTTGCCGACATCAACCCCACCTGGGCCGGGCTCGTCGCCCAACAGGATGCCACCGCGTTGACATATTCGGACGCCAGCTTTGACGGCGTGATCTATGCGTTTAACGGTCTGATGTGCCTACCGGATCGCGACGCCCGACTAGCCGCCCTTCGTTCGATTCATCGCGTGCTGCGCCCTCGGGGAATCCTGATCTTCACCGCGCCCGACCGGGAAAAAGGCAAGAACGCGGCACACTGGAAAAACCAATCTCTACCGGTCGATGGCATACCCGGCAATCGTTGGCACGAAACCGAAACCTCACCTGTCTTCATGCACAGCAGCACGGAACAAGAAACTTATGCGGAGCTTGAGCTCTGCGGCTTCACGACGCTTACCTCGCCCTTAAGCACTGAGGTGGCCATGGATAGCAAAGCTGCCCGAGATTTCGCCGGCGAAACCCGTTTTTACGTCGTCAGAAAGGTTTAAAGGAACCACCTCCGACCTCTCTTGTCCGACATTCTATATGCCATTTCTGCGTCCAATATTCATGAGTCTCTGCTTGCTGCCTTTAAATGTGTTGGCGCTGCAGATTTTTGTCCGCCCAGAAGGTAATGATGCTTGGTCCGGCAACCTGGAAACCGTCAACTCCGGCCACACCGATGGCCCTCTGGCTTCACTCAATGGTGCACGGTTGGCTCTACGCAGACTACCCCGCCCTTTCACCGAAGCCGTCGAGGTTATCTTCGCCTCCGGCACCTATCGCCTCGCCGAGGCGGTAGCCTTCACGGCGGACGACTCAGGCGAGGCTGGCAAACCGGTGACCTATGCCGCCGCCCCTGGCGCCACGGTCGTCTTCTCCGGTGGCCAAACCCTGCCAGCCTTCGAACGTTCCGCAAACGGACGGTGGACCTTAAATCTTCCAGTCAATACCGAACGCTTCGAACAACTCTGGGTCGGAGATCGTCGAGCCACCCGAGCGCGCACTTCTGCTCCGGGCTCACATTTTCTCCGCAACGTCGAAGAAGAAAGTCCCCTCGCCGGTGCCAAAGGTTCCGCCACCGTATACGAACAAAAGCTTCGTCTCGACCCCAAGGAACTCGCGGCCTTCGGCGAAGTCAAAAAAACCGAAGCCCAAGATGCTGTCATTACTTTCTATCATAAGTGGGACAGCACCCGACGTCGCGTCGAAGCAGTCGATCCCGCCCAAGGGACCATGACGATTCGGGGTGCGCCCTTAAAGCCCAATACGCGCTTCGACCACCATACCGGAGTCGTCATCGAGAATCTGCTTTCACTCCTCGACGAGCCCGGCGAATGGTTCCTCAGCCGCCAAGGCTTGCTGACTTACCTGCCGCGGCCAGGTGAATCCATCGATACCGCCGTCGCTACTTTTCCTGTCGTCGATAAGCTGATCACTTTCACCGGCACGGGATCGCATAAAGTACACGACTTGGCCTTTAAGAATATCTGTTTCCGCCACGCCAAAGGTGTCTCCTCGCTCGCGGTCGCCGAACCTAACCAAGCCGCCGTGCGGACTGTCGACGGTGTCATCACCTTAGAACAGGCGACTCAGATCAGTTTCGTCGGCTGCGAACTTTCCCACTTTGCCAGCTACGGCTTCTCCCTTCGTCAAGGCAGCCGCGAGATCGCCATCGAAAAATGCCTCATCACCGACATGGGCGCCGGCGGCATCAAGGTCGGCACGCTCGCCGATGAGACGCTGCCTGAAAACCATGTCAGCCATAACCGAATCCATAATAATATCATTCGCGACGGCGGCCTGAGCTTTCCTTGCGCAGTGGGTATCTGGATCGGCTCTTCGTCCGACAACGTCGTGACGCACAACGAGATCTCCGACCTATTCTACTCCGCGATTTCGGTCGGCTGGCGCTGGGGCTACGCGCCCAGCAACGCGAAGCGCAACAAGGTCGACTGGAACCACCTACATCACCTCGGCAAAGGCCTCCTGAGCGACATGGGCGGCGTCTACACGCTCGGACCGTCCGAGGGCACCTCGGTCAGCCACAATCTCATCCATGACGTGACTTGCCTCACTTACGGTGGCTGGGGGCTTTACACCGACGAAGGCAGCACGGGCATCACGATGGAAGGTAACGTGACCTACGAAACTACCGATGGCGGCTTCCACCAACACTACGGCAAGGACAACATCATCCGAAATAACGTGTTCGCTTTCTCGGAAGAGCGTCAGGTGAAGCGCTCGCGAGCCGAGGAACATCTCTCTTTTATTTTTGAAAAGAACATCGTCGTCTTCGATCGCGGGGAGATGTTAGGCGGAGTCTGGACGGGGACGCCGCAGAACTTCCTCCTCCGGAATAATCTTTATTGGGACTACTCGCTCCGCCCCGTCACCTTCCCACTTAAGGCCCAGACCATGGCGGCCTGGCAGCAAAGCGGACAAGACCTTGGCTCCGCCATCGCTGATCCGCTTTTTGAAAATCCATCCGCTCATGATTTTCGCCTGAAAGCGGGATCACCAGCGCTTGCCATAGGCATCGCTTCAATCGATGTCTCAACCATGGGCGTCCTGCACGATGACCCCGCGTGGCTCAAGCTCGCCCAAACGTTCGAACGGCAAACCACCCCACGCCCCGCTCGACCCGAAGCTCCATCGGTGAATATTCGCCAGAATTTTGAAGGTCGTATCATCGACAGCAAGCACCCCTTCCCGGCATCGCATCCGTCGCTAACGGCCCACAGTTCGACTCCCGGAAAACCGAGTAAAGGCTTAGGCGAGGCCCTCACGCTCACCCGCGCCAAGAAATCCGAAGGCCAGCAATCGCTGCTTTTCCAAGATGCCCCTGGCCTACCGGCGTCTTATTATCCGATGTTGGCTTTCGACCCCAACCATACCAGCGGCACGACAACGGTGAGTTTCGACCTCTACCTGGAACCAAAGGCGATCTTCGGTCATGAATGGCGGAGCAAAGGTAATCCCTATAGCAGCGGCCCAATCTTGCAGATTCGCGACGGCAAACTGACCGGCGCCAAAGGCTTGAACCTGAATTTTCCCTTCCAGACATGGGTGCACATCGAAATCATTGCCGAAGTCGGCCCCACCGCTCCAGGCCGCTGGACCATTCGAATCACACCCCAAGGCCAAGCCACCCAAGAAGTCAAAGATCTGCCTTTCCGGAGCAAGACACTTCCCGCCCTTAATTGGGTCGGGTTCATCAGCAATGCCAACGAGAAGACCGAATTCTACCTCGATGATCTTGCGATCACCTCGAGCTCTATCGGGCGCTGATCACTTAGTAGGCTTAGGATTTTCTTTGAAGAACCGGACGATGAGCTCGGTCGCGCCTTTCGGATATTCATGGCCACCGCCATGGATGCCGGTCACCAGCGGTGCACCTTTGGTCGACGCATAGATCGTCGCTTCGATCACGCCTTCCTTGGCCCAAGGCTTGCCCTCTTCCGTGCAGCTGTTGAAGCGGCGGACAGCGGCGAACGTCGCCTGCTGCCAGGCGAACTTGACGATGGGGTCCTTCTCGCCAGCGATATGAATCACGGGCAGCGGCGACAACCCCTTGACGTCGCCCCGCAAACCGCCGGCCACCGATCCGATTGCGGCTACAATCATGGGCCGGGCCTGCCAGAGCAGATAGCTGAAAGCCGCGCCGTTGGAATGGCCCATCGAAAAGATCCGCCGTTCATCCACGGGATACTGTTTCTTTAGGTCGGCGAGGATGGCATCGAAAAGATGAATGTCGCGATCGCCCTCGCTGCCCACGGTCGTCTGCCACCCTGGCAGGCGCCCTTCCTTATCGACCAGCGGCGAGACGGTCGGCAGGCCCTGCGGGAAGACGAGGAGTGAAGACGTGTCGGCGGAGTCATAGCCCCACTTGCCCGCTGCCGCCGTGGAGCGGCCGCCATGCCCATGCCAACAGAAAACCACGGCCACCTGCCCGGAAAC
>QYQK01000018.1 GCA_007280935.1 Opitutales bacterium
GAAGTAGGCTGAGATTTACGCTGGCAGATTGGGTCGACCGATTCTACAAAGCCTCATGGCTTCGCCCTGTCGACTTATCCTCGCCCTTGACGTTGAGACGAAAGATGAGGCGCTCGCGCTGGCCCGTCCGTTAGCGGGCAACTTGGCTTGGGTGAAACTTGGCTTGCAACTTTTTACCCGCCATGGGCCGGGGATCGTCGATGAATTCCATGCCTTAGGTTTCAAGGTGTTCTTAGACCTGAAGTTCCACGATATTCCGAACACCGTCGCTTCAGCCATTAAAAGCCTGCGTGGCCGCCCCTGCTCGTTACTCACCATCCACGCCGCCGGTGGGCCCGAGATGATTGCCCGCGCCACCGAAGCGGCACGTGACACCCTTCCCGACTGTCAAGTTCTTGGGGTGACTGTGCTCACCTCGATGGATCAAGCCCAACTGGCGGCCATCGGCGTCCAACGGTCCACGGAAGAACAAGTCCGGCTGCTCGCCCGCCTGGGAACTCAGGCTGGACTCAACGGCTTGGTCTGCTCGCCGCTTGAACTTTCGATTCTCCGCTCGGAACTCGGCGCGGGCCCGACCTTGGTGACCCCCGGCATCCGCTACCCCAGCGCTGCGGCTGACGATCAGAGCCGTATCATGACCCCTGCCCAAGCCGCCGCGGCCGGAGCCAGCTTCATCGTCGTCGGCCGCCCCATTCTCAAAGCCGCCGACCCATTCGCCGAGACCCTGAAAATACGCCGAGAAATCGGCGAAGCCCTTTGAGCCAACCTGACGATATTCTCATCCTCTTGGCCGCCGGCTCTGCCCGACGCATGCAAGCCGTCGTGGATGACAAGATCACCGCGCATTTGGCCGGACGTCCGGTTTTTATTCATTCGCTCGATGCATTTTTAAATTCTGGGTCTATCGGCCGAGTGATCATCACTTACCGTGATGAAACCCAATTGACGCGCCTGCGGGCGTTACTGGCAGAAAACCCCTTACCCGCTTGTCCGATTGAATTCGTCCCTGGCGGTGAGTCACGTCAGGCTTCCGTCTTGGCGGCGTTAATCGCCTGTGCCGGGCATCAGGGCTTGGTGCATATTCACGATGGCGCCCGCCCGCTCATCACGCCGGAAGCGATTCGAAAAGTAAGGGACAAAGCCATCGAAACCGGTGCCGCCATCTTGGCCGGTCGCTCGGCAGATACCGTCAAGATTGCCCGCGTCGATTCTCCGGCGGTCGAAACCTCTCCAGATCGTGGGTTAGTATGGACGGCCGAAACTCCGCAAATTTTCAGAACGCAGACTGTGCTGAAAGCCTACCAGAAAGTAACCGAGCTTGGCCGCAAAGTGACTGATGATAGCTCCGCCGTCGAATGTGTCGGCCAAGAAGTATCCCTGGTCGAAAATCCTTCCGTTAACTTAAAGTTAACTCGCCCGGCGGACTTCGTCCTCGCCGAAGCTATTCTGAAGTCGCGCTAAGCGCTCAGAAACCTGCCTGCCGTAAAGCGACATCAAGCTTGGCTTGGAAGTCGGTGATGTCTTCCGGCGAGGGGCGGTAATTGGGAACGCGTGGTACCATCCCGGGACGGCCCGCTTCGTCAATATACCAATCCGCCTTCTGGCTATCAGAGAAAGTTACGTTGCCGCTGATCATCGTGCCTGGACGAGTGATGGTATCGACCTCGACGGTCACGGCAACCGGAACGCCCGGGGTCGCCGCACCCGCTTCGCCTTCCGGGGCTAGCTCAACGACTACTTCTTGTTTCTTAGGCTCTTCTTTTTCCACCAAAGATAAATTAAGGTCATCTACTAAAAAACGGGCATCCATGTATGTCATCGAGACGCCGAGCTCGGAAGAGATCTTACCCTGAATCTGAGATAGAGACAAACCGTCGGCGACCCATTGGGAAACCTGTGAAACTTGTTTAGGAGTAAGGCTGGCCATGGACCTAAGTTGTGGGGTCTCCGACGATTTTCAAGCGTGTCGTCGCTTATTCATTGGAAATCCCCCCGACGCCCTGCAAGTTAGTGCCATGGCATCCGAGATTCATTGGCAAAAAAGCGGAGACTTCACCGATATCGTCTACGAAAAGTCGGATGGGGTCGCCCGCGTGACCATCAATCGCACCTCGCGCCGTAATGCCTTCACCCCCGACACGGTGGCGGAAATGATCCGCGCCTTCAGCGATGCGCGAGACGATACCCGCATCGGCGTGGTCTTGCTCCGGGGCGCTAACCCACAATCCGATGGAAAGTTCGCCTTCTGCGCCGGAGGCGATCAGAAGATCCGCGGCGACAAAAGCGGCGGCTATATCGGCGCCGACGGCGTCCCTCGGCTCAACGTGCTAGATCTACAAAAACTTATCCGCTCGATGCCCAAGGTCGTCATCGCACTCGTCGCCGGCTACGCCATCGGCGGCGGTCATGTCTTACATGTAATATGCGACCTCACCATCGCGGCCGATAACGCGATCTTCGGCCAAACGGGGCCCACCGTGGGCAGTTTTGACGGTGGCTTCGGCGCTTCCTACCTCGCTCGCATTGTCGGCCAGAAAAAAGCCCGCGAAATCTGGTATCTTTGCCGACAATACAACGCTCAAGAAGCTTTAGAGATGGGCCTCGTCAATACCGTCGTTCCTTACGCGCAATTAGACGCCGAAGGCCTCAAGTGGGCTCAAGAAGTCATGACCAAAAGCCCCCTGGCGATTCGTTGTCTCAAGTCCGCCTTCAACGCCGAACTCGACGGGCAAGCAGGCATCCAAGAACTTTCCGGCAACGCCACTTTACTTTATTATCTTTCCGAAGAAGGTGACGAAGGTCGCTCTGCTTGGAACGAAAAACGTCCGCCCAACTTCCGCAAATTCCCTTGGCTCCCATAAATCCTATCCGCGTCACCGAACGCGCGCAAAAGCTCGCGTCAGAGGCCATCAAAGCCGGAGACTTCGCAATTGACGCTACCGCCGGCAAAGGCCGAGATACCGCTTTCCTGGCCCAAGCGGTAGGCCCCGGCGGCCATGTTCATGCCTTTGATATTCAAGCCGAGGCCTTGCTTTCGACGAACAACTTACTGGAAGCGGCCGGCTTGCTGGAACGGACGACCCTGCACCATCGGAGCCACGCCGAAATCATCGCGGCCATCCCCGTGGCACATCACGGCAAAGTAGCCGTCGCGCTTTTCAACCTTGGCTACCTACCCGGTGGTAATCTCGCCATCATCACGCAGCCCGCGACGACCGCCCAAGCCCTCCAAGCCGCCCTTAAGCTCTTGCGGCCTTCTGGACGCCTTGTTTGCGTGGCTTATACGGGTCACCCCGGAGGTTCCGACGAGTCCGATAGCGTTCTGGCTTTCGCCCAACAATGCGAGCAGGCGGGCGACACCGTCGAGAAGATCGGTTATTATCCCAACCCCGGAAAACCTTGGATCTTGGTGGTGACAAAGAAATCTGCTTAAGAATATTTTTATGCCGGTTGGCCCTCGCATCATTCTTACCGGCGCCTCCGGCCTAATCGGTAAAGCCCTGACCACCCGACTGGTCCAAGCTGGTTATCAAATCGTTCCGCTAAAGTGGCGGAAAAAACCTCCGGCTAACTTTGACGTGGGTCAACTTGAGGGGGCTTTCGCCGTCATTCACCTTGCAGGTGAAACGATCACCCAACGTTGGACTCCCTCCGCCCGTGAACGCATCCTGTGCAGTCGCCAGGAGGGCACTTCCGCTTTAGCCGAGACGTTAGCAAAATTATCGCTCAAACCACCGTGCTTCATTTCGATGTCGGGCCTGAACCGGTACGGATTCCGCCGGACTGAACTCTTGGACGAAAACAGTCCCGTGAAAGTCGATGGATTTTTGAGCGAAGTCGCCGCCGCTTGGGAAAACGCTACAGCCGCTGCGGAAAGCGCCGGCATCCGCACCGTCCATCTCCGGACAGGCGTGGTTCTCGCTGCCTCTGGAGGAGCGCTCAAGGCCATGCTTCCCGCCTTTCGCCTCGGGCTGGGCGGCCCTATCGGCCCCGGGACCCAACGCCTGAGCTGGATCAGACTCGGCGACCTCGTCGACCTCATCATCTGGGCCCTGACCCAGGCATCCTGCCGCGGCCCCCTCAATGCCGTCGCCCCTCAGGTGGTCACCCAAGCCGAGTTCGCTCGCGAACTTGGGCGCGCCCTGGGCCGTCCGGCAATCCTGCCCCTGCCCGCCTGGCTTATATCTTTATTATTCGGCGCCCTGGGCCGCGAGACGATCCTGGCCGACTTAGCAGCCCGCCCCGCGCGAGCCCTCGAGGGTGGCTTCAAGTTCCAGACTCCAAGTCTGGCGGAGGCGCTCCCACGGGCGTTAGCCGAATGATTTTGGATTGAAGCACCGGCCCCATGCGAGAATGTGGAAGCATGGTCCGTGTCCCTTTTGCCTTCCTGTTATTGTTCCTCGTCGGCTGCGACGATCATGCATCCGGCAACTCCCGGACTTTGGACGTAGAGGATCCCGATTTTCGCCAAGGCCAGCTTTACCAAAAGCAGGGAGAGAATCGCAAAGCCCTCGAATGCTTCCTCAAGGTCATCGACGCCCGTAAAGGTGCCGCCGAATCTCACCTCGAAGCGGGGCGCATGTATAGCGACCTCTTGGAACCACTGCCGGCGATTTATCACTTCAACCAATATATTCGGCTCAAGCCTAACTCCCAACAAGCCGAGATTGTCGGGCAGATGATCAAGACCGCCGAGAAACAATATTTACAGCAACTTCCCGGGCGACCCTTAAGCGCGGACGCCGGTAACAGTCTCGATGCGAATCAGACGATTCGTCGCCTCCAGGGTGAAAACGATAAATTAAAGCGGGAAGTAGCTGACCTTAGCCGCGGGCAACGCCCGGGGGAGAACAAACTCACGCCAACTATCAGCGCTTCGGGCAAGCCGGAAAAAACTCTTAGCAGCAACCCGGTGTCGTCGCCTCCGGAGAACAAAGGCAATACCCCCAAAACCTATGTGGTCCAAAAGAACGACAATCTCTCCATTATTTCTCGGAAAATTTACGGCACCAGCAGCCGATCGACCGATATCTATAAGGCCAACAAAGACAAGATGGCCAGCCCCGCCACGCTTCAAGTTGGGATGACTTTGGTCATCCCGGAGTGATTCATGCGCGTCACCCGCATTCGCGCGGCGGACTTCCGCAACCTCACCTTTGCCGATGTCTCGACGGATGCGCCGCGAATTTTTCTCCTGGGAGATAACGGCCAAGGTAAAACCAACCTGCTCGAGGCCGCCGCGCTGGTTTCGGCTTTTCGCTCGTTCCGCACCACCGAAATCTCTCCCTTGATTCGGAGCGGTTGCACGGAAGCTCGCCTGCGCATCGACGTTCAGCTCAACCCAGCCGACCAGGCCGAAGTCGAAATCCGACTCTCGAAGGGTACACGTAAAGCGTTGCTGAATGGTACGCCCATTGCCTCGGTCGCCCAACATTTAGGCCAATTCCCGACGATTGTCTTCTGCTCCGACGATTTAAGGCTCGTCCGGGGCTCGCCTTCCAACCGCCGTCGCTGGCTCGACGCCGCCATCGGGGGCACCGATGCCGCTTACCTGATTGCTCTGCGCGATTACACCCGCGCACTCGAAGGTCGTAATGCGCTTTTGAAAAACAACCTGCGGAATGAAGATGCCTTGCGGGCGTTCGAGAAAACCATGCTGCCGTCGGCGTTACGTCTCATCGAGCTTCGTCAAAAGGTTTTACCCGAACTCGCCGCCACACTCCGCGCCGCCTGCGCTCGCGCGGGCTTTGCGGACGAAGGCGCTGAGCTGACTTATCAACCGGATTGCGCCGCCGACCAACTCAGCGAAACCTGGACCAAAATGCGGGCCGCCGATCTCGCGACTGGCACAACTTTACGCGGGCCGCAGCGTGACGATTTCGCCATCTTGTTTCACCAGCAGGATGCAGCCGATTACGCCTCGGAAGGACAACAACGCCTCCTGGTTCTCGCGCTTTGCCTGGCTCGTCTGCAACGCGACACGCTCCGAGCGTCCACCCCTCCCGTGATTTTGGCGGATGATGTCTTAGGAGAATTGGATGACATCCGCCGTCGGGCCTTTTGGCAGGAAGTCGGCGAATCGCATCAAGTTATCGCCACCGGAACAACCCCTCCACCCTCTGGAAAGTGGCTAACCTACCAAGTTAAAGGGGGGGCCTACCTTCCGGCCTGATTTTGGCGTTGTTTTATCGAGGTTCGACCCCTTGGATACGGGCATGACGGACTTTCTTCTCTATGCATCCGTGGTGGCCCTCTTTGTGGTCTGCATTCTCGTGGTGCTCATTATCCTCATGCAGAAGCCAAGCGCCAATGCCGGTATGGGCGCAGCCCTCGGCGGAGGAGCCGCTGAAACCGTCTTTGGCGGCGAGTCGGCTAATGTCCTCTCCCGCATGACGACCACCCTTACCGTCACTCTCTTCGTCCTAAGCTTCGGCCTCTACCTTGGCTTTGTCGCTCGCGAGCGCAAGACGCCGACCGCCCTTGGCATTTCGGAAACCGCCCCAGCGACTGCCGTACCTGCCACCGCTCCTGTTTCTGCGGCTGCGGCGGCAACCCCCGTCGCTCCTTCCCCGGCGGCGACCCCTCCCGCTGCCTCGGTTCCTGCCACCCCTTCCCAGCCCGTCGCCCCAGCCGCTACGCCTAAGCCAGCGGCTTCTGCTCCGGCCAAGTAAGTTAGTTCGGTGCGCCTCGGCCTACTCAGCTTGTCCGTTCGCTGGGCATTCCTTCTAGGTGCCCTTTCTTTATCGGCCCAGTCCCGGGTGGTTGAAGATGGTTTTGCGCAATTAAGTCCGGCGGAAGCAATCAAGGCCTTAAGCGACTTTCGCCACTCGGGCTTAAGCTCCGACGTCTGCTTCAAGTTTGCGATCGTTCACAAACCGCGGAAAGGCGATTCCGCCCCCGCCGTCCGGGGTATCCTCTGGGCCACCCATGCCGCCGAAGATTCGAAAGTACGCGTCGAAGTATGGAAAGAAAACGGCACTCTCGATCAAGCCTTCCTTGCGATTAAATCCCCCACGCAATCCGCCCTTTGGCAAGCAGCAGCGGGTCAGCCCGCTCGGTTAGTACCGGCGGGAAGCTCTACCGCTCCGCTGGCCGCCGGACTTTTGCTCACGCCATTTGACCTGCACCTGCCCTTTACCCATTGGAGCGATACTCAGTACACCAAGACCGATCATGCGCGCGGCCGGCCAGTCCATTTTTTCGTCGCCAAAAATCCTGCACCCAGCGAACCCAGTGCCGTCATCTTCGGCCTAGATCGTTCGTACGGCGTACTCGTCCAGGCGGTCAGCCTAAATGGTCAGAACAAAATCACCCGCACCTTGCAGGTCGAAGAATTTGCGAAGACCGATCACCAATGGATTCTGGGCGCATGCAGCGTCCGCGATGAGTCAACCCGGGACGTCGACTTATTTAAAATCACCGAAGCCGCCGTCCACCTCGCCTTACCGGCCGCGCTGTTCGACCCCACTACGCTGAACCAAGTAACCGACCTGCCTGCCAACCTCAAAGCCCTTTAAACCATGTCCGCCCGTGCCTCTGATATCACTCGGTTTTGCGACGCCCTCACCCGCCGGACGGAGATTAAAGATTTCGAAGGTGCGCGTAACGGCCTGCAACATCGCGGTAAGGCCACCGTCAAGAAAGTGGGGGCCGCCGTGGATGCGGGCTCCGAAGTATTTAAATTAGCCGCGCAAAGAGGCGTCGACTTCCTCATCGTCCACCACGGCATCTACTGGCGCCCGGTCTCGCCCGAACGGGTGGTCCGAAAACTGCGCAAAGGTTCGCTAAAAAAGACCGGCCTCTCGCTTTATTCCAGCCACTTGCCCTTGGACGCCCATCCCGCCATTGGTAACAACGCACTCATCGCCCAAGACCTGGGCTTAAAAATTACCGATTGGTTCGTCGACTTCGCCGGCCTCCCCATCGCGTGCCTCTGTGCAGGTATCCCTCGTAATATTTTAGTTAAACGGCTCAAGGCGAGTTACCCCCAGACTTTTAAAGGTATCGAATTCGGGGCGAAAAAACCCCGCCGGATCGCCATCCTCAGCGGCAGCGGTCGTTCCGCTTTGCCGGCACTGAACCACCAAGGGTGCGATACGCTGATCACCGGCGAGCTCCGGGAAGAACATTTCAACGAAGCCCGGGAACAGGGCTGGAACCTCTACCCTTGCGGACACTACGCCACCGAGACCTGGGGCGTCAAAGCCCTCGCCCTGGCCGTCGCGACCGAGTTCGGCATCCCGTGGGAATTTATCGATACGGGCAACCCGCTGTAACGACTCCGGCCGATGTATCGCGGACGCATCGCCCCGACGCCCACAGGGCTCTTACACCTCGGCCACGCCCGAACCTTCGCCCTGGCCGCCCAAAGGGCACAGCAAGCCAACGGGGTGCTTATTTATCGCACCGAAGACTTGGATGGCACGCGTTGCCGACCGGAATTCGCGGAGGCGGCAATCGAAGATCTCCAATGGTTAGGTCTAAAGTGGCAAGAAGGCCCGGATGTCGGTGGTCCACACGGGCCCTACGTCCAATCCCAAAGACTCGCTAGGTTTCAGGCAGTGTGGCTCAAACTTCGCGCCAGTGGTCTTATCTACCCCTGCGAAAAATCACGCAAAGATGTGGAACGCGCCCTGACGGCACCGCACGCAGAGGAAGACGCGGAACCCATTTTCCCCCCGGCGCTGCGTGCTGCCCCAGTAACGGATAGCGAGGCGCAGATTCCCGGTAACACCAACTGGAGATTCCGCGTGCCGGACGGCGAAGTAATCCGTTTTGATGACGCCCTCCAAGGGCCGCAGAGTTTTCAAGCGGGTCAAGATTTCGGCGATTTCTTGGTCTGGCGCAAAGATGGCTTTCCTTCCTACGAGCTCGCCGTTGTCGCCGATGATCACGACATGGAAATCACCGAAGTCGTGCGTGGCGCCGACCTCCTGATTTCGACCGCCCGCCAGTTGCTACTCTATCGAGCACTGGGATGGGTGCCCCCAAGCTGGGCCCACGCCCCCTTAGTCTTAGATCAGGCCGGACAACGTCTCTCCAAACGAGCCGAAGGGCTATCGATTCACGACCTTCGCGCCAAGGGCAAGACCCCGACAGAGGTCATCCAAGGTACCGTCTGAAAACTTTAAGCGCCTTTCGCTGCCTTCTTCGCCGCTTCCGTCTTTTGTCCGTCCGCGGCAGCTTCGCCTTCTTTTTTCGTCGCACTTAAACGCGGTAAGTATTTCGCCGGACCCGAACCAGGAGAATAACCCGTAACCTGAGCCAAGGCTTCATCGGTCTTAGGGTCGATGACTATGACGCTCGGAAAGCCACGGACTTGATATTTTTCTTTGGCTTTCGCATTACTCGCGACCTCAGACGGAGGAAGTTTTTTGGACTTAGGGAAATCCAGCTTCACTAAGACATAGTCTTTGGCAAATGTCGCGAAGGCGGGCTTGCCAAAGACTTCCTTGTCCAGCGCGATGCAGTAGCCGCACCAATCGCTGCCGGTAAAGTCCACGAGGATATTCTTATTCTCCTTAATCGCGACCGCCTTAGCCTCCTCCAAACTCTTGAGCCATTTGGTCGCGGCCGAAACCGGCAAGACCCCGATCAAGATAAACAGGCAAAGGGCGACGGAGCGGAGGGAGGTTTTCATGGGGGTAGGAAAATATCGTTCCGCTGCCGCAGAGCAGATTACTTGGCCTTAGACTTAAGGCCTTCATCTCGGGCCGCGACGACGCGGACCCGGAGTTCTTTCAATTCCTCGACGGTGCTGGAATCCTTGGCTTCAGCCAAAACTTCGTCGATGACCTTAAGGACGGCCTCGTGATCGCCCGGCTTGCACATCGCGACGATCTGGACGCGAGACTTGAGCAGGCTGAGCCGTAATTCTCCCGTGACGTTGCGGTCTTTGATAAATTTAGCCAAAGCGACTTCCGCGCCCGCCAGGTCTTTTTTCTCTAACAAAGGATCTAATTGGGCGGAAAGCGCATCGGTCAATGCGTGTTCCTTAGCTTCGAAATCTAAACGCGCCGCGAGTGCTTGCTTTCCTTCGACGGTATTTTGGCGGCGGAGTTGCGCCAGGTGTTTTAAATAGTTCTCGGGTCCGCCCGCTTCATAGCCAGTCTGGGCATAGACTTCGCCCTGCGCATCCATGAGCAAGATCGTGGGAAATCCTTGGATGTTATATTTTTTTGCTAAAGCCTCATTCTGCGCTTTGAGTGCGGGGGCAAGGGGCTTCGCCCGCGGGAAATCAATTTCGACCAAAATAAAGTATTTCGAAGCTTCGGCGAACGTTGGCTGATCAAAGACTTCCTTCTTTAAGCGGATGCACCAGCCGCACCAATCACTGCCAGTGAAGTCGACTAAGATTTCCTTCTTCTCGGCTTGGGCGACCTTCTTGGCAGCCTCCAGATCCGTCAGCCAAGTATCGGTAGCAGCAACAGAAACGACGCTCATGCACAGAGCGATAAGGGCGAGGAAACGACGAGACATGGCTTAAGGAAACACTGCCGCCGAAACGAGACAAGCCGCAATCAACCAACCCTGTGTTGCAAATATGAGGTTTATCCCTCACTTAACCCCATGGCTGGCATCCGTATCCTCCTCGTCGACAACGGTTCCTACGAACCCGCGGCGACCCTGGTCCTGCGCAGACTGGCCCAAGAAGTCGGCAAGAAGCTCGGCCAATCCGTTCTGCCAGTCTCCACGATGCACTCGTCGAAAATCGAACCTGCCCTCCTCGGTGGCCAGCCAGCGGTCATCTTCGAACAAGCCGTCCAGCAGGCAAAGGCCGACGGCATCGACGAACTCGTCGTGCTCCCTCTCTTCATCGGCCCCAGCCGCGCGATTACGGAATACCTTCCCAAGGTCTTCGTCGACGCTCAGCCGGGCACAATGAAGCTCACCATCCGCGACCCGCTCTTCGGCCCCACGCTGGTGACTATGCTGATTGATAACTTGAAAGCGACTGGCTGGACCAAGGGCAGCGGTACCGTCTACCTTTGCGACCACGGCTCACCCATCCCCGAAGTGACGCGTTGCCGAAACTTCTTCGCCGCCTCTCTTCGGAATCAACTCGACCTGAACGAGGACGAATTGATCGCCTGTTCGATGGAACGTCGCGAGGGCGCAGAATATGACTTTAACAAGCCCCTCCTTCAAGACGCCCTGCAACAGGCCAAAGGCAACGCCGTCATCTTGATGCTCTTCCTGCTCCCCGGCCGTCACGCCGGCCCCGACGGCGACGTCGCCACGATCGCGAAGGAACACGCGCCTGCCAGCCTGCGCTGGAAGCTCAGCCCGCTGCTCGGCACGCACCCTGAATTAGCGAGTGTCCTCGTAGCGAGGCACACCTTAAAGTCCTGACCTCAGGCGAACGTTGCAATTCGCCCCATCAAGCCAGCATGACGGGGCGGAGCGACCACGGCGCCGACAACTGCAATGAGCGGCGTGGGCAGCACCGAAACGTCGATCTTACCCGAAGCGAGATCAGCTAAAGTCGTGAGCACGTCAGAGGCGCCATCTTGCGAGACTTTTGAAAGGAGCCGAATCGGCAGATCCGCTTGAGCGCCGGCAGCGATGAGTTTAACGGCCACCGAAGGTAAAGCTTTTGCACCCATGTAAAGACAGAGGGTCGCCCCAGTCTGCACATGAGCTTTCCAGTTTTGATCTGTTCCGTCAGCACAGTGACCGGTAAGAAAAGTAACGGACGCCGCCTTACCACGATGCGTGAGAGGAAAGGCGGCATCCGCGCCCGCAGCGGTCGCGGCCGTGACGCCCGGTACAACTTCAAAAGGAATCCCTCGCGACGCTAAGTGATCCATCTCTTCACCCAAGCGTCCAAAAATGCCAGGGTCGCCGCCCTTGAGTCTTACGACCAATCCACCCTGGGATACCTCTCGCACCAAAATAGCGTTGATCTCGTCCTGCGTAGAAGAATGCACACCGCAACGTTTGCCGACGGGGACGATCTTCGTCGTTGTCGGAATCTCTCCCAAAAGGGCATCTCCCGGGAGTGCATCGTGGATGACGACGTCAGCCTGTTGGAGTAGCCTTAGCCCACGGACGGTGATCAGGTCGGGCGCCCCAGGGCCCGCCCCCACAAAGACCACCCGGCCACTGTGATTCTTTACCATTTATTTAAACTTGACCCCTATTTATGTAATCATAAGTAAAGATATCAAGTTAAATCAATCTATGGACCCTAAACCCGATAAACCCCTCTCCAAGAACGAAATCATGAAGGCTGAAAAGCCGGACCTTTCGGGCAATATTCGTGAAACCCTCGCCAACCCCGAAGCCGATCGCTTCACGGATGATGACGAGCAATTCATCAAGTTCCACGGCATCTATCAACAAGACGACCGCGACAAGCGCAAGGTCGGCAAAGAATACTCCGTCATGGTTCGCACCCGCCAGACGGGCGGCATCGTCCCGGCGGCTCAATACATCGTCTACGACGAACTCTCGGGTCGCTTTGCTAATGGCACCCTCCGCATCACCTCCCGCCAGACTTTTCAGTTTCACGGCGTGCTGCAACAAGGCATCGGTCCGCTAATCAAGTCGATCAATGACGCACTTAGCTCCACGCTCGCCACCTGCGGCGACGTGAATCGTAACGTCACCGCCCCTTCCAATCCGCCGGTCGATGAGATCGCCGTGCAGGTCGATGAAGACGCGTTCGCGATCACCCGCGCCCTGCTCCCACGTACCACCGCTTACCACTCGATCTGGGTCGATGGCGTTCAAGTTGACCTGGGTCTCGGAGACAAAATCGCCAAAGCTCGCGCCTCGGTCGATCAAGCCAATCCGTATATGCCGCCGCCTGCCGATACCGATGAATCTGGTACCGCGACCGATTCGCTTTACGGCAAAACCTACTTGCCTCGTAAATTTAAAACCGGTTTCGCCATTCCGCCCAACAATGATACCGATATCTTTACCAACGACATGGGGTACGTGGCCGTGGTCGAAAACGGCCAGCTGATTGGCTATAATCTGCTCGTCGGTGGCGGCCTCGGCACCTCGCACGGCAACAAAGCGACCTACCCTCGCCTGGCTGACGTCATCGGCTTCATCACCCGCGAACAAGTCGTGAGCGTCGGCACCGCCGTCATTTCAATCCACCGCGATTGGGGTGATCGCACCGACCGCAAACACGCCCGCATCAAATACGTTCTCCAAGAAAAAGGCGTCGAATGGTTTCGCGCCGAACTCGCGCAACGACTGGGCGCTCCCCTGCCTCCGGCCAAACCTTTTCTCTTCAAAGGACAAGGCGATGCTTTTGGTTGGTTCAAACAATTAGATGGCCGCGCTTTCCTCGGACTATTCGTCGAAACGGGACGCGTCAAAGACGCCGGCACTTATCGCCTGAAAACCGCGCTCCGCGTCATCGCCGAAAAATACGCGCCGACTTTCCGCCTGACCGCGACGCAGAACCTGATTCTCTCGGATATCCAAGAGGCCGACAAAGCGGCCATCGAGAAAGTCCTCCACGACCATGGTTGTGCGATCGTCTTCAATCCTGGCCTCATCAAAGGACGCGGTATGGCCTGCCCGGCTCTCCCGACCTGTGGCCTCGCGCTCGCTGAATCGGAACGCATCTTCCCGCAATTCC
The DNA here is from genome assembly GCA_007280935.1 of Opitutales bacterium. Classification (GTDB taxonomy): domain Bacteria; phylum Verrucomicrobiota; class Verrucomicrobiia; order Opitutales; family UBA953; genus UBA953. The sequence continues at coordinate 13,604 of QYQK01000018.1, forward strand.
TCGCGAAACTCGAAGAGGGTCAAGCGGCGGCCGGCATCGCCGAGGAAGAACTCGTCGTCCGCATGACCGGCTGCCCCAACGGTTGCGCCCGTCCCTATAACGCTGAAATCGGCCTCGTGGGCAAAGCCCCCGGCAAGTATAACATCATGCTCGGCGGCAACCGCGAAGGTACCCGCCTTGCTCGCCTCTGGAAGGAAGCTGTCCTGGCCGACGAAATTCCGGTCCTCATCGGCGAACTGTTCAAGCAGTACGCCCACGAACGCCAAGTTGGCCAAGCTTTTGGCGACTGGGTCGACCAAGCTGCAGTCTGGCCCGCCGCACCCGCCGCTTAAGTCTTCCCATGGCCGACCTCGACCCTACTCGCATTCCGTCTCTCGACGCCCGTCTCTCGACGCTGGCACCGGTGGATCGTCTGCGCTGGGCGTACGAGACCTTCGGCGCGCGCGCGGGCATTGGCACGAGTTTTCAGCCCGCGGGCATCGTCATCCTACACCTTGCTAAGACAGCCGGCCTGCCCATTCAGGCCTTTACTCTCAACACAGGATTGCTCTTTCCCGAGACACTCGAGTTCAAGGCCAAGCTCGAAACTCACCTCGGTATCAAGGTCGAGGAAGTCCTGCCCGCCCAAACCGTCGAACAGCAGGCGGCCCAATACGGTGCCGAACTCTGGAAGCGCGACCCCGAAAAATGCTGCGAACTCCGCAAGGTAGATTCACTCGGTAAGAAACTCTTCGATCTCGACCTCTGGATTACCGGCATGCGCCGTGATCAAAGTGCCGAACGTTCGGCTACCCCGATTCTTTCGCTCGCCGCTCGCCCCGATAATTCTGACGTTTGGAAACTTAACCCCCTCGTCGACTGGAGTCGCGACCAGGTCTGGGCTTACCTCAAGGAACACGGTCTACCCCACAATATTTTACACGACCGCGGTTACCGCTCCATCGGTTGTTACCCGTGCACGCTTCCCTCCTCGGGAGGCGATGAACGCGGCGGCCGCTGGCCCGGCTTTGATAAAAAAGAATGCGGCCTACACACCCGTACCCAAAAATAATTTCTGACCCCCATGTCACGTAACGCTCAAAACGACCACCTCACGCGCCTGGAACAGACGTCCATCCACGTCTTCCGTGAGGCCTTCGCCAACTTCCGCTCGGTCTGCATGCCCTGGTCCATGGGTAAAGACTCCAACGTCCTCATCTGGCTCGCCCGTAAGGCCTTCTGCGGAAAAATCCCGTTTCCCCTCCTCCACATCGACACGACTTACGAGTTCCCTGAGATGTATGAGTTCCGCGAGAAGGCCAAGGTCGTCCATGGTATTGATCTGATCGTGCGCGTCAACGAAGACGCCATCCGTCGAGGCATCGGCTACGCCACGCACGACCCGGTGACCGTGACGCATGAACTTAAAACCGTCCCGTTCAAAGCGGCGATTGATGAATTTAAATGGGATGCCCTCGTGACCGGTATTCGCCGCGACGAAGACCCAACCCGCGCCAAAGAACGCTGGTTCTCCCCACGCTCCGCCGAAGGTAATTGGGATTATAAAGATCAGCCACCCGAGTTCTGGGGCCAGTTCGCCAGCACCGCGCCTGAAGGCGGCCACGTCCGCGTCCAGCCCCTGCTCGAATGGACCGAGCTCGACATCTGGGAATACATCCGCCGGGAAAACATCCCCAACCCGACGCTTTATTTTTCCCGTAACGGCAAACGCTTCCGCTCGCTGGGTTGCCACCCCATCACGCACCCGGTCGACAGCCCAGCCAGCAACATCGATGAAGTCATCGAGGAACTTAAGCTCACCAAGACCAGCGAACGCGCCGGCCGCGCCCAGGACCACGTCGGTCGCAATTCCATGCAGGAACTTCGCGCCAAGGGCTTCATGTAAACCCACCAGCCGAACAACTAACCCATGAATACCCAATCCCTTTCCCAACCTGTGAGCACGCCTTCCCTTTCCGTCGAAGACCACCGCAAGATGCACGTCGTTGTCGTCGGTCACGTCGACCATGGCAAATCCACGTTCGTCGGCCGTCTTCTCCATGACACTGATTCCTTGCCCAACGGCAAAATTGAACAAGTCCGCAAAAATTGCGCCATCGAAGGCATGGAATTCGAGTATGCCTTCCTCCTCGACGCTTTAATCGAGGAACAGGAACAGAATATCACCATTGATACGACGCGGATCTTTTTCCGCACCAAGCAGCGCGCCTACGCTATCATCGACGCGCCCGGCCATAAAGAATTCCTGAAGAACATGGTGACGGGCGCCGCCAGCGCTTCGGCCGCTTTATTACTCATCGACGCCAAAGAAGGCGTGATGGATCAGTCTCGTCGCCACGCTTTCTTACTTTCCCTTCTGGGCGTGAAGCAGCTCGTCGTGCTCGTGAACAAGATGGACCTCGTCGATCACTCGGAGTCCACGTATCAGAAAATCGTCGCTGAATATTCGGTCTTTCTGAAGACGCTCGGCCTGAACGCCGTGCACTTTATTCCGATCGCCGCCAAACACGGCGAGAACGTGGTCGCACGTTCCGCCAAAATGCCCTGGTGGAAAGGCCCCACGGTGACCGAGGCCCTCGATGGTTTCGCCCATGAGGACGACCTCACCGGCCTGCCCTTGCGCCTGCCGGTGTCAGATATCTATCGATTCGACGAGCGACGCATCATTGCGGGCCGCGTCGAAGCCGGCGCCATTCGTCCGGGCGATGAACTCATCTTCCAGCCGGGCGGCCGCCGCAGCACGGTGCGTACTTTTGAAGATTGGCCCGGACCTGAAACGCGTTCGGTTGTCGGCACGGGCGGTTCCGCCAGCGTCACCCTCTCCGAACAGATTTTCGTCGAACGCGGCCAAGTCGCTGCTCACCCCTCGAACCAGCCTCGGGTCGGTCGTGAATTTCGGGCCCGCATTTTCTGGTTAGGCAAAGAGCCGCTGCAAACGAACAAGACTTATCGCTTACGCTTGCTGACTCAGAACGTCGAAGCCGTCATCGCGAAGATTGAAAAAATCACCGACGCCTCCACCCTCGAATCAAAGGAAGGCAGCAGCGTCCCGCGCGATTCAATCTGCGAAGTCATCGTGCGAGCGACTCGTAATATTGCTTTCGACCTTCATCACGAATGCCCGATCACTGGCCGCTTCGCCCTTGAAGAAAGCGGTCGGATTCATGGCGGCGGCATCATCCTTGAAGCCGTCTCGAAGTCCGCAGCCCCTTCCGGCAAAGTCACCGCCGGCGAAAGAACGGCCCGCTCCGGACATCCTGCCGCGGTCGTCTGGTTCACGGGACTTTCCGGTTCGGGTAAATCGACGATCGCTGAAGCCGTCGAACGTCGCCTGTTCGATGCCGCGCGTAATGTGATTCGCGTCGACGGAGACGACTTACGTATCTCACTCAATCGCGACCTTGGCTTCTCGGCCGCCGATCGTTCCGAAAGCGTTCGTCGGGCCTCCGCCGTCGCCGGCCTCTTCGCCGGGACGGGTCACATCGCCCTAGTCACCCTGATTGCACCTTTGGCTGCCGATCGCGCCAAAGCCCGCGCCACCCTGGCGAACCACGCGTTCATAGAGGTCTTCGTCGATGCCCCCCTCGCCGTCTGCGAATCCCGCGACGTCAAAGGACTCTACGCCAAAGCTCGCCGTGGCGAGATTGCTGAATTCACCGGCATCTCGTCTCCGTACGAAGCCCCAGAATCTCCGGAAGTTCATATCCGGACGGACAAAACCTCCCAGGATGAAGCCGTCGACCTCGTACTCAGCGCGATCGACAAAGTGCTCCAGGGCAAGGGCGACGATTGGGAAGTGTAACCGAAGAATAAGGGGGTACGTGGGCAAGGGAGTATTGGCCTCTAGGTGTGGCAGCACCGCGTGCTGCCCTAGTTGCCTCTACCTTAGGTAGGGTTGAGCGCCCTCGCTCAACCGCGGCTGA